>CAVGTC010000042.1:0-18938 GCA_963632255.1 Lachnospiraceae bacterium | reverse complement strand
TAACTAGCGGTACCGCAACAGCGAAATGAACGGTACCGGAGCAGCGAAATAATCAATATGGCGTCTTGCGGGCTTTCCCTGTACGGATTGGAGGGGCGTTATATTGTCCAGCGTGGGGAATATCTGAGGTGTGTTGACAAAATTAATGGGGACGCTGCCTCTGCAGATCCCCATTAACCAACACAAAAACTAAACTAGACTTAACTAAACTATTTGTTGGTGTTGTCTCACGACAACTGATAGTGCAAATATAGGGCTTTGTAATAACAAAGCAAACTTTTGCAAGGTTTTCTTTGCAAAATCCGCGCTTTCGACGTTTAAATATGTTTTTTCGGCGAATATTTTGCCTTTTTCTGGGGGTTAGCGGGCGTTTACGGACTGTGACAGCAGCCACTCGTCCGCCATCACCATCGCCGCCATCGCCTCCACTATGGGTACGGCACGCGGCAGTACGCACGGGTCGTGGCGCCCCCGCGCCGCAATGGTGGCGGCGTTTCCCGCCTTGTCGACGGTTTGCTGCTCGCGCAGGAGGGTGGCGACGGGCTTGAAAGCCACGCGGAAGTAGATGTCCTGCCCGTTGGTGATGCCGCCCTGTATGCCGCCGCTGCGGTTGGTGAGGGTGGTTATGCCGCCCGCAGTGGCGGGAGAGGGCGCGAAGACGTCGTTTTCCTCACTGCCCCGGCGTGCCGCGCCGGCGAAACCCGTGCCGTACTCAAAGCCCTTTGCCGCGTTGATGCCCAGCATAGCGGACGCGAGGCGAGCCTGCACCTTTCCGAAGACCGGTTCGCCCAGTCCTGCCGGGCAGCCTGTCACCACGCAGGTCACCACACCGCCCACCGTGTCGCCCGCGTCGCGCACTTCGGCGATGAGCCGCTCCATCCTTGCCGCAGTGGCGGGGTCGGGGCAGCGCACGGCGTTGGTTTCGGTGAGCGAGAGGTCGTAGTCGGCGTATCCGCCGGGCAGGGCGATGTCCCCCACCTGCGAGGTGTATGCCGCCACGCGTATGCCGGTGCGCTCGTTGAGGGCGAGGCGTGCGAAAGCCCCGCCCACCACGCGGGCGAGCGTCTCGCGTGCCGAGCTGCGTCCGCCGCCCCGGTGGTCGCGTATGCCGTATTTGCGCCAGTAGGTGTAATCGGCGTGCGAGGGGCGGAAGACATTCTTCATGTTGTCATAGTCGGAGGAGCGTTGGTCGGCGTTGCGCACAAGGAAGCCGATGGGGCATCCCGTCGCGCGTCCCTCGAAGACGCCTGACAGCAGCTCCACCTTGTCCGCCTCGCGCCGTCCCGTCGTCAGCGCGCTCTGCCCCGGGCGGCGGCGGTCGAGCTCATGCTGTATGAATGTGGTGTCAACGGCCACGCCGGCGGGCATTCCGTCTATCACGCCGCCTACACCCGCGCCGTGGCTTTCGCCGAAGGTAGTGAGGCGGAACAGTTCTCCGAAAGTGTTCATTGTGGTGTCTTGCGTCAGATGGTGGTAAGAAAAAAGGCGGATGCGGGGAGCGGGGGTGCGCCGCGCCGCTTCTGCGGGCTTCTCCTCTCCCGTTTCCCACATCCGCCGTGGTGTATGGCGCGCTTTGTGGCACGCGCCTCCCTCTTTCTTGGCGCGGCGGTTGCGCCGCCGCGCTTTCTCAGTGGTGGTGGCAATGCCCGCCGCCACAGCAGCCGCCGTCGCCCTCGTGGTCGTGGTGGTGGTGGCACTCGTCGCCGCAGTCCTCGCAGCCGCAGCCGCAGCCTTCGCCGCTCATCATGTTTATCATGCCCTGAATCTCCTCGTCCGTAGCGGGGCGCATGGTTACCACCTTGCCCTTGAAGTGCAGTGCCTTTCCGGCGAGCGGGTGGTTGAGGTCAATGCGCACTGTGTTCTCTTTCACGTCCAGCACAAGGCCGTCAAAGTGGTTGCCGTCGGCGTTGACAAGCGGCAGCACTGCGCCCGGGTAGATGGTGTCCTTGTCAAAACGCCCGTCCACGCAGAACGTCTTCTTGTCAAGGTCGAGCACATGCTCGTCCACGTAAGGACCGTAGGCGTCGTCGACGGAGAGCGTGAAGTCGAAGTCGCTTCCCTCTTCCAGTCCCGCGATGTTGGCCTCGAAGGCGTCGAGCGTCACACCGAGCCCGGAGATAAACTGGTAAGGGTGCTCGGCGGGAGCTTTCTCGATGAGCTCGTGTACGCCCTCGGCGTTGTCGGCGTAGAGTTCGTATGCTACGGTGACATACTTGTGCGGTGTCTTTTCCATTGATGGGTTTTGTTCTTTCGCTTTTCTGTATGCGGTGTGTGGGGCTTGCGCCGCGCGGCGGCGTTTCCCGTCTGTTGGCTTGGTGTCGCGGTGTTTCGCGAGCGGGGTGGCGCTTTGGGCGTGCCGCTTTGTCGCGTGGGCTGCGCTGTCACGCAAGCTCCAGCTGCAGCTCCTTTTGCAGCTGCGCCAGGGCAGGGTTGCGGCGCATCATGTCGTTAAGCTGTTCAATCCGGCTGTACGCCCGCCCGTTGTCGCCCGTCTCCACGAGGCGCAGGCGCAGCGTGATGTGGTCGTTGCGCAGCTGCGTGCGCAGGTAGGTGACAAGCTCCGTCTGGATGCGGCGTATGTATTCCTCCACAATTTCGTTGTCGACGGGCACCTCCACCACCCAGCCGGGTAGCAGTGCCGGCTTCATGTTTTTAAGGCGGCCGGCCGTGGCGCTCTGTTCCTGCGGCAGTGCCTGGGCGTAGCTGTACCAGTGGTACGCAAGCTCTTTCTCGTCGAAAGGCGTCTCCTGCTTCGGAGCTGCGGGTGCGGCAGCTGGCGCGGCTTTCGCGGCAGTGCCCGTGGCGGGCTGCGCGTTCTTGTTTTCGTAGTCCGCCCTCAGCGAGCGTATCGAGAGAGTGTGCGCGGTGCGGCGTGCCTTTGCCGGCGCGGCGGGTGCGGGAGTCGGTGCGGCGGGCTGCCGCGTGTCGGGGGAGGAAGCCTGGGCGGCGGGCTGTGCCGTTGCCGTCCGGGGAGTCGCGGGGGTGCCCTGCGGGGCGGCCGCGCTTTTGAATATGGGTTTTAGTCTTCGTATAGGGCCACGCCCACAGCCCTCGCCGCCGTCCCCCCCGTCGGCCGCCTCCTGCGCCACCTCTATGAGCGTCAGCTCCACAAGGAGCCGCTTGTTGCGCGAGGCGCGGTAGGCAAGGTCGCAGTCGTTGCACAGCTTGAGGGCGCGGTAAAGCAGGCGCGGCTTGCAGCGCTGTGCCTGCTCGCGGTAGCGCTCGCGCACTGTGTCGCTCACCTCCAGCAACGGCAGTGTCGCCTCATCGCGCGTCATCAGCAGGTTGCGCAGGTGCGCCGCCAGTCCGCCGATGAAGTAGTTGCCCTCGAAGCCGTGGGAGAGAATGCGGTTGAAGCGCACCATGGCGGCGGGGATGTCGCAGCGCAGCAGCTCGTCGGTTATTCCGAAATACTCGTCGTAGTCGAGCACGTTGAGATCCTCTATCACCTTGCGGTAGGTGATGTTGCCCTCGGTGAAGCTCGCCACCTGGTCGAAGATAGAGAGCGCGTCGCGCATGCCGCCGTCGGCTTTCTCGGCTATCACGTGCAGCGCCTCCGGCTCGTAGCTTATGCCCTCTTTGTCGGCCACGCCGCGCAGGTGGGCGGCGATGTCGGCCACGGATATGCGTGAGAAGTCGTATATCTGGCAGCGGCTGAGGATGGTGGGCAGTATTTTGTGTTTCTCCGTTGTGGCGAGTATGAAGATGGCGTGCGCGGGCGGTTCCTCAAGGGTCTTGAGGAAAGCGTTGAACGCCGCCTGCGACAGCATGTGCACCTCGTCTATGATGAAAACCTTGTAGTGTCCCACTTGCGGGGGTATCTGCACCTGGTCGATGAGGTTGCGTATGTCCTCCACCGAGTTGTTGGAGGCGGCGTCAAGCTCGTGTATGTTGTACGACCGCTGCTCGTTGAAGGCGCGGCAGCTCTCGCACTCGTTGCACGCCTCGCCGGAGGGGGTGGGGTGGAGACAGTTGATGGTGCGCGCGAAGATGCGGGCGCAGGTGGTCTTCCCCACGCCCCTCGGACCGCAGAAAAGGTAGGCGTGCGCCAGTTTCCCCTGCGCGATGGCGTTTTTAAGGGTGGTGGTCAGCGCGCCCTGCCCCACCACGCTGTCAAAGGTGGTGGGGCGGTATTTCCGTGCCGAAACGATGTAGTTGTCCATTTTCTTTCTTGTGCGGAAGATGCGTCCCCACGTTATGGCAAAGCCCTGTCAAGTCCGGCTGTGTGTGTTGGGTATGACGGGAACGCCCGCTTTTCCTTTCCCATCGTGCGGAACTGTGCCTGCGGTGGCTTTGCTGTGTCAGTATTCTTTCTCTTTGTGCAAAGGTAGTGGTAGCCGCGCGAAAGGCAAAACGAATGCGGCCGCCTTTTCCCGCCCCGCCCCTTACGCCCGCCCGGCTTCTGCGGTCAGCAATACTCGTCGCCCGCGTAGAGGTAGGGGTGGGCGCACTGCTGCCAGTCGTATATCTCGCCGTCAGCGAAGAAGCGTTTCAGCTCGGAGGCTGCCGCCTCGGGGGAGTCGGACGCGTGGACGATGTTCTCCTGGAAGCTCATGCAGTACGACCCGCGTATCGTGCCGGGGGCGGCGTTGCGTCCGTTGGTCGGCCCCGCGAGTGCCCGCACAGCGGCGATGGCGTCCACGCCTTTCAGGCAAAGAGCCACCACGGGAGCTGTCATCATAGAGTCTTTCACGCGCTGGAAGAACGGCTTCGCGCTGAGGTGCGCGTAGTGCTCGCTGAGCAATTCGTCATTCAGCATCATCATCTTCATTCCGCACAGTTGCAGCCCTTTGCGCTCAAACATGCTTATGATTTCCCCCGCAAGTCCGCGCTGCAGGGTGCAGGGTTTGAGCAGCACCAATGTTTTTTCTATTGCCATGGTATTAAGGTTTTTTGGTTGTGTCAGGGGAGGGGGGAGGCTCGCCGCGCTTCGGGCCTGTTTCGCGCCATTGTCTTCTGCCGCGCCGCGTGTGGCGGGCGCATCGTGTGGCTGCGCACACATTGCGACGCGGCGGCTGTCGCATTGTGCGGTAAAGGTAAGCAATATTCGGAAAAGACAAGTCCCGCGCCCCACCGCGCTGAAAAACGCCCGTTTGCTTATGTCCCTGTGTGTCCGCCACAAGACTGGCATGCTTCGGGATGCTCTGCGCTTGCGCAGTTACTGGGGCGGCGGGTGCATTCGTTTTGCGGCTATATATAATAAGGTGTGTCTTTATTGCGGTAGAGCTCCTTATCGAACTCATTGGGGAAGCGCCGCTTTCTGTGCGAAATGCGTTCACAAGTTGCGGCAAAACGCAGGCGGACTTTGTTTCGCGCGTAGAACTTGACATATTTCCCTCCCATTCTCGTGCCGTCCCTGTCTTCACGTCCACACTTTTAAGGACGAATTTTCGCGGAATCTTACACTTTTAAGGACGAACTTTTGTAAAATCTTACACTTTTAAGGACGAACTTGCGTGCCAGCCCGGATTGTTTCGCAACTTTGCAGTACAGGAAACGCAAAGCCACAGACTATTATGAAGAGGGACGCAATGGCACGCCTTTATGCGTGGAAAGAAAGTGACGACAGAAAGCCGCTCATCGTGCAAGGGGCGAGGCAGGTGGGTAAGACCTGGCTTATGAAAGAGTTTGCCCGTGAGGCTTACGCCCGGTGCGCATATGTCAACTTTGAGGAAAACGAGATGGCGCGTGGTATCTTTGCCCATGATTTTGAGACGGAACGCGTGACCAAAGCCATACAGTGGACCACAGGGGTGGAAGTGGACGAGGGTACACTCTTGGTGCTTGACGAGATACAGGAAGCCGAGCGTGGTGTCACGGCACTGAAGTATTTCTGTGAGAAATCCCCCCATCTTCATGTGATGGCTGCGGGTTCGCTGCTTGGTGTGGCGATGCACCGCAACGATTCTTTTCCGGTGGGTAAGGTGGATTTCCTCACGCTGCATCCTCTCACTTTCTTCGAGTTCCTTAATGCTGTCGGCGAATGCCGCATGGTGGAGACGCTGCGGGCGCGCGACTGGGAAAGCGCCACGATGTTCCGCGTACGTTTTGAGGAGCGACTGCGTCAGTATTATTATGTGGGCGGAATGCCTGCCGCAGTGGTTGCGTTTGCTGAAAAAGGTGACCTGCAGCGTGTGCGGGACTTGCAGAACGGGATATTGGAGTCCTATGAGCGCGATTTCTCCAAGCATGCCCCCGCCGCCGAAGTGCCGCGCATACGTATGGTGTGGCGTTCTGTCCCGTCACAGCTTGCGAAAGAAAACCGCAAGTTTGTCTATGGCGCGGTAAGGGAAGGCTCACGCGCCAAGGACTTTGAACTTTCGCTGGAGTGGCTGCGTGACGCGGGGCTGATACATCGTGTGAGCCGTTGCAAGAGTGGGCAGCTGCCGCTCGCCGCTTACGAGGATTTCTCCGCGTTTAAGGTATATCTCTCGGATGTGGGGCTTTTGTCGGCGATGTGCGGGCTGCCGCCGGAGAGTCTGCTGGGCGGTAACGGTGTGCTTGCGGACTTCAAGGGCGCATTGACCGAGCAGTACGTACTGCAGCAGTTGATGGCTGCGAGCGGGCTTTCGGTTTACTATTGGAGCGCGGAAAACTCTCGCGGCGAACTTGACTTCCTCCTTCAGCGTGGAACGGAAATTATTCCCGTTGAGGTAAAAGCCGAGGAAAACCTGCGTGCGAAGAGTCTGCGTGCCTTTGTGGAAAGGCATCCCGACCTGCATGGTCTGCGTCTGTCCATGTCCCCCTACCGCAGTCAGGAGTGGCTCACCAATTATCCCCTGTACGCACTTCCCGCACTCTTTTGACCAGCCATCCCACTGCACATCGCCGCCGTAGTGTGTGCGGTATTTGCATAAAAAGCACGGGCAAATGCAGAAAATTGCGCAGCGCACATTTCGTTTTCAAGGCAAATTGCTATATTTGCGCTTGTAAGACGGCCGAAATGCATTCTGGATGCGGAGCGCGGTTTCCCTCCCCGTCGGGAGAAATGTTGTCTTGCGAAAAAAGATCTACGTTGTGCGAATAAAGAGATACCTTGCGAGCCTCACCATCGGATTGCTGTCGGTTACGGCGGCACTTGCGCAGGACTTCCTGCCCGAGGCGATGCCCGCACGCCCCCATTCGGAGAAGACAGTAACGGAAACAAAGACCGCCGAGTTGCCTCTCGCCCGCAAGGTGGAGAATGTTGCGGAGACCGCAACGGCATCCCTTGGCGGAAACGCATTCGGTGAGAGCGTCGTGAAGACTGCATTGCAGTACCTCGGAGCCTCTTACCGCGCGGGTATGTCTGGCCCTACTGCGTTCGATTGTTCTGGCTTCACAAGTTTCGTCTACCGCCTGCGCAATGTTCCCATCCTGCGCTCTTCGCGCTCGCAGTTCACCCAAGGCACCCCCATTGCTCGCGTGGCCGACCTTAAGAAAGGCGACCTCGTGTTTTTCGGCGGTAGCGGAGGTGGAAACCGCAGCGTAGGGCACGTGGGCATTGTGACGGAGGTGTCGCCCGACGGCGACAGCTTCTCCTTTGTGCATGCTGCACGCGGCGGAGTGAGGGTTTCCGCATCCAACGAAGCATACTACTCGCGCCGTTATATGGGCGCGCGCCGCATAGTGGGCGAGTGAACACCGCGGCCCACAAGAACTAACACAGGGCTTTCCCTCCCGCCACGCGGCGGGGCGGGGAGCCTTTCTTTTCTGAAATGCGGGCGGCTTCCATGCTTTTCCGCCTCAAGCTTACTTGACACTCTCCGCGGTTTTGCGCAAGCACCTAATCAGCCAAGCATAACAAACCAATAAGCATAATAAAGAAAAATGACACTAACCTTTTTGCAGTCGTTGCCCAGCGATTTAAGTGCGACTAACATCAACCAGACCATTGACAAGCTCGTAGACGTGTCGGTAAGTGCAGGCAAGCACATACTTGCGGCGGTACTCATCTACATTGTCGGAAAGTTTGTCATACGCGTGATTAATCATTTCGTGCGCCGCATGCTTGACCGCCGCAACATAGATGCCAGCGTGAAAGGCTTCCTGTGCAGTTTGGTGAACATCCTGCTTATGGTGCTGCTCATTGTGTCCATCATCGGGGCACTAGGTGTCAACACCACCTCTTTTGCCGCCCTGCTCGCATCCGCCGGCGTGGCTGTGGGTATGGCACTTTCGGGCAACCTGCAGAATTTTGCCGGCGGCCTCATCATCCTGCTTTTCCGTCCCTACCGCGTGGGCGACAGCATTGAGGCGCAGGGCGTCACCGGCGTGGTGCGCGAGATACAGATATTCCACACCATCCTCACCACGGCTGACAACAAGGTGGTGTACGTGCCAAACGGCTCGCTCAGCACCTCCACCGTGGTAAACTATTCCCGCGAGGAGACGCGCCGCATCCAGTGGACGTTGGGCGTGGACTACGGCGAGGACGTGGAGCGCGTGAAGAAACTGCTGCTCGGCATATTGGCCGCCGACACCCGCGTGCTGACGGACGAGGGGAAAGCCCCCTTTGTCGCGCTTGACACTCTTGGCGACAGCAGCGTGAACATCGTTGTGCGCGTGTGGGTGCGCTCTGGTGACTACTGGGGTGTTTACCATGAGGACTTGCAGAAGATATACGAGACATTCAACCGCGAAGGCGTGAACTTCCCCTACCCGCAGCAGGTGGTACACCTCCAGAAAGAGGCGTAAAGAGGCGTGCTGCCGGTCACGAGAGGCTGCCCCGGCGCGTGTTTCCGTTTTGCGGGCGTGTGAAAGGCAGGGGGACCCTGCTTTTCGCACGCTTCGCTTTATAGCACCGCCGGCTTGCGTGCGGGTGGGGCAGTGAGACTGTTTTGCTTTCCCCCGGCACGCAATATTATATATACGCACGTGCGCGCGTGGCGGGGTGCGGGCGTGGGGCGAACTGCCGTCACAGTTGCCCCGTCGCAGTGGCTGTGGAAAGAAAAAAACGCAAAACTTGCGTGGGAGCAAGGAAATGTCTAATTTTGCAACTCGCAAAAGGTTTGCAAATTAAGTAATAACAAAATAACCCCAAACCACACAATGATTGTAGTACCTGTAAAGGAAGGCGAGAACATTGAACGCGCCCTCAAAAAGTTCAAGAGAAAGTTCGAGAGAACGGGTGTTATCAAGGAGCTCCGTCGCCGTCAGCAATACGACAAGCCCAGCGTGACAAAGCGTCTGGCAAAGGAGCACGCCGTATACGTGCAGAAGCTGCACCTCGAGGAGGACTAATCCCCTCCAAGGTAAATACCGACAGGCGACACCGCCGCCGCAGGGGTCTGTCCCCCGCCGCAACCTATGCAGGGCTTGCGGCGGGGGACAGATTTGTTACCGCGTGCTGCCCCGCAAAGCTATTTCGTGCGGCGCAATGTTTGTCCGTTCGGAAAAACCTCGTACATTCGCTTTCAGAAAAGCATTGCTGAAATGCAGCGACACGTAGACGATTTCCTTACCTATCTTACGGGCGACCGCGGCTACTCCACCGAGACTGTGGTCACCTACCGTGAGAGCCTGCGGAAAGTGACCGAATACGTGAGCGAGCTTGACTCGGAGATGGACTGGGGAAGCGTGGACAGCGATGTCATACGCAGGTGGATGGCGGCGGAGATGCGCGGGGGGCGCACCGCCCGCACCGTGGCGAAAGACCTCAGTGCGCTGCGCTCCTTTTACAAGTACCTGCTGCGCACCGGGCGTGTCGAGACCGACCCAGCCCGGGCGGTAAGGAGTCCCAAGGCGCACGCCCCGTTGCCTGTCTTCCTGAAAACTTCGGAGATGGATCGCCTCTTTGACGATGTAAAGTTTCCCGAGGACTACGAGGGCTTGCGCGACCGTACCATACTGCTCACGTTCTACACCACAGGCCTGCGCGTTTCCGAAATGGCCGGGCTGGACATCGGGCGCGTTGACCTTGGCCGAGGCGAGCTGAAAGTGACGGGAAAGCGCAACAAACAGCGCATAGTACCGTTCGGCGAGGAGTTGCACGGCGAACTCTCGCGCTATCTCACCGAAAGACGTGCTGTGGAGTCGCAGGATACGGCGGCTCTCTTCCTCAACAGCCGTGGGCGGCGCATGACGGCGCCGCATATACGCACTATGGTGAAAGCGTACCTCTCGCTGGTGACGACACAAAAGAAACGCAGCCCCCATGTGCTGCGCCACACTTTTGCCACGGCAATGCTGAACAACGGTGCCGACCTTGAGGCCATCAAGGAGCTGCTGGGACACGAAAGCATAGACACGACGGAGGTGTACACACACACCACCTTCGCCGAATTGAAGAAAGAATACCAACAAGCCCACCCAAGGGCGTAAAAGAAAAGGAGGACACTATGGAACTGAAAGTCCAAGCCATTCACTTTGACGCGACCGACAAGCTGCACGCTTTCATAGAGAAGAAGGCCGCGAAGATAGAGAAAACCTGCGAAAGTGCCATCAAGGCGGAGTTTGTGCTGAAGGTGGTGAAGCCCGAAACGGCGAAAAACAAGGAAACCGCGCTCAACGTGGCATTGCCCGGCACCGAGCTTCACGCCGAGAAAGTGTGTGACACCTTTGAGGAGGGAGTCGACCTCTGCGTGGAGTCGCTTCTGCGCCAGATAGAAAAGTATAAGGAACGCCAGCAGGCTAAGTGACAGCCGGCGTATGTCCCTTTCTTGGGACGGACGGCGGGCGGCTGCTATATGAAAATGGCGGTTGCCTAAAGAATAACGGTAAAGCCGGGGTGCATCCCAACGCAAGGGTGTACCCCGGCTTCCGTTTTGCCCGCTTGCTAGGATGGACGGCTAAAGCGGCAAAGCGCGAAAAGGGAGAGTGGAAAACGACGGTGCTTTTGCGTGGGACGCTGTCCGTTGCCAGGGGCATGACTGCGCAGGCTGAAATGGGAAGCGCAATTGGGAAAGTGCAGCTTGTGCGCTATTCTTTTGCCGTTTTGTTTCTACAATCCTCTGCTCTATGAGAAAAAGCGTGGAAAAGTTTTGCGCGTAAGAAAATAGCAGTATCTTTGCACCCGCAATCACGGAAGAAACCGTGAGGAGCGACTTTGGTGCGTTAGTTCAGCTGGTTAGAATACATGCCTGTCACGCATGGGGTCACGGGTTCGAGTCCCGTACGCACCGCAAGTAGCTGTTTGCCTCCGAAAGCCAAGGCTTCCGGAGGTTTTTCTTTTTCCCACACCACGCCGACTGATGGAAAAGCCCACTTTGTACGCACCTTTCGCCCGCCCTCTCTATGTGATGGCGAAGCCCGCCGGGTCGCGCTGCAACCTTGCCTGCCGCTACTGCTACTACCTTGAGAAAGGGAAGCTGTATGACGACAAGCCCGGCGAGGTGATGGACGAAGACCTGCTTGAGCGTTTTGTACGCGAGTATATCGGCGCGCAGACCTCGCCTGACGTGCTCTTCACATGGCACGGCGGCGAGCCGCTTATGCGCCCCCTCAGTTTCTACCGCCGCGCGGTGGAGCTGCAGCGGAAGTACGCCGGTGAGCGGCGCATTGACAACTGCATACAGACAAACGGCACGCTGCTCACCGACGAATGGTGCCGCTTCCTCAAAGAGCAGGGGTGGCTGGTGGGTGTGTCGCTGGACGGACCGCAGGAGTTTCACGACGAGTACCGCCGCAACAAGGGGCGGCGCCCCACTTTCACGCAGGTGATGCGTGGCGTGGAGCTGCTTAACCGGCACGGCGTGGAATGGAACGCCCTGGCTGTAGTGAACGATTTCAATGCCGACTACCCGCACGATTTCTACGCCTTTTTCAAGGAGATAGGCTGCCGCTACATACAGTTTACCCCTGTGGTGGAGCGTGTGCTGGGACACCCTGACGGCAGAACGCTCGCGGCGGCGGACGAGGAGGGCGGCGAGCTGGCGGATTTCAGTGTCTCGCCCCGCCAATGGGGCGACTTCCTGTGTGCGCTCTTCGACGAGTGGGTGGCAAATGATGTGGGCGAGTATTTCATGCAGCTTTTCGACTCAACCCTCGCCAACTGGGCCGGCGTGCAACCTGGCGTGTGTACCCTTGCCAAGACTTGCGGGCACGCTGCCGTGATGGAGTGGAATGGGGACGTGTATTGCTGCGACCACTTCGTCTTCCCCCAGTACAAGTTGGGAAACATACGCACGCACACTATCACCGGCATGATGTACAGCGACCGCCAGAAACGCTTCGGTGCGGCGAAGCGCGACACCCTGCCCCGCCAGTGCCGTGAGTGCGACTACCTCTTCGCCTGTAACGGCGAGTGCCCCCGCAACCGCTTCGCCCGCACCGCAGACGGCGAGCCGGGGCTCAACTACCTTTGCGAGGGCTACCGTCGCTTTTTCTCACATGTCTCTCCTTACATGGACTGGATGAAGCGCGAGTACCAAAACGGCCGTCCCCCCGCAGGTATAGTGGACCTTTTGCGCCGTGACCCCGGGCATTTCGCGTGACAGGGCGGTCTGCTTGCAGAAATGAGCGGGCGCGGGCGCGGGCTTCCCCCTAAATGGTTAACTTTGCGGCTGGTTTCAACACGAAAATCAATCAACGCGACATAAATGGCACAAGAAGATGTCTTCAAGAAAATCGTCTCCCACTGCAAGGAGTACGGTTTTGTTTTCCCCTCAAGCGACATATACGACGGACTCGGAGCGGTTTACGACTACGGGCAGAACGGCGTGGAGCTGAAAAACAATATCAAGCAGTACTGGTGGCAGTCCATGGTGCTGCTGCACGAGAATATCGTGGGCATCGACTCCGCCATCTTTATGCACCCCACGGTGTGGAAGGCATCGGGTCACGTGGACGCGTTCAATGACCCGCTCATCGACAACCGCGACTCGAAGAAACGCTACCGCGCCGATGTGCTGATAGAAGACCAGATTGCCAAGTATGAGGAAAAGATAGACAAAGAGGTTGCCAAGGCACGCAAGCGTTTCGGTGACAGCTTTGACGAGGTGAAGTTCCGCGAAACCAACCCCCGTGTGCTTGAGAACCAGGCGAAGCGCGACGCGCTCCATCAGCGTTACAGCGAGGCGATGAACAAGATGGATCTTGCCGAACTGAAACAGATAATACTTGACGAGGAGATAGCCTGCCCCATCTCCGGCACCCGCAACTGGACGGACGTTCGCCAGTTCAACCTCATGTTCAAGACCGAGGTGGGTTCGACGGCCGAGGGCGCGTCCACCATCTACCTGCGCCCCGAGACTGCGCAGGGCATCTTCGTCAACTACCTCAACGTGCAGAAGACGGGGCGTATGAAGCTGCCTTTCGGCATCGCCCAGATTGGAAAGGCTTTCCGCAACGAGATTGTGGCGCGCCAGTTCATCTTCCGCATGAGGGAATTCGAGCAGATGGAGATGCAGTTCTTCGTTAAGCCCGGCACGGAGATTGAGTGGTTCAACAAATGGAAGGAGACCCGCTTGAAATGGCACGAGGCTCTCGGCTTTGGCGCGGAGAACTACCGTTTCCACGATCACGAGAAACTTGCCCACTACGCCAACGCCGCCTGCGACATCGAGTTCAAGATGCCCTTCGGCTTCAAGGAGGTGGAGGGCATACACTCCCGCACCGACTTCGACCTCTCGCAGCACGCCAAGTACTCCGGCCGCAAGATAGAGTATTTCGACCCCGAGGAAAACCGCAGCTACACGCCGTACGACATTGAGACCTCCATCGGCGTTGACCGTATGTTCCTCAGCGTGATGTGCCACTCTTATCAGGAGGAGAAGCTGGAGAACGGCGAAACCCGCGTGGTGCTGAAGCTGCCCGCTCCCCTCGCCCCCGTCAAGCTGGCAGTCATGCCGCTGGTGAAGAAGGACGGACTGCCCGAAAAGGCGCACGAGATAATGCAGGAGTTGAAGTTCCACTTCAACTGCAAGTACGATGAGAAGGACTCCATAGGGAAGCGCTACCGCCGCATGGATGCCATTGGCACGCCCTACTGCATCACCATCGACCACGACACGTTCACCGACAACTGTGTTACCCTGCGCGACCGCGACACGATGACGCAGGAGCGCGTTCCCGTCGACTCTCTCCGCTCGCTCATTGAGGAGAAGGTGAGCCTCACCTCTCTGCTCAAGAAGTTGCAGTAAGCAAAGTCCGCCACCGTGACGGCTTGCGGCGGCGGGCACATCCCACAACCACTCCCCACCCACACACCGACGACACGCCAATGAGAAAATATCTGTTCCTCTTTGCCGCCCTGCTGCCCGCGCTGGCTTTCACCGCCTGCTCGGACGACGACGACGACAGCACGGACACCGGCGAATTCACCTCCAACTGGCAGGCACGCAACGCCGACTACTTCGTCTCCTGTATGGACAAGGCCAAGGCCTCCATAGCCCAGGCCAAGGCGCAGTATGGCGACGATTGGGAGAAATACACCACATGGCGTGTGGCGCGGAGCTACGCCAAGGTGCAGCCCACGGGCGTGACGGATTCCATCTGCTATGAGATAGTGGAAAGTGGCACTGGCAGCGGCTGCCCGCTCTACACCGACTCGGTGAAGATTGCCTACAAGGGGCACCTCATCCCCACGGCCAGCTATCCCGAGGGCAAGGTGTTTGACCGCAGTGGCTACTCCGACTCCGACATCTTCGGAGCCGACTTCGGGCGTGGTAGCAAATTTCTTGTGAGCGGCGTGGTGGAGGGACTCACCACCGCCTTGATGTACATGCACATAGGTGACAGGTGGCGCGTTTACATCCCCCAGCAGCTTGGCTACCAGTCGGCCTCGCAGGGTGAGCTTCCCGCTTACTCCACGCTTGTCTTCGACTGCCAGCTGAAAGGCTACTGCCGCGCCGGGACAAGCGGCGTGGTGTGGTGACGCGCGTGGCTTGAAAACCCGTAAGGCACGGCGGAAGGGAGGGCTGAGGCTCGCCTTTCCGCCGCGCCGCCGCTTGGGGACGAAAGGCAAAAGCGGGGCTTCCCCTTTGACTTACAATTGCTTTAAACTAACTTTGCACTTTCGACGGAAGTGCGCCGCGCGGCGCGTTTCCGTCCGTATTTCCTGCCGTGCGGGTGGCGCACGTCTCCGGGACGGGGGCGCACCCTTTGACCGCCGCGGGCACGGCACACAAGAATGCAAGGATGGAAACTCAGAAAAACAACGCCAACAACCCCAACGAGGAGGCATACGTCGTAGACGGCAAACGCCTCTCCATTGAGGAATACCTCGACCAGGACGAGAAGAAAGACCTCCTGCGCCTGCTTACGGCGGGCTCGGTGGACGACGGAAAATCCACCCTCATCGGGCGCCTTCTTTTCGACTCGAAGAAACTTTACGAGGATCAGCTCTCCGCCCTCCAGCGCGACTCTGAGCGTTTGGGCAACGCCGGCGCGGGGCAGATAGACTATGCGCTGCTGTGCGACGGATTGAAAGCCGAGCGCGAGCAGGGCATTACCATAGACGTGGCCTACCGCTACTTCTCAACCAACAAGCGCAAGTTCATCATCGCTGACTGCCCGGGACACGAGCAGTACACGCGCAATATGATAACCGGCGGCTCCACCGCCAACCTCGCTATCATACTTGTCGACTCGCGTCTCGGTGTCATCACGCAGACGCGCCGCCACACTTTCCTTTGCTCGCTTCTTGGGATAAAGCACATCGTGTTGGCGGTAAACAAAATGGACTTGGTGGACTTTGACGAAAAGGTCTTCGCGAAGATTGTTGCGGACTTTGAGTCGTTCATCGCGCCTTTCGGCATCCCCGATGTGCGCTGCATCCCGCTTTCCGCCCTCGAGGGCGACAATGTGGTGGCGCGCAGTCCGCGCACGCCGTGGTATGACGGTCCCGCGCTGCTGGAGTACCTTGAGAACGTGCATCTCGGCAACGATCACAACCTTTCCGACTTCCGCTTCCCCGTGCAGTATGTGCTGCGCCCCGACCTCGACTTCCGCGGCTTCAGCGGAAAGGTGGCCAGCGGCGTGGTGCGCAAGGGCGACGAAATCATGGCGCTGCCCTCCGGAAAGAAAAGCCGCGTGAAGCGCATCGTCACCTATGACGGCGACCTTGACTTCGCTTTCCCGCCGCAGTGCGTCACGCTGCAGCTTGAGGACGAGATTGACATTTCACGCGGTGAGATGATTGTACATCCCGACAACCTCCCCGAGGTGGGACGACACTTTGAGGCCGTGCTGGTGTGGATGGACGAGCAGCCGATGGACACGCAAAAGTCTTTCTACCTCAAGCACACCACCAACACCTCCCGCTGCCGCATCGACCACTTCGCTTACAAGGTGGATGTCAACACTTTGCAGCACAGCGAGGTGGACCACTTGGAACTTAACGAGATAGGACGCGCCGTCATCGTCACCTCAAAGGAACTTTTCTTCGACCCCTACGCCGCCAACAAGCCCACTGGCGCGTTCATTCTCATCGACCCCGTCACCAACAACACCTCGTGCGTGGGTATGATAATAGCCCCCGTGGCGGCGGACGAGCTGCACGCTGAGGAAGACATACCCGTGCTCGACCTGCCCGCTCTCGGCATCGCGCCCGAGCATTACGGCGCGATAGAGGCCGCGGTAAAAGATTTGGCGCGTCAGGGCTTCTCCGTGAGGATAAAGAAATAGTGCGTAATTAGCAGCAGACAGAAGATTATGGCAGAGACATACAGCCTGAGCCACCTTAAAGAGCTTGAGGCCGAATCCATTCATATCATCCGCGAGGTAGCGGCGGAGTTTGAAAATCCCGTGATGCTTTACAGCATCGGTAAGGACAGCAGCGTGATGGTGCGTCTGGCCGAAAAGGCTTTCGCGCCCGGCCGCCCGCCTTTCCCCTTGATGCACATTGACTCGAAGTGGAAGTTCAAGGAAATGATTGACTTCCGCGACTGGTACGCCCGTGAGCACGGGTGGAAGCTCATTGTGGAGAGCAATGAGGAGGCTTTCAAGGCGGGCGTGGGACCGTTTACCCACGGCTCGAAGGTACACACCGACCTGATGAAGACGCAGGCTTTGAAGCACGGACTTGACAAGCACCATTTCGACGCGGCTTTCGGCGGGGCGCGCCGCGACGAGGAGAAGAGCCGCGCGAAAGAGCGCATTTTCTCTTTCCGTGACCAGTTTCACCAGTGGGATCCGAAAAACCAGCGGCCCGAGCTGTGGGACATCTACAACGCCCGCGTACACAAGGGGGAGAGCATCCGCGTCTTCCCGTTGAGCAATTGGACGGAACTTGACATCTGGCAGTACATCCGTCTTGAGAAGATACCTATCGTGCCGCTTTACTTCGCCAAGGAGCGACCTACGGTCATGATTGACGGACAGATAATCATGCCCGATGACGACCGCCTGCCCGAGCAGTACCGCAGCCAGGTGGAGATGCGTAAGATACGCTTCCGCACATTGGGTTGCTGGCCCTTGACGGGAGCCATTGAGAGCGAGGCCGACACTATAGAGAAAATTGTGGAGGAGATGATGACCACCACAAAGAGTGAGCGCACCACGCGCGTCATTGACTTCGACCAGGACGCGTCAATGGAGCAGAAGAAGCGCGAGGGATATTTCTGACACAACCGCCGCACATCTTTTTGTGCGAGCATACGGATAGACGCGGTGGCGCGGCCTGTGAATGGTCGCGCCACCGTTTTTTGTGCTGTGGCCGCAAGGCAGTCGGCGGCGTGTGGTTTTTGGGGCGTGAGAGTTTACGCTTTCTGCGTTCGTTGCTTTTGCTCCATCGAAGTGGAGTGTGCTGGAGAGGAAAAATAGACGGCGCTTTTTGCGCTTCCGGCGGGAATCGGGTGACTGAACCCTGTGCGGAGTGTCTTCTTCCCCTTGTTTCGTGCATAATCAGGTTGCCATATTTCTGGCGCAAAACGCGACACTTTGGTTTTTCAGGCAAACGCCAATACAGTGAAGCCGGAAAACGGGAGGCGTACGCCTGCAAGCGACTTGCAGACGCTCCGATTACCACATCACAAGCAGTATATCCCGTGAGATGTTGCGCCTGGGAAACGGAAGCCCAATCGGGGAAAATGGTTCCCGCTTTGACAGGCGGGTGCAAGTCACCCAGCTACCCGCAGCAAAGCAAACGCAGGGGATGGGGAGTACACCCAAAAGGCAAAACAGGACACGAATACCCGGAAAAATGCGGCAATATGTTTGCCATATACCAACAAATGCGCAATTTTACCACTGAGAAAGAAGAATAGCAGGCGGCAAATGCCCAAAAAACTGGGGGGGGGTAATTTCCTCTCGGGTTTTTGATGTTTCCGTTTGCGTTACATTGAGTTTACCCTGTCATGTAACCGCGTCCCCCGCCTTACCCCCCGGAGGCTTCTACCACAAAATATGAAATCGCTTACAAAGCTGTTGGAAGTGGTGCTTGTGGCAACACTGGCTTTGGGGATGATGGCGCAACCCGTAATCCTTATCTGCAGCTATGTCATAGGGCGGCGTGCGGAAAAGGAGGCCGAGGTGGAGGAGTTGGTGAAAGCGAAACGCCGCGCGAAAGCCGCCCGCACATACATCGGGGTGGCGGAAGAAGCGGTCGACACACTTGGAGACATAGAGGTGGTGACGCTTGACGAGCCCGACGGGGAAAGCCTGCGTAAAGCCCGCGAGACGCGCGGCTACCATCAGTCGCCGCGCTCGGCCGGCCACGCCGCCGGCTACGAGGACGGATGCTATGACGGCGAGAACGGCTACGCCCGCCACACGCACTACGACGACACCAACGACTTCTCCGACGACGACCACGTGAAATACGAGCAGGGGTACGAGGCGGGATACCGCGAGGGGTACAACGCGAAGGCGCAGGAATGACCGCCGCGCCGTTCGCACTTCCGCAACTTCCCGCGCCCGCCAGTCGCCACACTCGCTTGCGCCCGCCGGAACAAACGGGGAAAAACGGAAAGCGGGCTGCGAATTTCCAAATGGAAACCGCAGCCCGCCTTTCGTGTGCGTGATTCGCTTGGGGTTCGAACCCAAGACCCCAACATTAAAAGTGTTGTGCTCTACCAGCT
>CAVGTC010000041.1:0-19208 GCA_963632255.1 Lachnospiraceae bacterium | reverse complement strand
GGGTGCGGCTTGGCCTTCAAAGTACCGCGGAATCTTGTCACCGAAGTGCAGGCTTGGCTTAAAAAAGGGTGCACCGGGCCGCTACAGGCCGCCGACACCGTTAAACTTTCCTAAAAGTTGCCCCTCCTTTTGCGGCGGCGCGTTTTGACACTTTGCTTGATTAAGTCCGGAAAATGTGACATTGTGACTTTTCGCGGGTTGGACGTGTTTTCCTGCGGGATGCCCGGCTTCCGGCCGTCCCCATACATATATTTTATGCCATACCGCACCGGCTTGAGCATCGGTGTACCGGAGGTACGCGGAGGAGGGGACTGACGCGGCCGACACCCCATTCGCGCGGCTCTGGCAGCATTTTGTGAGCGGTAAAGAAAGCTGAAACAGCCCCTCGCAACTGCTAACAAACTTTTCACGCAGCCGTCTCAGCGTTAAAAGAATAAAACACGGGTGGTGTTTTTCGCCCCGGTATAGGTCGGCTTTGCCCGTAAACATTACTTTTGCGCTCGGTTTCGGGGGAATGGCACGGAGTTTGTTCCCACTAAAGCCGTCACACAAGCCACAAACGTATAACACATACACACGATGAAAAGAACTGTGATTTCCGCTCTTGCCCTCGCCCTCGCGTTGGGCACGGCCGCCCCGGTGGCGGCAACGGCGGCAGTGCCGTCCAACCCCGTCGACCTCACCGTGGCCGCCGAGCAGGCCGTCAACTCTGTTGTCTACATCAAGGTGACAACCAACAGCCGCACGCAAACCGTGCAGTACACCGACCCCTTTGAGGACTTTTTCGGCGACTTCTTCGGACGCGGCAACGGCGGGCAGCAGGAGCGCAAGATACAGACACCCAAACGCTCGGGCGCGGGCTCGGGCGTGATACTCACCTCCGACGGCTACATCGTCACCAACAACCACGTGGTGGCCGACGCGGACGAGCTTACCGTGAAGCTTAACGACAACCGCGAGTTCAAGGCACGCATCATAGGCACCGACAAAAGCTCCGACCTCGCCCTCATCAAGGTGGAGGCCACGGGACTGCCCGCCATCACCGTGGCAAAGAGTGAGGACCTGAAGCTGGGCGAGTGGGTGCTCGCCATAGGCAACCCATTCAGCCTCACCTCCACCGTCACGGCCGGCATCGTCAGCGCCAAGGCACGCACCCTCGGTGTCACGCCGAGCGGCATTGAGAGCTACATACAGACCGACGCCGCCATCAACCCCGGCAACTCGGGCGGCGCGCTGGTCAACGCACGCGGCGAGCTGGTGGGCATCAACGCCATGCTCTACTCGCAGACAGGCTCGTACTCGGGCTACGGCTTCGCCATCCCCACCTCCATAATGAACCGCGTGGTGGACGACCTGCGCAAGTACGGCACCGTGCAGCGCGCCCTGCTTGGCATCAGCGGCACGGACGTGTCCACCTACATCGACCAGCAGAAGGAGAAAGGCAAGGAAGTAGACCTCGGCACCTCCAACGGCATCTATGTGGCCGAGGTGAGCTCGGACGGCGCGGCGGCAGAAGCCGGACTGAAGACGGGTGACGTGATAACGGCCGTGGACGGAAAACAGATTGGCAAGTTCGGCGAGCTGCAGGAGCTGCTCATCAACCACCGCCCCGGCGACAAAATCAGCGTGACTTACCTGCGCGACAAGAAGAAGAGCAACGTGACGCTCACCCTGCGCAACATACAGGGCACGACGACCGCCGTGCAGAACCTCGACACCGACGCCATGGGTGCGGCCCTGCGCCCGCTCACCAGCGAGGAGAAGTCGCAGCTCAACCTTTCCTACGGACTTGTGGTGTCGGCCGTGCGCGACGGCAAGCTCAAGGAGGCCGGCGTGACAAAGGGACTCATCCTTATGAAGGTGAACGACCGCGAGATGCGCACCAACACCGACTTTGAGGAGGCCGTGAAAGCCGCCAACCTCAGCACCGACCGTGTGCTGTGGATACGCGCCAAGACGCAGAGCGGACTCAACAAGTCGTTTGCCGTCGAGCTTGGCGACACGAAGAAGGAAGCCGACACCAAGAGCGGCACGAAGAAGAAGTAAGGGCGGAAGCGCAGCCCGGATATGGAAAGACCTCCCTGCCGGCATTGTGCCGACGGGGAGGCCTTGTGTCTTTTGCGTGCAACGTCCACTGCCGCGCCCCCGTTTCGCGTAACTGACGGGGAGGATGCGGTCTGTGTGTTGCGGCTTATGCCTTTGCGCCCGCGCCCCCCTCTTTCTCAAGCCGCGCAATTTCGTCGCGCAGCTGCGCGGCCGTTACGAAGTCAAACTTCGACGCTGCCGCTTTCATCTGGCGCGTGAGACGCTCGACGCGCTTCTCAAACGGCTCGTCCGGCTTTCCGCCGTATGCGGGCACGTCCTCGGCGGCGCGCTGCGCGCCGGCGTCGGCTGCAGTATAGCCCGCCGCCGCCTTGCGCCGCTCCTCCTTCGCCTTTGAGAGAGCCACAAGCTCGTTGTCGTCGAGCGCCTTCACGATGGGGCGCGGCGTGATGCCATGCTCGGCGTTGTAGGCCAGCTGCTTCGCGCGGCGGCGCTCGGTCTCGTCAATGGTGGCCTGCATGGAAGGCGTGATTTGCTTGGCGTACATGATGACGCGCCCGTTCACGTTGCGTGCCGCGCGTCCCGCCGTCTGCGTAAGCGAGCGGTTTGAGCGCAGGAAGCCCTCCTTGTCGGCGTCGAGTATCGCCACAAGCGCCACCTCCGGCAGGTCGAGCCCCTCGCGCAGGAGGTTCACCCCCACAAGCACCGTGTAAATGCCGCGTCTGAGGTCCTGCATAATTTCCACGCGCTCCAGCGTGTCCACGTCACTGTGTATGTAAGCCGTCGACACCCCGTTGCGCACGAGGTAGTCCGTCAGTTCCTCCGCCATGCGCTTGGTGAGCGTGGTGACCAGCACCCGCTCGTCGCGCTCGGCGGCGCGCTGTATCTCCTCCATAAGGTCGTCCACGGGGTAGTCCGTGTCGCGCACCTCGATGGGCGGGTCCAACAACCCCGTGGGGCGAATCACCTGGTCCACCACCACACCGCCGCTTTCCGCCAGCTCGTACTCGGCCGGCGTGGCGCTGATGTAAATCACCTGTTTCGCCATCTCACGGAACTCCTCAAAGCGCAGCGGGCGGTTGTCGAGCGCGGCGGGAAGGCGGAAGCCGTAGTCCACAAGCGACACCTTGCGCGAGCGGTCGCCCCCGTACATGGCGCGTATCTGCGGTATGGTGACGTGGCTTTCGTCTATCACGATGAGGAAATCGTCCGGAAAGAAGTCCAAAAGACAGTAAGGGCGCGTGCCCGGGGCGCGTCCGTCAAAGTAGCGCGAGTAGTTTTCTATGCCCGAGCAGTGCCCCAGCTCGCGTATCATCTCTATGTCATACTCCACGCGCTCTTTAAGGCGCTTCGCCTCAAACTCCTTGCCCTCCGCCCGCAGCTCTTCCACGCGTGCCACGAGGTCGTCCTGTATCTGGCGGATTGCCGACTCCTGCGTCTCTTTCGAGGTGAGGAAAAGGTTGGCGGGGTACACGCGGTACTCATCGTACACCGCCATGCGCGTGCCGCTCACCGCGTCAATCTGCTCGATGCTCTCCACCTCGTCGCCCCAAAAGCTCACACGCACCACCTCCTCGGCGTAAGCCAGGAAGATGTCCACCGTGTCCCCCTTCACGCGGAAGCTGCCCGCACGCGGCGCGGCGTCGTTGCGTGTGTAGAGGCTCGCCACGAGCTTCTGCAGCAGCGTACCTACGGCGAGGGCGCCGCCCACGCGCAGGTCAATCACGTTTTCGTAAAACGCCGCCGGGTTGCCCATGCCGTAGATGCACGACACCGAGGACACCACCAGCACGTCGCTGCGCCCGCTCAGGAGGGACGAGGTTGCGGCGAGGCGCAGGCGGTCGATGTCCTCGTTGATGGCGAGATCCTTTTCTATGTAAGTGTCCGTGGAGGCGATGTACGCCTCGGGCTGGTAGTAGTCGTAGTAGGAGACGTAGTACTCCACCGCGTTTTCGGGGAAAAAGCCCTTGAACTCGGTGTACAGCTGCGCCGCGAGTGTCTTGTTGTGGCTCAGCATGAGCGTGGGCTTGTTGAGCCGCGCTATCACGTTGGCCACGGTGAAGGTCTTTCCCGAGCCGGTCACGCCGAGCAGCACTTGCGCGGGGTCGCCCGCGAGGCAGCCCTCGGAAAGCTGGCGTATGGCCTCCGGCTGGTCGCCGGTGGGAGAGTAAGGGGAATGGAGCACAAACTTGTTCATCTCAGTCTTGTGTGTAGGGGTCAGCAAAGCACCACGCGGTCACCCAGCACCTGCGCCAGACTGCGTTCGACGGAACAAAGCTCCATATACTCGCGCATCACGCGCTCGGCGTGCTGCTTGTCGGCCGCCGTGGCGGGGTCGCGCATCTCGGCGAGTAGCTGCTTGAGGCGGCTCTTCACCACGGCGTGCTTGTAGTCGTGCAGCAGGCGCGGCACCACCTCGTCAAGACGGTACTTCTCCTCGACGTACATCTCGCGCTGTCGCGTGCTAAGCACGAAGGAGTCCTCGCCGAGCTGCGCCGCCAGCGCGCTGACCGCCGCGTCGGGGTGGGCTGTGAAATAAGGCAGCGCGTGCCACCCCGGCTCCCCGCACCGCGCCACGGCCTCCTCCAGCACGCGCCGGCAGAGGGGCGTGCGCAGCTGCAGTCCGTCGGCGGCGAGGTCCTCGGCTATGTAGCGTGCCACGGGCAGGGTTTCGGCAGTAACCTCGCCATTCTCTCCGTCGTTTTCCCCGTTTTTCGCTGAGGCTTCCATCTCCGCCCCCCCGCCAGCGTCCACGTTGACGGGCAGCTCGCCGTAGCGCACCACCAGGGATACAAGCAGACGCTCCTCCGCCTCGGCGTCGGCGGCAGGAAGCGCGGCGGGCGTGGCGGCGGACTGCGGGGTTTCATTCTCCTTCTCCGCGCCTTGTTTCTTGCCGTACTTGCGCTCGCGGTGCAGCTTGTTTATCCCGTTGACGATGAGTGCCTCGTCCACGGAGAGCAGCGTGGCGCACTCGTGTATGTACATCTGCCTCACCACGGGGTCGGGTATGACGGAAATGCTCTGCACCACGTTGCTCACCAGTCCGGCGCGCTTGATTGGGTCACCCTCAGCCTCGTCCATGAGAAGATTTGCCTTGAACTTGATGAAGTCCGTCTGGTGCTCGTCAATGTACGCCTGAAACTCCTCCGCCGTGTGCTTGCGGGCGAAGCTGTCGGGGTCGTCGCCGTCGGGCAGCAGCAGCACCTTCACGTTGAGCCCCTCCGAAAGCAGCATGTCTATGCCGCGCAGACTGGCCTTGATGCCCGCGCTGTCGCCGTCGTACAGCACGGTGATGTTGTCGGTGAAGCGGTGCAGCAGGTGTATCTGCCCCTCGGTGAGCGAAGTGCCGGAGGAGGCCACCACGTTTTCCACGCCGCTTTGGTGCATGGATATCACGTCGGTGTAGCCCTCCACAAGGAAGCACCGCCCTTTGCGCACTATGGCGGCTTTCGCGAGGAAGAGTCCGTAGAGCTCGTTGCTTTTGCTGTATATTGCGCTTTCAGGCGAGTTGACGTACTTCGCCAACTTCTTGTCGCTTCCCAGTATGCGCCCGCCGAAGGCCACCACGCGCCCCGACACCGTGTGTACGGGAAATATCACGCGCCCCCGGTAGCGGTCACACAACTTTCCGTCGTCGGTCTTGTAGCAGAGACCAGTCTTCAAGAGATACTCCTCCGTGTAGCCGGCGGCGAGTGCCTTGCGCGGCAGCGCCTCGCGCTCGTCGGGCGAGAAACCCAGCTGGAATTTCTTTATCGTGTCGTCCCTGAAGCCGCGCGAGCGGAAGTAGGCCAGCCCCTTCGCCACGCCGTCCACGCTGTTGTGCAGTGTGTCCTGGAAGAAGCCGCGCGCCCAGTCGTTCACCACGTACATGCTTTCGCGCTCGTTCTCTGCCTTCCGCTCCTCGTCCGTCAGCTCTTTCTCGCGCACCTCTATGCCGTACTTGCGCCCAAGCCACTTGATGGCCTCGGGGTAGGTGAGCTGTTCTATCTCCATGAGGAAGTGCACGGCGTTGCCGCCCTTTCCGCACGAGAAGCACTTGCACGTCTGTCGTGCCGGCGAGACGCTGAAACTCGGAGTCTTCTCATTGTGGAAAGGGCAGAGTCCCTTGTAGTTGGCGCCCGAGCGGCGCAGGGTGACAAACTCCTGCACCACGTCCACTATGTCCGTGGCGTCCATCACCCGCTGTATGGTAGCCCTGTCTATCATTCTTGCAAAGTTGTGTCCCCTTTCACGGCGAGGACGCACCGGAGATTCCCGCAAAGATAGCGCAAATTCCGCTTAACGGCAACTGCCACGGCGGCGGGGGCGGTTCTTGCCGACTTCCGAGCGTGCGCAATTCAGGGAAGCGCGGGAAACTCCGGCTTGCGCGTCCTCCTTTTTTGCGCCCGTCCCGCCATTTTGCCTTATATTTGTATGCGTTTTCGCCCGCTCGTCGCGTGTGCGCGGACGGATGGAGGCGCGTCATACGACGGCGGCGTGCGGGTTTTCCGCGCAGATTGGCCGCCGCACACATCAACTGCAATGAAACAATACCTTGACCTGCTGCGCCGCGTGCTTGACGAGGGCGTGGAGAAGGGCGACCGCACCGGCACAGGTACGCGCAGCGTATTCGGCCACCAGATGCGCTTCAACCTTGACGACGGTTTTCCGTTGCTCACCACGAAGAAACTCCACTTGAAGAGCATCATACACGAGCTGCTGTGGTTTTTGCGCGGGGACACCAACGTGCGCTACTTGCAGGAAAACGGCGTTCGCATCTGGAACGAGTGGGCTTCGCCCGACGGTGACCTCGGTCACATCTACGGCTACCAGTGGCGCTCGTGGCCAGACTACGAGGGCGGGAGCATCGACCAGATAAGCGAGGTGGTGAGGCAGATACGCGAGACACCGGAGTCGCGCCGCATGGTGGTGTCGGCGTGGAACGTGGCCGACCTTGGGCGCATGAACCTGCCGCCCTGCCACCTGCTCTTCCAGTTTTACGTGGCGGACGGACGGCTCTCGCTGCAGCTCTACCAGCGCTCCGCCGACACGTTCCTCGGCGTGCCGTTCAACATCGCCAGCTACGCCCTCCTGCTTATGATGGTGGCGCAGGTGACGGGGCTGCGCCCCGGCGACTTCGTGCATACCACGGGCGACACGCACCTCTACCTCAACCACCTCGACCAGGCTCGCCTGCAGCTGACGCGCGAGCCGCGTCCGCTGCCGCGCATGCTGATTAACCCCGAGGTGAAAGACCTTTTCTCTTTCCGTTACGAGGACTTCCGCCTTGAGGACTACGACCCTTGGCCTCACATCGCCGCAAAGGTGTCAGTGTGAGGCGGACTTGACGCAATCCCCGACCGTGGCGGCGGGGCACGGTGCCTTTTGTTGATTGTAATAATTCTTGATGAAACCTTTATACACAGTCCTGCTGCTTGTGTGCTCAAACGTCTTCATGACCTTTGCTTGGTACGGGCACCTCAAGCTGCAGGAAAGCGGCGTGAGCCGCCACTGGCCTCTTGCGGCAGTCATTCTCTTTTCGTGGGGCATAGCCCTCTTCGAGTATATGTGCCAGGTGCCGGCCAACCGCATCGGCTCGGTCACCAACGGCGGACCGTTCACCATCGTGCAGCTTAAAGTGGTGCAGGAGGTGGTGTCGCTCATCGTCTTTACGGCCATAGTTACCGTGATGTTCCGCGGCGAGTCGTTCCACTGGAACCATCTCGCGGCATTCCTCTGCCTTGTCGCCGCAGTTTATTTTGTTTTCCTCAAATAACCCCGCCCGATGCCAGCAAACGACACTGCCGCTGCTCCGTTGCCAAGTGACTTCCGCCGCGAGATGGAGAGCCTGTTCGGCGTGGAGGATGCCTCACGGCTTTTCGCCGCCCTTGACGGGGACGCGATTCCCGTGAGCCTAAGGGTAAATCCGCTTAAACCACCCGCAGTCCTGCCGGCCCCGCAGAAGGGACAGGTGCCGTGGTGCGGGGCGGGCGTGTATCTTGCCTCCCGCCCCCGCTTCACGCACGACCCGCTGCTGCATGCCGGCTGCTACTACGTGCAGGAGGCCGCCTCCATGTTTGTGGAGCAGGCTTACCGCCGCATCGCCGCCGACTTCACGCCGCGCCGTGTGCTGGACCTCTGTGCCGCGCCCGGCGGCAAAAGCACGCTGTGGCGGTCGCTCCTGCCCGACGGCACACTGCTCGTGGCCAACGAACCGGTGCGCCAACGCGCGCAGATTCTCGCAGAAAACCTCACCAAGTGGGGGCATCCCGACGTGGTGTGTACCTCCGCTTATCCGGAGGAGTTCGCTCCGCTGGCGGGCTTCTTCGACGTCGTGGCGGCGGATGTGCCGTGCTCGGGCGAGGGGATGTTCCGCAAGGACAAGGCGGCGCGTGCGGAATGGTCGGCAGAGGCGGTAGAGGCCTGTGCCGCACGGCAGCGCGACATCGTGGAAAGCGTGTGGCCCGCGCTACGCGGAGGGGGCTACCTTGTATACAGCACCTGCACCTTTAACCGCGCGGAGAACGAGGACAACGTGCGCCACATCTGCCGAGAGCTGGGGGCGGAGTGCGTGGCGGTGGAGTGTGACCCCGCGTGGGGCGTCACGGGTGACGTGACAGGCGGCGTACTGCCCGTGGCACGCTTCTTGCCACATTATACCAAGGGGGAGGGACTCTTCCTCGCCCTGCTGCGCAAGACGGGTGACACGCCCGTGCCGCGCGTGCGGAAAGCCCGCAAGGGCGGTGGCGGCACGCCGCGTCCAAAGGGAGTTGCGGCAGCGGCGGCGCTTGTTTCGCCCTCGGCGGATTATGACATCATTTCCGCCGCCGGGGGGATGCTCGCCGCAGTGCGCCGAACGCTTTCCGCCGACGTGGCGAGAGTGCGGGCGGCGGTGCGCACGCTCACGGAGGGCGTGGCACTGGTGGAGGAGAAAGGGCGCAAACTCGTTCCGCAGCACGCACTGGCACTGAGCTCCTGCCTCGCTGAGGGCGCTTTCGCCGTGGCGGAGCTGGACGAGGATAACGCGCTGCACTACCTGCGCAGGGAGTCACTCACACTGTCCGCCGGCTCGCCGCGCGGCTACGTGCTGGCGGCGTACCGCGGGCGGTCGCTCGGTTTCCTCAACAACCTCGGCGCACGAGCCAACAACCTCTACCCGGCGGAGTGGCGCGTGAGGTTCTGACCCGTGCGGTGCAGGCAGGACACGTCCAAGACAAGAGAAAATACACATTATATATATTACATGAACAGGATAGTACACAAGGAGCAGTTCTCCGCCAATGTCTTCCGCCTTGACGTGGAGGCTCCGCTGATAGCCCGCGCCCGCAAGGCCGGACATTTCGTCATAGTGCGCGTGGACGAGGGAGGCGAGCGCGTGCCGCTCACCATCGCCGGTTCCGACCCCGCCGCCGGCAACGTGACGCTGGTGGTGCAGCGTGTCGGCGTGACGACAGAGAAACTGTGCGCCCTGCGGGAGGGAGACACCCTCGCCGACGTGGTGGGGCCGCTCGGAAAGGCCACCGACATACATGCCTACGGCACGGTGGTGTGCGCCGGGGGCGGTGTGGGCATCGCCCCGCTGCTGCCCATCGTGCGTGCCTTGCACGAGGCTGGCAACCGTGTGGTGACCGTGCTGGCGGGACGCAGCCGTGACCTCATCATACTTGAAAAGGAGATGCGCGAGGCGAGTGACGAGGTCATCGTGATGACCGATGACGGCAGCTACGGTGAGAAAGGGCTTGTGACGCAGGGCGTGGAGAAAGTGCTTGCGCGTGAGCGGGTGGACAAGTGCTTCGCCATCGGCCCGGCGGTCATGATGAAGTTTGTGTGCCTCCTCACCAAGAAATACGGCGTGCCCACCGACGTGTCGCTCAACACCATTATGGTGGACGGCACGGGCATGTGCGGTGCGTGCCGCGTCAATGTGGGCGGCGTGACGCGCTTTGTCTGCGTGGACGGGCCGGAGTTTGACGGGCACCAGGTGGACTTTGACGAGATGATTAAACGTATGGGCGCTTTCAAGGCGGAGGAACGTGAGGCCGCCGCGCGTTACGCCGCCAATCCCGTTCCTCAGCGCCGCCCTGCCACTGCGGCGGAGGGGTATGGGAGCGTATGTGCCGCACAGTCCCCGCAGGACATTTCCGCGACGGCAGAGGACAATAGCCGCGACGCGGAGTGGAGAAAGCAGCTCCGCGCCGCGATGAAGCCGAAAGAGCGGCTCGCCGTGCCGCGCTGCGCGATGGAGGAGCTGCAACCCGCCCGCCGCGCCCGCAGCCTAAAAGAGGAGGTGAACCGCGGTCTTGACCTTGCCGCCGCCACGCGCGAGGCGAAACGCTGCCTTGACTGCGCCAACCCCGGCTGCGTGGGGGGCTGTCCCGTGGGCATTGACATCCCGCGCTTCGTGAAACACATTGAGCGCGGCGAGATTATGGAAGCCGCCCGCGCCATAAAGGAAACGAGTTCGCTGCCCGCCGTCTGCGGACGCGTCTGCCCGCAAGAGAAGCAGTGCGAGAGCCGGTGCATCCACCACAAGATGCAGTCCGCCCCTGTGGCGATAGGCTACCTCGAGCGTTTTGCGGCCGACTACGAGCGGCAGCATTACACCCCGCGCCAAGCCTCCGTCCCTTCTTCCGGGGCGAAGCGCGTGGCGGTGGTGGGAAGCGGTCCCGCGGGCTTGTCCTTCGCCGGCGAGATGTCGCGGCGCGGATACTCCGTCACCGTCTTCGAGGCGTTGCACGAGATAGGCGGCGTGCTGAAATACGGCATACCCGAGTTCCGCCTCCCCAACAGCGTGGTGGACTTTGAGATAGAGAACCTCCGCCGCGCCGGCGTGCGCTTCGTGAAAGACTGCATCGTGGGCAAAACCTTGACGATGGACGAGCTGCGTGCCGAGGGGTATGCGGGCGTCTTCGTCGCTTCGGGCGCAGGGCTGCCCAACTTCATGGGGATACCCGGCGAAAACGCCTCGGGCATCCTTTCCAGCAACGAGTACCTCACGCGCGTCAATCTTATGGACGCGTCAAGCGAGGCCACCGACACCCCCGTGCCGCACGGCCGCCGCGTGCTTGTGGTGGGTGGCGGCAACACGGCCATGGACAGCGTGCGCACCGCCCTGCGCCTTGGCGCGGAGACAGCCACCATTGTCTACCGCCGCTCGGAGGAGGAGATGCCCGCGCGCCTTGAGGAGGTGCGGCACGCCAAGGAGGAGGGCGTGCGTTTCCTCACGTTGCACAACCCCATAAGCTACGAGGCCGACGAAACGGGGCATGTGTGCAGGGCTCTGTTGCAGAAGATGGAGCTTGGCGAGCCGGATGCAAGCGGCCGTCGCCGCCCCGTACCCGTGGAAGGCGCGGTGGAGGCTGTTGAGACCGACCTCGTGATAGTGAGCATCGGCGTGTCGCCCAATCCCATCGTGCCGCGTTCCGTTGCAGGGCTCGACCTGGGGCGCAAGGGTACTATCACCGTGGGCGAGGATATGGAGTCGTCCGTGCCTATGCTCTTTGCCGGCGGCGACATCGTGCGCGGAGGAGCCACCGTCATCCTTGCCATGGGGGACGGCAAACGCGCCGCAGACTGCATGGACCGCAAGCTGCGGGCTGGAGAGTGACGCTTCCCCGCATCCGTTATTGACGGATTTTCCCCATCCATCTCCCGTATGCCAGGGTAAAGGCGGGCGGCGTGTGCCGTTCGCCTTTTTTTCCGTACTTTTGCAAAGGCACGCCGCGCGTACGCCGCGCATATTGCCCGCGCTCCCGCTTCCGTACCGGCGCAACGGACGGACGAAGCGGGCGGGGCGGGACAGCGTGCCGGCTGACTGGAACACAAGAAAAGAAAAACATAAATGACACGACTGACGACACTTCTGCTCGCCATCGCGCTGACGCTGCCGTTTGCGGCACGCGCGGCAAAGCCCGAGGGCAGGTCCGGGCTGTATATGTTCGGGATGACGACAAACTTCAACGACTCCACTGTCTGCCTCACTCCCGTGGCGCTTGTGCAGGGCGTGGCGTTGGACAAGAAGACCCGCTTCCTGCCCGGGTGCTCGCTCTACGGCAATCAGCTCAAGGAGTACGTGGAGTCGACACGCGGCGGACTGCAAACCCCCGTGGTGTTCTACTCAGAGAAGCGCGGAACAGTGGAGAAGAAATACCTCAAAGTACGCAAACGCCTCAAGGCCGCCGGCTGGCGCTACACCGAGCTGCCCGCCGGCGATTTCGCTTTCCAGCCCGTGACGCGCAAGGGGGCGCCGGCTGAGGACGGAGAGCAGAACTGACCAACCTGCAAAGGAGTATCACTACCTTGTATACACTGAATTTCACCGTGGCCGGACTGCCTTTCGAGGTGACGGCCGAAAGTGCGGGGATGCTGTCGACCCTTTTGCCGACGTACGCCCCTTTCCGCCGCCGGAGCGCGGAGGGTGACGCCGCTATGAGCGTGGCTCTGTCGGAGTGCCAGCTTCCCGCCGCCCCGGAGGGCAGTGAGAAATTGGGACACTTTGACAGCGGCGACTGTTGGTTTGACGTAAGCCGCACGCCGGACGGCGGTTACCATTTCGTGGTGGGAGAAAGGCTGACGGGCGAGAAAGCCGCAGTGCTGCTCGCCGCGCCGCGCTTCACCGCATGCCAGATAAGCGTAGACCTCGCCGCGCCCGAGGAACGCCGGATGTTCGGCGCGGGCAACGCGATGATGGTGGCGTTCGCCTTTATGTCTGCCCACCACGGCGTGCTTTTCATGCACTCTTCCGTGACACTTTATGGCGGCAAGGGCTACCTTTTCCTCGGACACAGCGGCACGGGAAAAAGCACGCACTCACGCATGTGGCGTGAGAGCGTGCCGGGCGCGGAGCTTCTCAACGACGACAACCCGTGCCTGCGCGTCTTCCCTGACGGCTCAGCCCGCGTGTACGGCACGCCGTGGAGCGGGAAGACACCCTGCTACCGCGATCTTTCCGCCCCCGTGGGCGCGGTGGTGCGTATAGAACAATGGAAAGAAAACACCATCTCGCGCGAGCCGGGACTGCGGGCGTTCGCCTCGCTGCTCAGCTCGTGCAGCACGATGCTTTGGGACAAGCCCTCCTATGACGCCATTGTGCGCACGGCGGAGAAAGCCGTGGCAAGTGTGCCGGTGTTCACTTTGAAATGCCGCCCGGACCACGAGGCGGCGGCCGTGTGCCGCGCTGCGGTGTGCGGCGGCGAAGCCGGGGAGGGCGCAAAGGCGTGACGTGCGGGAAGCCCCTTGGCGGTGAGGACGCATCCCGTGTGGTGGAGGTGTCCGTACCCGCACTGGTGGAGCAGCTGCGCGGACAGCTCTCGGCGGGTCACAGCGTCACGTTTGTGGTGCGGGGGCGCAGTATGCGCCCGATGCTTGAGGACAAGCGCGACAGTGTGCGCCTCGTCCCGCCGCGTCCCGACAGCGTGCGCCCGGGCGATGTCGTTCTGGCGTTTGTGCGCGAGGGCGCGTATGTGCTGCACCGCGTCGTGCGTCGCGACGGCGAGGAACTCCTGCTTCGCGGCGACGGCAATGTGGGCATGTACGAGCATTGCCGCGCGGGTGACGTGATAGGTGTGGCGGACTGCTTTTACCGCCGCCACGCCCGCCGCCCGTTGCCTGTTTCGTCCCGCCGGTGGAGGCTCTACTCGTGGCTGTGGACGCGCGTCACGCCTGTGCGCCGCTGGCTGCTGGCTTTCCACCGCCGGCTGTGGCTGCCGCTTTTCGGCTGAAGGCAGGTAGAGGGCACTGCTTTACTGGCGTGCCGTTCCCCCTTGGCGGCGGACAGCCTCACCTTATTTGAAACGCATATCTTATATACTGGCATATTATGAAGACAAAGAAAGGCTTTGAGCTGCGCGACGTGTGCGGTGAAAAGGTGATAATTGCCACGGGGTTGGAGAACGTGGACTTTGAGAACCTCATTTCCGTCAACGACACCGCCGCGTACCTGTGGGAGAAGATGCAGGGCGCGGGCGACTTCACCGCGGACGACATGGCCGGCTGGCTGTGCGACGCCTACGAGGTGGAGAAAGACAAGGCTCTTGCCGACGCAGAGGCGCTCTGCAAGCAGTGGCTCGGCGACGGACTGCTGGAGGCGTGAACAGTTTGCCGCGCAGACGGCGCACACGCATTATATATATAGGACACTCAAAAACAACATACAAGCAAAAATGACCGAACTACCGCTTAAATACGGCTGCAACCCCAACCAGAAACCGTCGCGCATCTATATGGAGAACGGCGAACTGCCAATCACCGTGCTGGGAGGCCGCCCCGGCTACATCAATTTCCTTGACGCTCTCAACGGCTGGCAGCTTGTGCGCGAGCTGCGCGCCGCCACGGGACTTCCCGCCGCCGCCTCATTCAAGCACGTGTCGCCCGCCGGCGCGGCTGTGGGTGTGCCGCTCAACGACACCCTGCGCAAAATATACTTCGTGCCCGACGGCGAACTCTCGCCCCTCGCCGCCGCCTATGCCCGCGCGCGCGGCGCAGACCGCATGTCGTCGTACGGCGACTTCATCTCGCTTTCCGACACCTGTGACGAAGCCACAGCGCGGCTCATCAAGCCCGAGGTGAGCGACGGCGTGATAGCTCCGGGCTACACCCCCGCCGCGCTGGAGATACTGCGGGCGAAGAAGAAAGGCAACTATGTCATACTGCAGATGGACACCGACTACCGCCCCGCGCCCGTGGAGCGCAAGCAGGTGTACGGCGTGACCTTTGAGCAGGGTCGCAACGAGATAGACCTCTCCTCCGACGCGCTCTTCGCCAACGTGCCCACGCGCAACAAGACGTTCACGCCGGAGGCACTGCGCGACCTGCGCATCGCGCTCATTACGCTGAAATACACGCAGAGCAACTCCGTGTGCTATGTGAAGGACGGGCAGGCCATAGGCATCGGCGCGGGTCAGCAGAGCCGCATACACTGCACGCGCCTCGCCGGCGGCAAGGCCGACATATGGTGGCTGCGCCAGCACCCCAAGGTGATGTCCCTGCCCTGGGTGGAGAAGATACGCCGCGCCGACCGCGACAACACAATTGACATCTACATCTCCGACGACTGCGACGACGTGCTTGCCGATGGCGCATGGCAGCAGTTCTTCACCGAGCGCCCCGAGCCGCTCACCCGCGAGGAGAAAAAGGATTGGGTGGCTCGCCTCACGGGCGTGGCACTCGGCTCGGACGCGTTCTTCCCCTTCGGCGACAACATCGAGCGCGCCCACAAGAGCGGCGTGGAGTATGTGGCGCAGGCGGGCGGCAGCATACGCGACGACCATGTCATTGACACCTGCGACAAGTACAACATCGCCATGGCCTTTACCGGCGTGCGCCTTTTCCACCATTGACACGGGCGTGCCGCCGGTAGTGTGCCGCACGCCGGCGTTTCCGCAAGTACGGGCGGGGACTGGGAGTGGGTAAATCCCGCCCTGTTTCCGCCAGTGCGGAGGCGCGTATTACTAACGACAGAACCCAACACCCCCTTTTATGGAATCAGGCAGAAACGTATCAGACGAGGAGGTGCGGCTCGCCATCACCGGCGGCATCACCTTCAAGGGCAGCAAGCTGCGCGGCAAGAAAGACGAGAAAGTGAAGACCAAGGCGAAGAAGAAAGCCTACGCCACGGGCTCACACGGGTCGGGCTCGGCGAAGAAGAAAGCCGACATACGCCGCCGACGCGCCGAGCGCCACAAAGGTTGACCGCACGCCGCCCCGCACAATAAGCGCGGGCGGCGTGCGTTAGTATCTGTGGGCGGATGGATAATGCCCGCCCGTGCATGTAATTATCCGTCCAGCGGCGAAACGCCCCCAGCCGCCCGCCATACCACACCACACTCAGACAAATGACCAAACCAAACGGCGCCGCCGAGCGCCTCCTGCTCTTTATGTGCCTTGTCCTCACGCTCTGCCACACGGCGGCGGCGCAGCGGCGCACGCGTGTCTTCGGGCAGGTGCGCGACACAGACGGCAACCCCATAGAGATGGCCACCGTGCAGGTGCCCGGACAAAAAGTGATGGTGCTGTGCAACCTCAAGGGCGAGTATACCCTATGGTGCGCCTCACAGGACTCCGTCGTGGTGCGCTTCTCCATGATAGGCTACGAGACGCGCAAGCGCCTCCTGCGCTCGCCGGGCGACTCCGTGCGCCTTGACGTCACGCTGCCTTTCTACGAGCGTGGCACGCTGGGCGAGGCCGTGGTGACGGGGCAGGCCGTGCAGACCGGCTCGCTGCAGCGCATCACAAAGCCCGACACGAAGCTCGCCCCCTCCACCACCGGCAACGGCGTGGAGGAGATAATAGCCACGCAGGCCGGCGTGTCCACGCACAACGAGCTCTCCTCGCAGTACAACGTGCGCGGCGGCTCGTTTGACGAAAACGTGGTGTACCTCAACGGCGTGGAGGTGTACCGCCCCATGCTTGTGCGCTCGGGGCAGCAGGAGGGATTGTCCATCATCAACTCCGACATGGTGGAGAGCATCGGCTTCTCGTCCGGCGGCTTCGAGGCGCGCTACGGTGACAAGATGTCGTCAGTGCTGGACATCACCTACAAGCGCCCCGAACACTTTGAGGGCTCGGCGCAGGCCTCCATACTCGGAGCGGGGGCTTACGTGGGATGGGGCAACAAGAAAGTGAGCCTTATGAGCAGCGTGCGCTACAAGACAACGCGTTACCTTCTCGGCTCCACCGACACAAATGGCGAGTACCAGCCCAACTTCCTTGACTACCAGGCTTTCTTCTCCTGGCGTCCCAACAGGCGGTGGTCTTTTGAGGCGTTGGGCAACATCTCCGACAACCACTACAACTTCCGCCCGAAGGACCGCGAGACGAAGTTCGGCACGATGTATGACGCAAAGACGTTCAAGGTATACTTTGACGGGCAGGAGAAGGACTACTTCCGCACGCTCTTCGGCTCGGCCACGCTCACGCGCCACTTCAACCCCGACACCTACCTCGCAGCGCAGTTCTCGTCCTACGCCACGCGTGAGAGCGAGACCTACGACATACAGGGCGAGTACTGGCTCAACGAGAGCTCGTCGCAGGACCAGCTCGGCGTGGGCACGTACATGGAGCACGCCCGCAACCGGCTACGCGCCCGCGTGATGAACACGGGTCTGCGCTTCCGCACGAAGCTCACGGGGCACACCCTCCAGGCGGGCTTCAACTGGACGCGCGAAACCATCACCGAAAACGCCCGCGAGTGGGAGATGCGCGACTCAATGGGCTACTCGCTGCCCTACGACAAAAATCTGCTGCGCCTTATATACAGCCTGCGCTCGAGCGCGCACATAAGCACCAACCGCTATGCGTTCTTCGCGCAGGACACGTGGCGCATCAAGGCGAAGACCGGGCTTTGGAACATCACCTACGGACTGCGCCTGAGCCACTGGAGCTGGAACCGTGAGACGCTCTTCTCGCCGCGCGTCTCCGTGGGGCTGCTCCCGGCTTTCTCCGACCGCTGGACTTTCCGTTTCGCCACGGGCTTCTACTACCAGGCGCCGTTCTACAAGGAGATAAAGGACACCACGCTGGTGGACGGCGTGGCGCAGGTGAGGCTTAACCGTGACATACGCTCGCAACGCTCCATCCATTTCGTATTGGGCGGCGACTTTACTTTCCGCATGGCCAACCGTCCGTTCCGCTTCACCACGGAGGTTTACTACAAGGCGCTTTCCAACCTCATCCCCTACACCGTGGACAACGTGCGCGTGGTGTATTACGGGCGCAACGTGGCATCGGGCTTCGCGGCGGGCATTGACTTCAAGCTGTACGGCGAGTTTGTGCCCGGCACCGACTCGTGGATTACTTTCTCGCTGATGCGCACGAAGGAGAAGATTGACGGTGTCTGGATTCCGCGCCCCACCGACCAGCTTTACAACATCTCGCTCTATTTCACCGACTACTTCCCGGGCACCACGCGCTGGCGTTTCACGCTCAAGGCCGCCCTTGCCGACGGACTGCCTTTCGGGCCGCCCCGCTCCGAGCGCTCGAAGCAGACTTTCCGCGCGCCGGCTTACAAGCGTGTGGACATCGGCATGAGCTACCGCCTGGTGCGCAACGACGACAAGCACATTCGCCGCGGCTTTTTCTCCGCTTTCAAAAACATCTGGCTTGGCGTGGACTGCTTCAACTTGCTCGGCATCAGCAACGTGAACTCTTACTACTGGGTGACGGACATCACCAACACGCAGTACGCCGTCCCCAACTACCTCACCGGGCGGCAGATTAACGCACGCATCAGCGTGGACTTTTGACCGCCTCCCGCCGCCCAGCCCCACGCGGGGCGGCGGCGGGTGGGACATAATACCTAAAAGACACAACGTATGCATCCTGTTTTGCTAAGCGCCGCCGGACTCTTCGTAGCCACGCTGCTGGGCTCGGTACTGGGGTTCGCGGTGAAACACCTTCCGCACAGATGTAACGACACCCTGCTGGGATATTGCGCGGGCGTGATGCTCGCCGCCTCCACCCTCGGACTCATTGTGCCGGCTTTCGCGACGGGGGGCGCGGTCGGTTTTTGGGGCAAGGCGCTTGTCGCTGCGGGCGTGATGGGCGGCGCACTCTTCCTCAATGTGCTTGACCTCGTCACGCCGCACCTGCACCGCCTTACCGGACTTGACCCCGAGAGCCACCGCAACAACCGCCGCCTTGACCGTATCCTTCTTTTTGTCATGGCGATAGCCCTGCACAAGTTTCCCGAGGGGATGGCCGCGGGCGTGAGCGTGCACTCTGACGCCGGCGCGGCGTGGACGGTGAGTTTCGGCATAGCCCTGCAAAACGTGCCGGAGGGTATGGTGGTCATTGCGCCCCTCCTCCTTGCCGGCGTTTCGCGCACGCGCACGCTGCTACTTTCCGTGGCCATCGCGCTGCTTGAGGTGGCGGGGGTGGCGGCGGGCTACGCCCTCGGCGGACTTAGCGGCACGCTGCTGCCTGTTATGTTGGGTTTCGCGGGCGGGGCGATGCTTTATGTCACGAGTGACGAGATGATACCAGAGACCCACGCCCACGGTTTCCAGAAAGAGGCCACATACGCGTTGCTCCTCGGTTTTATGACGCTTCTCCTTGTGACGGAGTAGGCTTTATGCTTGCGGAATGTGCCGCGTGGACTCAAATTCCGCTTTTGGGGAAGTAAGCAAAACGGGCAAAAAACTGACATTTTGATTTCCCGGGCGTTTTAACATTTCTTGCTTTCGGCGGAA
>CAVGTC010000040.1:0-19277 GCA_963632255.1 Lachnospiraceae bacterium | reverse complement strand
CGGTACTCCGTGGGCCAAGTGCAGGCATTTTGACTCGTAAGTGGCTGAAAATCAATACAGGCAAAAATAAAGGGACATTCCTCGCGGCATGTCCCTATCTTGTAGTACAAAGATAATACATTTTTCCGCCGAAAGCAAGAAATGTTAAAACGCCCGAGAAATCAATTTGTCAGTTTTGGGGCTGTTTTGCTTACAACCCAAAAAGCGGCGCAGGCTATGTGCCATGCCCGCCGGAGGGATTTCGCGTATTTACGCCCAATGGGGGGCGAGGCCGCCCGGGGTGCGGATTACTCCTCATCCAATATGCCGCGCAGCTGCTCGACGTTGTCCGCCACGCGGTAGATGTCCCCGGGACGGCCGCTCACCAGCCCCTCCGCAAAGAGGGCGGAAAGGGCGGAAAGTAGCTTGTCCCAGCACCCGCCGGCGTTGTAGAAGACAACGGGCTTGCGCCTTATGCCTATGGTGGCGTTGGCAAGCACGGAAAACGTTTCGTCAAGCGTGCCGATGCCGCCAGGGAGCGCGACGAGGACATCACTCTCGCGCTCCATCGCCGCCTTGCGGTCGGTGAGGTCGGCGCACGCGAAGACGCGGTCTATCGCATCGCTCACAAGTCCGCGCCGCACTATGATTTCCGGCACCATGCCGTAGACGCTGCCGCCGCTCCCCTTTACGCTCTGCGCCAGCACCTCCATCAGTCCGCAGCGCGAGCCGCCGTAGACAAGGGTGCGGCCCGTAGAGCCTATCAGCGTGCCCACCTCACGGGCGGCGGTGACATAAGCCTCGGGAAGCCATTCCTTTGAGGAGAGGTAAACTCCCACTTTTGCGTTATGCATTATTCTTTGTGTGTGGTATCTTATGGCGGGTACGGTATAGCTCCGCCTTTATTATTAACGGGCAAAAACGTGCGGCATGCAGTAACGCCGCGGGTATTTTCCAATAGTTGCGGAACACGGGAACAGCCTTTTGCCCCACCGCATCCCGGGGCGGATTTACCTTGCCGCCACGCACTCTATCTCGACACGCGCGCCCTTGGGCAGAGCCTTGACCGCGACGGCCGAACGCGCCGGGAACGGGGCTGAGAAGAACTCGGCGTAGACCTCGTTCATCTCAGCGAAGTCAGCCATATCGGCAAGGAACACGGTGGTTTTCACCACATCCTTCATACCCAGCCCGACCTCGGCAAGGATGGCTTTCACGTTGGAGAGTGACTGGCGGGTGAGTGCCTTCACGCCGCCCTCGGCAAATGCGCCCGTGGCGGGGTCGATGGGGAGCTGGCCGGAGACATAGACAGTGCCGTTGGCCTCCACGGCCTGTGAGTAAGGGCCTATCGCCGCAGGGGCGGCGGTGGTGCTGATGCTTTGCTTTGACATAGTATGCGTTGTTGTGTTGTATCCTTTTCTTGTCGTGCCCAGTGACTCGGGGTCGCCCCGTAACCTCAGCCCGCCGCAAGGAGTATGAGCAGGATTGCCGCCCAATGGGCGGCGGAGCCGAGCAGCACGAAGATGTGCCATATGCCGTGATGCCACGGCCGGTCGTCGTGCGCGAAGAAGTAGGTGCCGCCGGTGTAGAACGCGCCCTCCGCCAACAGGCAGCCGAACGCGGCGGACGGCACGCCCCGCGCCACAGGCACGGCGATGAAGACGAACGCCCATCCCATCGCGAGGTAGAGCAGGAGCGAGAGGCGGGGCCAGCGCCCCATTGCGGTGAGCTTGTACACCGTGCCCAACGCGGCGACTCCCCAAAGCACGCCGAACGTGACCCAGCCGGCCACACCGCCCACGACACCGACGCAGACGGGGGTGTAGGAGGCGGCTATCATGACGTAGATGCTGATATGGTCCAGCACGCGCAAGCCGCGTTTCGTGCGTCCCGGCAGCCACCAGTGGTAGAGGGTGCTGGCGGCGTACATCAGCAGCATTCCGCAGGTGAAGAAGGTGACGCCGAAAGCGTACTGCCATTTGCAGGCGTAGCCGAGGCGCAGCACCAGCCAGGCTGTGGCGAGGGTGAAGACGACACCGAGGAGGTGGGTGAGGGAGTTGAATTTCTCTTCCCCCGTGCGGGGCTTGTGTTTAGGCATCCGGCGAAAATGTGGGTTTTCCGCCGCAAAGTTAGGCACACGGGGAAAAGTGAGGAAACAAAAAGGCGGGCTATTGGGAGGCATTGGCCGTTACCGCCACATAGACCGGTCACGAAGGCCGCCCGCAATGCCGGGAGTACACGGGTAGCCCGCAACAAAAACGGAAGTCCCCCGGAACGGCCTTGCCGTCCGGGGGACTTCTTCAATTGCGTCTCCCTAAGGGGAGGGGGATTACTTTACAAGCACCTTCTTGCCACCTACGATGTAGATGCCGGAAGGCAGACCGTTAACAGCGTTCTCAGCCTTGACGTTGGTGCGAACCTTAACGCCGGAGAGCGTGTAAACGCTAACCGACTTAGCGGCAGCAGCCTCGGAGACAGCGTTGATGGAGCTGATGGTGCCCTCAATCTTCACGCTGAGGTCACCCGTCTCGGTGGTGGAAGGAACGGTCGGGAGGATGTAACCGGTGTTGTGGGCAATCTCGTCGCCGCTTACAGCGTCAACGATGGAGCCGTTCAACAGTACACCGTAGTTAACCTTAGCCTCCTCGCCGGCAAGCACACCCTGCAGGCCGTTGACAGCCTTGGCCTCGGAAGCCCAAGTGAAGTCGGAGAAGGTGGTGAATGCCACGGTGAAGAGAGCGTCGGTGTAACCGCCGGTCTCGTTGTAGAAGAACGGAGTGCCGGCCTCGATGGTCGTACCCTGCTCGATGGTCTTGAGCTCAAGCGTGTTGGTGTCCGTGTTGCGGCCAATCACGCTGAGGCAGTTACCGTCGGACTCAACCGTCACAGGCAAGGTGACGATGGAGAGAGCGTTGGCGTCAACAGCCCAGGAGATGTCACCGGAGAAGTCATCGGAAGATGCCTCCACGAAGGTGAATGCGGAGTTGTCAGCACCGTTTGCGCTGTTCCAGGTAACCACGTTGTAGTAACCCGGCTGTGCGTTGAGGTAGATGTCCTCGTCGAAGACGATGTTGATGTAACCCTCGCCCTCAACACGTGCGGTCTGCAGTGTGAACGAGCAGGTGTCGGCAACGGTGGAAGCCTTGACAGCTGCGTTGTTCTCGTGCGGGTTGTTGAGGTACTCGCCCGTCAGCACGTTCTGCATCGTGAAGGAGCCGTCGTCGTTAGCCTGGAGCTTCCATACGTTGCCAACCTTCTCTGCGATGTCAGAGTCAGCCTGCAGCCACTTGGCCTGGGCGCCGTTACCCGGAGAGTAAACGTAAGCGTCGGTCGGAGTAACCTTGGCGGTGGAAGCGGACTTGCTCTGGAGGTAGTAGTAACCGGAAGCCGGCTTGTTCATCTTAGCGTTGAACGCCTTGACAGCAGCCTGTGCGCCGTCCTTCACTGCGTTAATCTCATCGAGGGACATCACGTCCTTGAGCTGTGCCTCGAGAGCCTCGAGCGCAGCCTGGAGCTCGGCGATGGCGCCGGTCTGGAAGAAACCAACCCCTTCGCCCTCGGTAGTGCCCTCAAGGAATGTCTTGGCATTCTCAACGGCCTCCTTGGCAACATCGGGATCGGGATAGTTGTCTATGAAGTTATCGTAAGCCTCCTGCAGCTTCTCGATATCCTCGGTGGTAGCCTTCTTGGCGTCGATGGAAGCCTTGGCTGCTGCCAGCTGGTCCTCGAACGCCTTGCGCACGTCAGCCGGAACAGCCTCGATGAGGGAGGTGGAGGCGTCATACGCTGCCTCGTAAGCCTGGAATGCGCTCAGGTTGAAGAACACCTTGCCGCCGCCGGTCTTCTTCACATCCAGACGGATGTACTTGTAAGCGGCGTCCATACCGAAGGAAAGCATACCCACACCGTTTGCATAGGTGGAGTCGTTTGCCTCGCAGTAGCGGCTGATGTTCCAAGTGGGCTCGTAAGTGCCCTGGAGCACCCAGTTGGCGTTGTCGATGTCGGTGGTGTCGTTGCAAGCGTATACCGCTACGGTAGTGGGGAAGTCGTTGGCGAAGTTGTAGTAGTCGCCCGGGTTGATACGCTTGGCCATCTTTATCTGCACGTTCTGCACAGCCTTGCCGAGGTCAACGCCGAGGTAGTGGTAGTCACTGCCGGTGTAATCGTTGCCGTGCCAGTCGCTGTGGAAGAAGGTCGTCGGGTCGGAAGCATCGTCAATAAGAGCCTCGAACGAACCCTCGGTCGCCTCGGGAGCGTTGGAGAAGAGCTGCGTTGCGCTGGTCACGAGGGCACCCTCAGCAGAGGTGAAGTCATCGTCGGCCGTAGCGTTGCTCTTGTAGCTGAAGCCCTTCTTGTAAGCTGCCGCAGCCTCGTCGTAGAGCTCGGAGAGCGTGTCCATGTTCTTCTCGTTCTCAATCTCGGCGTAAACGTCATCGATGTCGCTCTGCGGCACGGAGTAGAACTTCCAGCCGGAGGGCTCAGCCTCCGTGGTCCACACAACGAGGGCGTTGTGGTCGCTGGGCTGGTGGAGTGCCGTGCACTGCTCGCCGTTCCAACCCTGAACGGGGTTGGCGATAAGCGTCACGCTCTCGATAACGAAAGTGGTGCGGGTCTGCGGGTAAATCTTGTAGCTTTCCTCAGCCTCGTCGGTCATCGGGATGGCCTGGCCACGGCTTGTGGCAACGCCGAGGTAACGGCCCGTGTACACATTTTGTACGAAGTACGAACCGCGTGCTTCGGGGTTTTCGGTCAGCTTCCAGATGTACTTGGTGTCGGCTGCGGTCGGCTTCTCGGGACGCGTCCAGGTCTGGTTGTACGTCCAGCGTGCGCCGCTCGTGCCGTCATCGTAAACGGCGTTGCTCTCGGTACGCGTACCGCCGAAATAGTAGTAGCCGGCCTCAACGAGAACGGCACCGTCCTTGGCAGCCTGGAGAGCGGCGCGGCAGCGTGCGATGGCAGCCTCGGCCTCCTCCTGCGTGTTGGAGTCGCTCCAGTTCTGTGCCAGCGTCTGTGCGTCAGCATAGGAGTTGAGCAGCTCGTCGCAGAGCTCCTGGGAAATCTGACCCGGCTGGTCGCCCACGTCATAGAGGTCGGCGGTGTTGTCGGGGAAGATCTCGGAGAGGGCGTCGTTGATGTAGTCGGCGCCGGTCAGCTCCTGAACGGGGAACACGTTCCACACGTTCTGGTTGTAGTTGTTGCCGAAGAAGATGTCCTTGCCCTCGCTGTTGGAGCAAAGGAACTTCACACCGGTCTGCTCCGTAACGCCAGCCTGTGCGGAAGCGTCAACGAAGATGAGCTGTGTGATGGAGCTTGCCACCAGCGTGGAGCTGGTGAAGTCCTCGGAGGCTGCAAGCTCATCGGAGCTGGAGTAAGTGGTAGCCTCCTTTACGCAGAACTTCCACGCACGTGCCTCGGCAGCCACATAGGTGCCGCTGCTGGCGAGATACTCGCCGGTGGATACCTGCTTGAGGTAGAAAGCGGGGAGGCCCTCCTCGTTCTCACCGGCCGACACCAGCTCGAAGAGGTTGGCGTCAGTGATGGTACTGGTCTTGTGAACCCCACTCACGAAATCGTTGGCTGCGCCCTGGAGCGAGCCGTTCTGCAGGACAAACTGAACGCCAGTCTCCACATCGTCGATAGTCCATTCGCCTCCGTCAGCGATGGTACCGCCCTGCGGCCAGTAGCGTTTTTCTGCCTGCGCTGCCGTTGCCCCGATGACAAACATCACCACGAGCAACAAAAGATTGTAAATCTTTTTCATTGAGCAGAAAGTTGTTGTAGGTTAATAAATTAGTGAATTGATTGGTTTTCCTTTTGAGCGTATAGAGCCTAATCGGGGGTAAAGTTACGGGAGTTTGACGATAATGCGAAATCTTTTCAATGAAAATTCCGCGCGTTTTGGCAAGTGCAGGGCGCAAATGACCCACAGCCGCTTCACGCCCTTTTAACGCCCCACGCAAGCAGCCGCCCGACACTTGCGGAAGCGGGCGCAGGGGTGGTATGCGGAGCCAATGGCGCGGGACGCGGCGGGCGGGCGCGTCCAAAACGGGCGCATCCAAAAGATGCGGGCGGCTTTGTCCGTTCGGTGCGTTGCCGTAATTTTGCAGTCACTACTGCCTGCGGGGACACATTATATATATAGGCACGCTCCGCCCGGGCCGGCAACGTACGGGCTGCAAACACGACTAAGCGAAATGGTACTCAACTACATCTGGGCGGTATTTTTCCTCACCGCCTTCGTCATAGCCACGGTGAAACTGGTGTTTTTCGGCGACACGGAGGTGTTCCCCGCCATAATGAACTCCACTTTCGACACCTCAAAAACGGCTTTTGAGATATCCCTCGGACTGACCGGCGTGCTTTCATTGTGGCTCGGCATAATGAAGATAGGCGAGAAAGGCGGCGTGGTGGCCGCCATAGCCCGCGTGCTGGGTCCCGTCTTCCGCCGCCTCTTTCCAAGCGTGCCCGAAGGGCACCCCGTCATAGGCAATATCTTCATGAACATCTCCGCAAACATGCTGGGACTTGACAACGCCGCCACGCCGCTGGGGCTGAAAGCGATGGAGGGCTTGCAGGAACTCAACGCAAGGAAAGACACGGCAAGCGACGCGATGATAATGTTTCTTGTGCTGAACACCTCCGGCCTGACGCTCATCCCCGTGAGCATCATGGTATACCGGGCGCAGATGGGCGCGGCGCAGCCCACGGACATATTCGTGCCCATCCTCATCGCCACGTTCTGCTCGACGCTTGCCGGCATCGTGGTGACCTGCATCTACCAGCGCATCAACCTGCTGCAGCGCACACTGCTGCTGACGCTCGGCGGACTGTCGCTCGGCGTGGCCGCCGTGGTGTGGGGCTTCAGCCGGCTGGACGCGGCGGCGATGAACACCGTGGGTACCTCGGCGGCCAACATCCTGCTCTTTCTCATCATCATCTGCTTCCTCGTCGCGGGGATGCGCCGCCGCGTCAACGTGTACGACGCTTTTGTGGAGGGGGCGAAAGAGGGTTTCCAGACAGCCGTGCGCATCATACCCTACCTTGTGGCGATGCTTGTGGGCATAGGCGTGTTCCGCGCGTCGGGCGCAATGGACTGGCTCATATCGGGCGTGGAATGGGTGGCCGGACTCTTCGGCGGCGACACGCGCTGGGCGGGCGCGCTGCCCACCGCGCTGATGAAACCGCTCTCGGGCAGCGGGGCGCGCGGGATGATGGTGGACGCGATGCGCACTTTCGGCGCCGACTCGTTTGTGGGGCGGCTCAGCTGCATCTTCCAAGGCTCGACGGACACCACTTTTTACATCCTTGCTGTGTATTTCGGCTCGGTGGGTGTCACCCGCACGCGGCACGCCGTGGCCTGCGGACTGCTTGCCGACCTTGCCGGCGTGGTGGCCGCAGTAGGCGTGTGCTACCTCTTCTTCGGATAACGCCGCCCGCCAAAGCCGCACCGCCACACATTTATTAAAGACAGAACTCAAACACATACCCAAGCCGATGTCTTCCCAATCTGTCTCCCCGCAAAAGCCGGGAGGGATGAAAGCCCTCGCAAAGGACACTGCCATATACGGCCTGTCAAGCATAGTGGGGCGTTTCCTCAACTACCTGCTCGTGCCCCTCTACACGGCAAAGCTCGCCGCGTCAAGCGGGGGCTACGGCGTGATAACCGAAGTGTACAGCTACGTCGCGCTTCTGCTGGTGTTGCTCACCTTCGGCATGGAGACCACGTTCTTCCGCTTCGCCAACAAGGAGGGCGGCGACCCTATGCGCGTGTACGCCACCACCCTGTGCGCCGTGGGCGGCGTGGCGGTCACGTTCGCCGCCGCCGTGCTTGTCTTCCTGCACCCCATCGCCGCCGCGCTCGACTACGCGGCGCACCCCGAGTACATCGGGATGATGGCGGTGTGCGTGGCGATTGACGCTTTCCAGTGCATCCCGTTCGCCTACCTGCGCTACCGCCGCCGCGCGGTGAAGTTTGCAGCCCTCAAACTGCTCTTCATCGCGCTCAACATCACGCTCAACGTGCTATTCTTCGTTGTGCTTCCCTGGCTCTACGCCAAGCCCGCACTGCGCGATGCGGTTTCGCTTGTATACAATCCCGCAGTCGGCGTAGGCTACGCTTTCGGCGCGAACCTCTTCTGCACGGCCTTCGTCACACTCTTCTTCCGCCGCGAGCTGACTGGGTTCAGCTGGCGTCCCGACACCGTCCTGCTGCGCCGCATGCTCTCCTACTCCTGGCCCATCCTCGTGCTGGGCATAGCCGGCATACTCAACCAGACGGCCGACAAAATGATATTCCCGCGCATCGTACACGGCGCGGAGGGCAAGGTACAGCTCGGCATCTACGGTGCCAGCGTAAAGATAGCCATGATTATGGCAATGATAACCCAGGCCTTCCGCTATGCCTACGAGCCTTTCGTCTTCGGCAAGCAAAAGGACAAGGACAACCGCGAGGTGTACGCCAAGGCGATGAAGTACTTCGTCATCTTCACGCTCCTCGCTTTCCTTATGGTGGTGGGGTATATGGACATACTCAAGCACATCATCGCGCCCGACTACTGGAGCGGTCTGCGCGTTGTGCCCATCGTGATGGCCGCCGAAATAATGATGGGCGTGTACTTCAACCTCTCTTTCTGGTACAAGCTCATCGACAAAACAGTGTGGGGCGCGTGGTTCTCGGGCGCGGGCTGCGCCGTGCTCATCGCCGTCAACATCGTCTTCATCCCGCGCTACGGCTATATGGCGTGCGCGTGGGCGGGCTTCGCGGGCTACGGCACGGCAATGCTGCTCAGCTATTTCGTGGGGCAGCGACACTACCCCATCGACTACCCCCTGCGCAGCATCGGCGCATACGTGGCCATTGCGTTACTTTTCTTCGCCGTGATGAGCATCGGCACGCCGTGCATCGCCTCCGTGCCGATACGCCTGCTGGCCAACACGGCGTGCGTCGCGCTCTTCGTGGCGCACATCGTGCACTATGATTTCCCGCTTCGGGAGCTGCCTGTCATAGGGAAATACTTTGGAGGGAAACGCTTATGACTGCGGCACAACCAAGGAAACGAAGATGAATGTACAGATAGAACCCACATGGGGCGAACGGCTCAAAGACGAGTTCGCCGCACCCTATTTCGCGCGGCTTGCCGACTTTGTCCACGCGGAGTACCGCGCCGGCACGTGCTATCCGCCAGGGCAGGAGATATTCAACGCCTTCAACCTCTGTCCCTTTGACAAGGTAAAGGTCGTCATCATTGGCCAGGATCCCTACCACGAGCCGGGACAAGCCGAGGGGCTGTGCTTCTCCGTCAAGGACGGCGTGCCACTTCCACCCTCGCTGCAAAACATCTTCAAGGAGATAGAAACCGACACGGGACGCCGCCCGCCCGAAAGCGGCAGCCTCAGACGCTGGGCGCGGCAGGGCGTGCTGCTGCTCAACGCGACACTCACCGTACGCGCCCACCACGCCGCCTCCCACCAAGGGAGGGGGTGGGAAACCTTCACCGACGCTGCCATTGCGCGGCTGGCGCGGGAAAGAGAGGGGCTGGTATTCATGCTATGGGGCAGCTACGCGCAGCGCAAGGGAGCGGTGATTGACCGCACGCGCCACCTTGTGCTTACATCCCCCCACCCGTCGCCGCTCTCCGCCTACCGCGGCTTCTTTGGAAACCACCACTTCACGCTCTGCAACAACTATCTCATGCGGCGCGGACTTGCGCCAATAGAGTGGTGAGGCTGCCTGTCCTACCGCACGCAAAAGCGGCGTAAGCGAAAAAGCGCGGCGGGCACTCGCCGAAGTCCCCAAGCCCACACTGCACATTTTATATATATAAGGAAGAATGTACCTGCCACCGATACTGCAAGTGGGCGACGTGCTGCTCGCCTCCGACATACTCACCGAACATTTTTGCTGCGACCTCTCCCAATGCAAGGGCATCTGCTGCGTGGAGGGCGACAGCGGGGCACCGCTTGCGCCGGGTGAGGCCAAAAAGCTGGAGGAAGCCCTTGACACCGTGTGGGGCGACCTCAGCGCAAAGGCGCAAGCCGTCATCGACCGCCAGGGTGTGGCGTACGAGGACGCGGATGGCGACATGGTGACAAGCATTGTAGACGGGCGCGACTGCGTCTTCACCTGCTACGGCGCGGACGGCTGCTGCTACTGCGCCACCGACAAGGCCTACCGCGAGGGGCGTTACGGCTGGCGAAAGCCCGTTTCCTGCGAACTCTACCCCATACGCGAGAAAATATTGCGCGACGGCACCTCCGCCCTGCAGTACCATCGTTGGAGCGTCTGCCGCCCCGCTGTGGAAAAGGGGCGCGAGCTGGGTATCCCGCTGTACCGCTTCCTGAAAGAGCCACTCACGCGGCGTTTTGGCAAGGAATGGTACGACGAACTGTGCGCCGTGGCCGCCCAACTGCTTGGCGGCGGGGATTAACAACATTGACCGCGCGTGCCATTTCGCACGGCGCGGAGGGGTGTTTGTGTACAAAAAGCAAGAAAAACGGCATTATTCAGTGTTTCTGTCTAACGGCATTCGCGTTTTTTCGTACTTTTGCAAATAATTTTTCAGCCGGACTTGTCCCTTTTTGCACTCTGTCTCCGCGCCGACAATACGCGGCGGTAACAGAATACGGCAAGGGCGGCCGGCAGCGGATGTACGAAAAACTTTATTTATTCATCATAAAACCAGATTTCATGAAGCAAATCTACACATTTCTGAAAGGCTTGCTGGCAGCCCTGCTGCTGGGTGTGCCGGCACTTTCCAACGCCGCCACCATCGCGAAGGAAGACCTCGTGGGCGACTGGGCACTCACTTACCAGACTTTCAACGACGGCGGCGATGAAATCGCATCCGACACGACGATGACCTTCACCATCTTCGAGAAGGACGGCGCGCTGAAAGTGACCAAAATCTTCGGCGGCAACTACGAGTTCGACCTCGAATACTCTGAGACGGGCATTTCCATCCCGTTCACCAACGACGTCCTCGGCGAGTCCACCGTACTGATCTGCGGCTCCTACGACGGCATGAGCACTCCGCCCGTCACTTTCAACTTTGGTGACGACAACACGCTCGTGCTTTCAAGCATGTTATACGGACTCAACGAGTTTAACGACGAGGGCTTCATCGCACTGAGCGGCACGGCCACCAAGGTGACGCAGGGCGGCGGCGAAACCACCGAACCCAAGGCTCTCGGCGATGCCATCACCGACATTACGAAGCTGAGCAACGACAAGGTTTACGCCATCTACAACCCCATCAAGGCCGGCAGCGACACCTACACCTCCAAGGGCGCGTATGTGGTGTACAACCCCAGCGCAACCAACCCCACCTACCTCTGGGCCGCCAACGGCGAGCAGGGTGAGTTCAACTCGGGTTCGGTTGACTTCAGCCTCACGGACGAGAACCACGGCTGGATGGCAATACAGTACGAGGGCAGCCTTTACATCTACAACCTCGGCGCGAAGATGTTTATGACCACCTACGGCTACCAGGATGCCGGCAGTGCAAGCGGTCCGAGCAAGTTTAGCGCCACCGCAACCCCCATCAGCGTGGAGACCCGCACGGACGGCTACCTCGCCCTCACCTCCCATGACGGCGACGACCACTCCTTCCTCTGCGCAGCCCCGCAGTTCACGTCCTACCCCATGTCGGTGTGGACAAGCGACGACGACGGCTCGGCATGGGTGTTCAAGGAGAACCCCAACCTCAAGGCAGACGACAGCGTGATTGACCTTGTGACCGCCATCGCATCCGTAAAGACCACCGCTCCAGCCGTCTCCAAGGGCGTGTACAGCGTGTCCGGCGTGAAGATGTCCACCAGCGACCTCACGATGCTGCCTAAGGGCATCTACATTGTCAACGGACAGAAGCAGATTGTGAAGTAAGACATGCGTAAAAAGCCGCGGACGCGCGGTTGGCAAACACACACATCCATCCCGGCAAGGCACGCCCCGCGCGGTCTTGCCGGGATTTTTTGTGCCCGTATGCCGCCGCATCCGGGCTTTTTCCCTAACTTTACTTGCTTTATTGCGCGGCACGCCGACAGCAGCCGCGCCCCAAACCACCAAAGAATACAAAAAAAATGACATATACCAATGAACTACAAATGGCATTTCAAATGCACACCGCCCGAAGCGGCATCCCGCGCGAAGAAGCTGGCGGAGGCTCTGGGCATACATCCCGCGCTCGGTAAGATACTCGTCGAGCGGGGGGTGAACACCGAGCAGGAGGCCCGCCGTTTCTTCCACCCGCAACTCGCCGAACTGCACGACCCCTACCTCATGGACGACATGCAGACGGCCGTGGACAGGCTCAACCGCGCGATGGGGCGCAAGGAGCGCATCATGGTGTACGGCGACTATGACGTGGACGGCTGCACGGCCGTCGCCCTCGTGTACAAATTCATACAGCAGTTCTACTCAAACATTGACTACTACATCCCCGACCGCTACGAGGAAGGGTACGGCATCTCGCGCAAGGGCATAGACTTCGCCGCGGAGTCGGGCGTGAAACTAATCATCGTGCTCGACTGCGGCATAAAGGCCGTGGAGGAGATTGCCTACGCCAAGGAGCAGGGCATCGATTTCATCATTTGCGATCACCACGTGCCCGACGACGAACTCCCGCCCGCAGTGGCGATACTCAACCCCAAACGGCGCGACAACCACTACCCCGACACCCACCTCTCGGGTTGCGGCGTGGGCTTCAAGCTGATGCAGGCCTTCGCCGTGAGCAACGGCATCGAGTTCAACAAGCTCGCCGCGCTGCTCGACCTCTGCGCCGTGAGCATCGCATCTGACATAGTGCCCGTGACGGGCGAGAACCGCATACTGGCCTACCACGGGCTGCGCTGCCTCAACTCCAACCCAGGCATTGGGCTGCAAGCCATCATTGAGGTGTGCGGACTGGGCGACCGCGAGCTGACGATGAACGATATCATCTTCAAGATAGGGCCGCGCATCAACGCCTCCGGACGCATGCAGAACGGGCGCGAGGCAGTGGAGCTTCTTGTGGAGCGCGACTACGCCGCCGCCCTTGCAAAAGCCGAGCGCATCAACCTTTACAACGAGGCACGCAAGGACCTTGACAAGCAGATGACCGAGCAGGCCATGGAGTGCGTGACCCGGCTGCCGCACCTTGACACGCGCCGCAGCATAGTGATATACAGCGAGGAGTGGCACAAGGGGGTGATAGGCATAGTGGCCTCGCGCCTCACCGAGCAGTACTACCGCCCGGCCGTGGTGCTGACGCGCTCGGAGGGGATGGCGACGGGCTCGGCCCGCTCGGTGACGGGCTTTGACGTGTACAAGGCCGTGCAAAGCTGCCAAGACCTCCTTGAAAATTTCGGCGGACACACCTACGCCGCCGGTCTGACACTGCGGGTGGAGAACGTGGAGGAGTTTTCGCGCCGCTTCGAGGAGTACGTCACGGCGCACATCAGCGACGAGCAGACCGAGGCCTGCCTTGATGTGGACGCCGAGCTCGACTTCAAGGACATCACTTTCCGCTTCTACCAGCAGTTGCGGCGTTTCGCCCCGTTCGGTCCGCAAAACGCAAAGCCCGTCTTCTGCACGCACCGTGTCTACGACTACGGCACCAGCAAGGTGGTGGGGCGCGGGCAGGAGCACATCAAGTTGGAGCTTGTCGACGACAAGAGCAACAACGTGATGAACGGCATCGCTTTCGGACAAAGCTCGCAGGCTCGGTACATCAAGACGAAGCGTGCCTTTGACATCTGCTACACCGTGGAGGAGAACACGCACAAGCGCGGCGAGGTGCAGCTGCAGATAGACGACATCAAGCCGCTCTGACCCGACCGCCATACACTCACCACGGACGGCGCGTCCGCCTGCCGCAACGGGGGCGGACGCGCCGCTGTTTCCCCCGCACCGCACTGGGACGCGCGGCACACATACGCCGTCCTGCGGACACGCGGTTTCCCCCCGCACAAAACCATTCCTCACGCCACCCTGCCACACAAGCCGATGAAAGACTTCAAGGAAATTCTGCGACAGTACTGGGGCTACCCCGACTTCCGCGGCATACAGCGCGACATCATAGAGAGCGTGGCGCGGGGCGAGGACACGCTGGGCCTTATGCCCACCGGCGGGGGTAAGAGCATCGCCTTCCAGGTGCCCGCGCTTGCCATGGACGGGATGTGCCTTGTCGTGACGCCGCTCATCGCGCTGATGAAGGACCAGGTGGCGCACCTCAGAGAGCGGGGCATCACCGCCGCCGCCGTCTACTCAGGCATGCCGCCGGGCGAGATAAGCCGCCATCTCGACAACGCCGTGCTGGGCGCGTACAAGTTTCTTTACCTCTCCCCCGAGCGGCTCTGCACCGAGGCTTTCCGCAATAAGGTGCGGCGCATGAATGTGTGCCTGCTCACCGTCGACGAGGCGCACTGCATATCGCAGTGGGGCTACGACTTCCGCCCGCCCTACCTGCACATTGCCGACGTGAGGGAGCAGCTGCCCGGCGTGCCCGTGCTGGCACTCACCGCCACGGCCACGTCCCGCGTGGCGGAAGACATACAGGCGCGGCTCGGCTTCCGGGGCGGGAAGGTTTTCCGCATGAGTTTCGAGCGGAAAAACCTTTGCTATGTGGTGCGCCACACCGACAACAAGTTTGACGAGCTGCTGCACATCCTCGCCTGCGTGAAGGGTTCCGCCATAGTCTACACGCGCAGCCGCGGCGCGGCCAAGCAGATTGCCGATGATCTCAACTCCGCCGGCATCACCGCGCTGCACTACCACGCCGGACTCAACGCCACGGACAAGGACACGCGCGAAAAGGCGTGGCGGGACAACCACTTCCGCGTGATGGTGGCCACCAACGCCTTCGGTATGGGCATTGACAAGCCCGACGTACGGCTTGTGGCGCACACCGACTTCCCCGACTCCGTCGAGGCCTACTACCAGGAGGCGGGGCGCGCGGGGCGCGACGGCGCGACGGCCTACGCCGTGCTGCTGTACAACCAGCACGACCGCAAGAAGCTGCACGACCGCGTGCGGGAAAACTACCCCGAGAAAGAGTACATAAGAAAGGTGTATGAAGATCTCACTTCATTTTACCAGATAGCCGAGGGCGAGGCGCAGGGGCGCACGTTCGAGTTCGACCGCCACCGCTTCTGCACCACCTTCCACCACTTCCCCGTCACACTCACCGGCGCGCTTAACATCCTCACGCAGGCGGGATACATTCTCTACCAGGAGGACAACGACAGCCTCTCGCGGCTCATCGTGCTCACCACACGCGACGACCTTTACCGCGTGGACTACCTCACCCCCGCCGAGGAGCGTGTGCTCAACGCGGTGCTGCGGCTCTATGCCGGACTATTCGCCGACTATGTGCCGGTGCGCGAGGACGCCATCGGGGCGCAGTGCGGAATGACGCCGAGGGAGGTGTACCAGACACTTGTGCAGCTGCGCTACCGACGCATCATCAACTATGTGCCGCGCAAAAACGTGCCGCGCATCACCTACACCACGCGGCGTGTGGACACCAAGTACGTTGAGCTGTCCGCCGACGTGTACGAGACGCGCAAGGAGCTTTACGAAAAACAGGTGAAGGCCGTATGGGAGTACGCCAACGAGCGCGACCTCTGCCGCAGCCGCTACCTCCTACGCTACTTCGGCGATGAGGCGGACGACTGCGGCCACTGCGACCTTTGCTGGGAGCGGCGAGCGGGGGAAAAAGAGACGCTGAACAATGACAGGGAAAAAGAGGAGGAGCTTGGGAAACGCATCCTCGCCGTCCTCGCCGACGGGAAGCCGCACGATCCGGCGGAACTGCCGTGCGACGCATACCCACGCCACGTGGCCGATGCCGTGCTGCAGCGCCTTGCCGACGAGGAGCGCGTACGCTATGTGCGGGGAAAGATTTGCCGTTGCTGACCCTGCCGCACAGGACGGGCGCGGCGGTATTTTTGCAGAAAACGCGAAAGGCTGCGGGGGAAGTGTGTGTCGCCACCTCATTCCTCCGCAGCCTTCCGCGTTTTTCTGTTTGTCCGCGCTCGCCGCGCTATTTCTTGGCAAACGGCTTGCGCCAGTCGCAGCCCTCCTTCCAGCGCGAGCACCCGTACGCAGTCTTTCCCTTTATCACTTTCCCCACGCCGCACTTGGGGCATGCGCTGCCCGCACGCACCACGCGCCGGCGCGGTTTCTCCGCCGCTGCCGCGTCGGCCTCTGCGTTGGCCGCCTTGCGTTTCCCATCCAGCCGCGGCCCGAGTGACTTCGCGGCGGGTGCGGCGGTCTGTGTCACATGGCGGTTGCTGTTGTCGCGCAGCACGTCCAGCACGATGCCCTCCACCATTTCCTTCAGCTCGGTCACAAACTGCGCCGCGCTGTACTCGTGCCGTTCTATCTGCCGCAGTTTGCGCTCCCAGCGCCCGGTGAGTTCGGCGCTTTTCAGCAGTTCCTCCTTTATAAAGCTGATAAGCTCCACCCCCGTCGCCGTGGCGTGGAGGTTTTTGCGCTGGCGGCGGATGTACTGGCGGCGGAACAGCGTCTCTATGATGGCGGCGCGCGTGGAGGGGCGGCCTATGCCGTTTTCCTTTAACGCGTCGCGCAGTTCCTCGCTCTCCACGGTGCGGCCTGCGGTCTCCATGGCACGCAACAGCGTGGCTTCGGTGTAGGGCTTTGGCGGCTGCGTGGTTTTCTGCGTGAGGTCGGGGCGGTGCGGCCCGCTCTCGCCCTTGGTGAAAGCCGGCAGTGTGCGCTCCTCCTCGTCGGGCCGCCGCTCCTCGTCCTCGCCCGCTCCTTTCACTGCGGCCGAGGGCGCGACGGCACGCCAGCCCGCCTCCAGTATCTGCCGCCCCGTTGCCCTGAACGGCACTTCGCCCGCTTCGCCCGTCACGACGGTTTGCGAGAAGCGGCAGTCGGGGTAGAAGCTGCTGATGAAGCGCCGCGCCACGAGGTCGTACACGTTGCGTTCTGTGTCCGACAGGTTGTTGGCGGGCACGCCCGTGGGTATGATGGCGTGGTGGTCGGTCACCTTTGAGGAGTCGAAAACCTTTTTGCTCTTTCTCAGCTTCTCACCCCGCAGGGGCTGCAGCAGGGCGGCGTAATGGGACGCGATGCCGTTGAGTATCCCCTTGCACTTCGGGTAGATGTCGTCGGGCAGGAAAGTGGTGTCCACACGGGGGTAGGTGGTGACTTTCTTCTCGTAAAGCGCCTGTATGAGCTGCAGCGTCAGGTCGGCCGAGTAGCCGAACTTTTTGTTGCACTCCACCTGCAGCGCGGTGAGGTCGAAAAGGCGGGGCGGTGCCTCTGTGCCGTTTTTGCGGCTGACGGAGGTGACGGTGAATGGGTACTGGCTGATGCGCTCCAGGGCCTGCCGCCCCTCCGCCTCCGATGTGAAGCCGCGCTTGGCGGGTGCGGCGGATTTCGTGCCGGCGGGGGCTTCCGCCGCAGGCTGCTCGTCCTCGTTGGGGTCGGCCATGACGGCGGTGAAGGTGGTGTCGCGGTAAACGGTGGTGAGCACCCAGTAAGGCTCGGGCTTGAAATGCTCTATCTCCTCCTGCCGTCGCACTATCAGCGCCAGCGTGGGGGTCTGCACGCGTCCTACGGAGAGCGGCTGCGCCCCCGGGGCGCGGTTGCCTCCGTACTTCAGCGTGTACAGGCGCGTGGCGTTCATGCCGAGCAGCCAGTCGCCTATGGCACGGCACAGCCCGGCCTCGTAAAGCGACTGGTAGTCGTCCTGCGGGCGGAGCGTGGCAAAGCCCTCGCGTATGCTCTCCTCGGTGAGGGAGGAAATCCAGAGGCGCTGCACCGGGCACTTCACGCCCGACTTCTGCATCACCCACCGCTGTATCAGCTCGCCCTCCTGCCCGGCATCGCCGCAGTTTATAATGCTGTCGGCGTTTGAGAGAAGCCGCTGCACGACGGCAAACTGCCGCGCGATGCGGGGATCCTGCTTCACGCGTATGCCGAAGCGTGCCGGCACCATAGGCAGCTGCCCCAGCGACCACCTTTTCCACTCGGCGCGGTAGTCCTCGGGGGCTTTCAGCTCGCAAAGGTGGCCAATGGTCCAGGTCACCTGGTAGCCGCCGCCCTCAAGGTAGCCGTCACGCTGTGTGGTGGCGCCGAGTATGGCCGCGATGTCACGCGCCACGCTGGCTTTCTCCGCTATGCAGACAATCATTCTGTCCTTTTTACTTTGTTTGTCGGGTGGCTCTATGGATTGCCACTCCTTATATCGTGGGTGAATTTCAGGCGAATCTCTTTTCTGTGATCACGCGGCTTGATTTAACGCCTTGCTAAACCGGCAGTCCGCCGCACTCGTCCGGAGCGGGGAAGAGTCCCTCCGCGCCGCGGCGTGCCGCCTCGGCGGCGGTCATCGCCTCCAGTCCGCCGCGCCCCAGCAGCCACACCGTGTCGGCGTAGCGCAGCGCGGTGTCGACATCGTGCGTGGACACCAGCACGCCCTTTCCGGCCTCGTGTGCCAGACTGCGCAGAAGCGCAAACACGCCGCGTTTTGACGGGTAGTCGAGGAAAGCCGTGGGCTCGTCAAGCAGTATGGCCGGCGTCTGTTGCGCCAGGGCCTTGGCAATGAACACCCGCTGCCGCTCGCCGTCGCTCAGCGAGTCTATCGGGCGGCGGGCGAAACGCGCCGTCCCGGTAAGCTCCATGGCCTTTTCCACGGCCGCCCGTTCCTCCGGCGGCTCCGGCCGCAGGAAACGGGCGTAGGGTATGCGCCCCATCGCCACCACGTCGCCGGCGGTGAGCGCCTCCGCCTGCGGGCGGCAGGTGAGCACCACCCCCACAAGGCGTGCGAGTCCCTCCGTGCCGTACGCGCCGATGGGGCGGCCGTGCCACATCACCTCGCCGCCCAGCGGGGGGAGGAAGCCGGCAAGGGTGCGCAGCAGTGTGCTTTTTCCGCATCCGTTGGCGCCGAGAAGCGCGGTGAGAGTGCCGGCGGGCAGGATGGCACGCAAATTGTCGCCCACCGCTACCCGTCGCCGCCCGCGGCGGTATCCCGTCCGCAAGTCCCGTATCTCCAACAGCGGCTGTGGCATAGTGCGTGCAAAGTTACGCATTTCCCCCAACGGCGCGGCACGCGAGGCGCTGGGGCTGTGTCTGCACGCAAGCGGCATTTGCCGGCGGTTTCCCCCGTGACACTCGCTTTGCAAAATGTCGGAAAAACAGCCCCAAAACTGACAAATTGATTTCTCGGGCGTTTTAACATTTCTTGCTTTCGGCGGAAAAATGTATTATCTTTGTACTACAAGATAGGGACATCCCGCGAGGAATGTCCCTTTATTTTTGCCTATATTGATTTTCAGCCACTTACGAGTCAAAA
>CAVGTC010000039.1:0-19283 GCA_963632255.1 Lachnospiraceae bacterium | reverse complement strand
GAGCACAACCTTGCCAAGGTTGGGGTCGCGAGTTCGAGTCTCGTTTTCCGCTCTCCCTTTAAGTGATGAAGACGGCAACACTCAAAGCGGTTTTGCCGTCTTTTTATGTTTCTCACGGCAAGCCGGACTGTATGAACATTTACGCAAGATACTTTGACAAGGACACGCTGGTGGGCGGCTATGACGAGCTGATGGATTTCCTTTCGTCCATTAAGGAGATACCCATCACGCAGCGGCTCGCCGAGGAAGTGCGAGCCTACGTGGAGAGCGACATGCCCTACCCCAAGCGCTACAAGATACGCCCCCGCGTGTATTTCATCATGATAAAGACCTCCGCCCGCACAATGGAGGAGTTCAAGAGCCACCGCCGTGGCAACGCCGAAAGCCAGCAGGCGGGCGCTCCCCATTTCTCGTCCTCCCCCGCCCCCGCGAGGGTGAACATGAAAGATCTGAAGGCGGCGCGCCTTGCCGAGGAGCGTGCGGGATGGTATCTTTGCAGCATCACCTTCAAGCGGGTGATACAGATAGCCGGAACCACGAAGTTCCGCTACCAGGACACCGACTTCACGGCGTACGTGAAAGCCGCGTCGGGACAGGAGTGCTACACACGGATGGTGGAGCACATCAAGGCGCGCCCCGAGGTGGACCTGCGCAGCCAGTTGCCTTCGGCGAAAGGGGAGAACTTCTCCTTCGAGTACGTGGGCACGGTGCTGCCCACGGCGTGAGCGCGATTGGCGGCACGCGGCGGCAAAGACAATAAAGGCGCAAGCCCCGGCGGGCGGAGGAGCGGCAAAGGCTCTTCCGCCCGCCGCGCATTTCAGGGGACGGAGCGGGCGGAAAAAGTGAAATGTATACTTTTCTCCGTAAAAGCATACGCGCGGACTGGGAACCTAACGCGTACTTTTGCATCTGTGAAAGCAGCGAAAACGGAAGCGCCACGCACACAGACAACACAATCTCAACCACAAACATGCACATAACAGACATCCACTCGCCCGCCGATCTCAAGGGGCTCGGCACACAGCAGCTTACCTTGCTTTGCGACGAGCTGCGCGGGACACTACTGCGCAAGCTTTCCGCGCACGGCGGCCACATAGGGCCCAACCTCGGCTTCGTTGAGGCCACCGTCGCCCTGCACTATGTTTTCTCCTCGCCCACGGACCGCCTCGTCTTCGACGTGAGCCACCAAAGCTACATACACAAAATGCTCACAGGGCGCATGGAGGCCTTCACCTCGCCGGCGCACTATGACGACGTGTCGGGGTACTCGGAGCCGGGAGAGAGCGAGCACGACCAGTTTGTCATAGGACATACCTCCACTTCCGTCAGTCTGGCCTGCGGCCTGGCGAAGGGGCGCGACCTCTGCGGCGGAAAAGAGAACGTGGTGGCGGTCATAGGCGACGGCTCGCTCAGCGGCGGCGAGGCGCTTGAGGGACTTGACATGGCGGCGGAGCTTGGCTCCAACCTTATCATCGTGGTGAACGACAACCAGATGTCCATCGCTGAGAACCACGGCGGTATTTACAGCAACCTGCAGCTGCTTCGCGAGACGCGCGGTGCGGCGGAGTGCAACCTCTTCCGCGCCATGGGGCTTGACTACCTTTACGTGGACGAGGGAAACGACGTGGCGGCGCTCATCAAGGCGTTTGCTGCCGTCAAGGACACGACGCGCCCCGTCGTCGTACATATCAACACGGTGAAAGGCAAGGGCTTCCGCTTCGCCGAGCAGCAGAAGGAGCGGTGGCACTGGGGCTTTCCCTTTGACATCGCCACGGGTGAGACGAAGCCGGAGTTCCGCCATGAGGGCGGCGACTACGGCTCGCACACCGCCGCCCTTTTGCTTGAGGAGATGGCGGCGGACCCCGCCGTCGTGGCTCTCACGGCCGGCACGCCGGGCATTTGGGGCTGGACGCCCGAAAACCGCGCCAAGGCGGGGCGGCAGTTTGTCGACGTGGGCATTGCCGAGGAGACGGCCGTGGCGATGGCATCGGGCATAGCGAAGCGCGGCGGCAAACCCGTCTTCGGCGTGCACAGCTCTTTCATACAGCGCACTTACGACCAGTTGTCGCAGGACCTCTGCATCAACGACAACCCCGCCACCATCGTGGTGTTCGGCGGCTCGCTCTGCGGGCTCAATGACGTGACGCACCTCGGCTTCTACGACATCGCGCTGATGGCCAACATTCCCAACATGGTGTACCTCGCGCCCACTTGCCGCGCGGAGTATGACGCGATGCTGCGCTGGGCGATTCACCAGACGGGACACCCCGTCACGGTGCGCCAGCCCGTGCAGCCGTTCGGTCTGGAGACGGACGTGGCAGTCGAGACGGACTACTCCGTACCCAACCGCTACCAGGTGACGCGCGAGGGGGCTGACGTCGCGCTGCTCGGGCTCGGCTCTTACTACCGTCTCGCGTGCGACGCGGCGGAGGCGCTTGAGCGCGACTGCGGCGTGCGTGCCACGGTGGTGAACCCGCGCTACGCCTCGGGTGCCGACACGGAGCTGCTTGACCGCCTCGCGCTGACGCACCGCGTGGCGGTGACGCTGGAGGACGGCGCGCTTGACGGCGGCTGGGGCGAGAAGGTGGCACGCCACTACGGCGGCTCGGCAGTGCGCGTGCTGTGCCGCGGCGGACAGAAGGGTTTTGTCGACCGCTACTCGTATGACGAGTACCTTTCCGCCAACCGCTTGAAAGTGGAGCAGATAGTGGAAGATATCAAGAAAACGCTTTAAGCGGAAACAACTCTCCGCCGGCCTGCATGTTACGGGCGGCGGGACGAGGCTCGCCGGCCATGGTGTCAGTCCCCGTCCCGCCGCTTCTTTGTGAGCCAAGGCGCGGGAGTACGCCTTTGACAAGCGGGCATACCTATATATATTGCCTGCACCATTCGCGCCCAATCACGTGCGACGGGCGGGACGGCGGGCAGGTTGGGAACGGGCGGCGCGGACTTTTAGACGAAAAGTGACTAACTTTGCCTGCCAGTGTCCGCTCGCCGCCGGTGTCTCCGCCGCGCGTAAATGCGGCAGTGGCACAATCCGCCACCGACGTGCGCGGCGCAATCTTCCTTTCAACCACACACATGCACTGTCAGGACCCAAAAGCAGACTTCATACTACCCTGCCCCGCCGACGCGGCAGAACTGTCGGAAACATTGGCGCGGCTGCGCGCCTGCCCCGCCGTGGGGCGCGTGATACTCGTCGGGGCGAAGCCGGAGTGCCCCGCACCCGCCGGCGGCGGTCTGGTCTACATACAGGCGGCGCACATGGGAGGCTCGCGCCTCTGGCGGCAGATTGCGGCGAAGACGGAAACACCGCGCGCCGCCGTCCTGCTCAACGCCCACCGCGTGCGCCTGGGCTACCGCTGTCTGGAGCGCATGCTGCGCTGCGCGGCGGACAGCGGGTCGGGATGGCTCTACGCCGACCGCCGCGACGAAAACGGGGCGCACCCCGCCATCGACTACCAAGAGGGCTCGCTCCGTGACGACTTCGACTTCGGCGTGCTCGTGCTTTTCGACACCGCGCTGCTTCGCGGCTTCCTCGCGCAGACACCCGCGCCGCGCTACCGCTTCGCCACGCCCTATGCCTTCCGACTCTATGTCAGCCGACACGCGCCGGTGACACACCTGCGCGAGACGCTTTACACGGAGTGGGAAACCGACACACGTGCGAGCGGGCAGCGGCAGTTTGACTATGTCAACCCCGCCAACCGTGAGGTGCAGCTGGAGATGGAGCGTGCCTGCACCGAGCACCTCCGCGCCTTGGGGGCGTGGCTGCGCCCCGATGAGTATGACGCGCTGCCGGACGACGGGACGGAGTACCCGGTGGAGGCGAGTGTCATCATCCCCGTGCGCAACCGCGAGCGCACCATCGCCGACGCCGTGCGCAGCGCACTGGGGCAGGAGGCATCGTTCGGGTACAACGTCATTGTGGTGGACAACCACTCCACGGACCGCACGGCGGCAGCCCTTGCGCCTTTCGCCGGCGACGGGCGGGTGCATGTGCTCACGCCCGCGCGGGACGACCTTGGCATCGGCGGCTGCTGGGACTTCGCCGTGCGCTCGCCGCACTGCGGACGCTACGCCGTGCAGCTCGACTCGGACGACCTCTACTCCGCACCCAACGTGCTGGAGCGCGTGGTGGCGGCTTTCCGTCGCCAGCATGCGGCGATGGTGATAGGCAGCTACCGCATGGTGGACTTTGGCCTTGAGACGCTGCCACCGGGACTTATCGCCCACCGAGAGTGGACGGCGGAGAACGGTCGCAACAACGCGCTGCGCATCAACGGACTGGGCGCGCCGAGGGCTTTCCGCACGGATGTGCTGCGCTCCATCGGTTTCCCCAACACGAGTTACGGTGAGGACTATGCCCTCGGTCTTGCCATTTCGCGCCGCTGGCGCATAGCGCGCATATACGACGAACTTTACCTTTGCCGCCGCTGGGAGGGAAACTCTGACGCCGCGCTGAGCGTGGAGCGGCAAAATGCCAACAACCTGTACAAGGACCAACTTCGCACGTTGGAACTGGCCGCACGCCGGCGCATGGTGATGTGCTGGTCGCGCCCCGTGGGCGAGGAGGCGGCGGAGCGTTTCTTCACGGAGCAGCTTGCCGCGTGGCCGGAGGCGGCGGAGCGTTTCGCCGAGCTGAAGGGAAAAGTGGAAAACCGCGAGCTGCGCGGCGGCCGACTCACTCTGGGCGTGCAGCACAACCCGTGCCGCATAGTGAGCACGGGGGCGAAGGTGGACAAGGGGAGCGTGCGCAAGCGCCCCTGCTTTCTGTGCGACAACAACCGTCCAGCCGCCCAGCGCGAGCTGCCGGTGGAGGGCACGGTGCAGATACTGGTGAACCCCTACCCCATCCTGCCGGGACATCTCACCATACCCACGCGGCGGCACGTGCCGCAGGAGTTTTCGCGCTTCGCCGCGCTGCTGCCGCGCCTCGCGCGAGAGATGCCGCGCCACGTGGTGTTTTACAACGGACCGCGCTGTGGGGCTTCCGCGCCGGACCACGCCCACCTGCAGGCGGGTCTGCGCGGCGCGATTCCCGTCGAGCGCGACTGGGCACAGTACGCCGCCGCGCTGCAAAAGGTGTTCCCCTCGCCTGACGCGGAGGAGAAGTCGCTTGACACGGCAAAAGCCGCCGACGGCATCTTCCTCGTGAAAGGCTACGCCTGCCCGGCTTTTGCCGTGCGTGCCACTGGGGAGGAGGAGTGCTCCGCGCTCACAGCCCGCCTGCTTGCGCAGCTGCCCGTGGAAAAAGGTATGGCGGAGCCGGACTTCAACGCGCTGTGCTGGTGGCAGGAGGCCACACCCACCGTGCCGGCGCATCTCGTGACGGTTGTGTTTCCGCGCCGCAAGCACCGCCCGGCGTGCTACACGGCGGAGGGCGAGGGAAGGATGCTGGTGAGTCCGGGCGCGGTGGACATGGGCGGACTGCTCATCACACCGCGCGGGGAGGACTTCACGCGCCTCACATTCCGCGCCGCGCAGGGCATTCTGCGCGAAGTGGCAATTGACGAGGCGGAAGCCAATGCCGTGGCGCGTAAGCTGCGCGGCACGCACCGCAAGGCGCACGGCAGTGCAGCCGGCGAAAACACGGGGCTGCCGGACACCGAACCCACGGTGAGCGTGGGGGTGATGCACGACACGGAGATTTCTTTCACGCTCAACGGCGACTTCACCGCAAAAGGGCGCATCGTCACCGGCGCACAGCGCGTGGCGTGTCAGGACGGCGGCGTGTTGTGGGACGGCAACACATACAGCGACCTCACTTTCTCGCCCGCCGGGGAGGGCTGCACCTTCTCGCTGCACGGCGTTACGATAGGAAAGGACTTCCACTGGCAGCAGCGGCAGACGCAGGACTTCACAGGACGGCTGCGGCTGGTGGTGGACGAGGAGAAACTCGTCGCCATCAACGATGTGCCGGCCGAGGACTACCTGCGCAGCGTGGTGTCCTCGGAAATGAGTCCCGACTGCCCTGAGGGACTGCTGAAAAGCCACGCCATCATATCGCGCAGCTGGCTCTTCTCGCAAATGAGCCGCCGCCGTGCGGCGGAGCGAGGCGCAGGGGCGGGCTTCTTCAACTTCTCGCGCGGCGGGGGCGAACTGATACGCTGGCGCGACCGTAACGACCACACGCTTTTTGACGTGTGCGCCGACGACCACTGCCAACGCTACCAAGGCTTCACAAGTCATGTCACGCCGGCCGTGGCGGCGGCCGTCAACGCCACGCGCGGAGAGGTGCTGACACACGCCGGCGAAATATGCGACGCGCGTTTCTCGAAATGCTGCGGCGGTGTCACCGAGCGGTATGACGCATGCTGGGAAAACCTCAATCCGCCTTATCTGCAGCCCGTGCGCGACAGCAAGCCGGACGGTGAAGCCGTTACGCCCCCCGACCTCACAGATGAAGCCGCCGCTACAAAGTGGATTATGGGTGACGCGCCGGCTTTCTGCAACACGCATGACGAAAAGCTGTTGCGCACCCTGCTCAACGGGTATGACCAAAGCACGACGGACTTCTACCGCTGGACGGTGACGCTGACGCAGGAGGAGGCGGCCGCGCTGGTGGGCAAGCACCTCGGCGAGGACTTCGGCGACATCACAGACCTCGTGCCGGTGGAGCGCGGCGCAAGCGGGCGCATTGTCCGGCTGCGCGTGGTGGGGACAAAACGCCAGCTCGTCGTGGGCAAGGAGCTCGAGATACGCTCAATACTGTCGCCCACCCACCTTTACAGCTCGGCTTTCGTTGTGGAGAAGCGTGGCGTCGGAGCAGACGGCGTGCCGTCCGCCTTCGTGCTGCACGGCGCGGGCTGGGGCCACGGCGTGGGACTGTGCCAGATTGGGGCGGCCGTCATGGCCACCGAGGGACACGGCTATCGCGAGATTCTTTCCCACTACTACAAGGGCGCGGAGATAACGAAACTTTATTGAGCCGGACGGCTTTCGCGCACGCCAAAGACACTGAAACACCACAGAAACGAACGCATAATGAGAACTTTCACATACGCCGCCCTGCGCGGCACGCTCGCAGTGGCCGCATTCGCGGCGGCACTCACGGCCGGGGCGCAGACTTTCAACCCCAAGCGCACACTGCGCGCCGACTACCAGCTGACGGGCGACACGCGCGGGCAGTCAGTCTCGCTGACGGAACTCTGCAGCCACGCCGGCTGGGCGGGACGCCGCGCCAACCTTGACAGCGTGCCAGCACGCGGCAACGGCGACGTAACTCTGCGCGACAAGCGCACGGGGCGCGTGATATACCGCCAGTCGTTCTCCACCCTCTTTCAGGAGTGGCTCAGCACGGAGGAGGCCACGCGCGTGCCGCGTGCCTTCGAGCTGTCACTGCCGCTGCCAATGCCCGACAGCGCAGCCACCGTGACGGTGCGGCTTTTCGACAAGAAAGGGGCGACGTGCACCGAGCTTTCCCACACGGTGAATCCGTCGGACATACTCATACGCAACCTTGACGCGCTGCCCGTGCCGCCGCACAAGTACCTGCTGAAAAGTGGCTCGCCCGAGGAGAAAATTGACGTGGCCATCGTGGCCGAGGGCTACCGCGCCGACCAGGCTGATGCTTTCTACCGCGACGCGCAGACGGCAGTAGACGCCATCCTCTCCCACGAGCCTTTCGCCAAGCTGCGCGACCGCTTCAACTTCGTGGCGGTGGCTGCTGCCTCGAAAGACTCGGACGTGAGCATTCCCAAGGAGGGGCTGTGGCGGCAGACGGCTCTGAGTTCGCACTTCTCCACGTTCTACTCCGACCGCTACCTCACCACACTGCACGAGCGCGACCTGGCCAACCTGCTGGCGGGCATACCCTACGAGCACGTCATCATTCTCGCCAACACCAACACCTACGGCGGCGGCGGGATATACAACGCCTACACGCTCACCACGACACACCACGCTGACTTCCGCCCCGTGGTGGTGCATGAGTTCGGCCACAGCTTCTGCGGACTGGCGGACGAGTACTACTATGACGACCAGTACGAAAACTACTACGGTCCCGAGGCCGAGCCGTGGGAGGCCAACATCACCACGCTCCACAGTTTCGCCTCGAAATGGCAGGATATGCTTGCCAAGAAGACACCCGTGCCCACCCCACCAGCAGAGAAGAAACCTGAGCTGCTCGGCGCTTTCGAGGGCGGCGGCTACATGTCGCGCGGCGTGTACCGCGCACGGCAGGACTGCCGTATGAAGACAAACACGTGCAAGGACTTCTGCCCCGTGTGCCGCCGCGCGCTTGAAAGGATGATACACTTCTACACGGAGTAAGAGGACACACGCGGGGCGCGGGTATAAACGTCCGCTCCCCATCCCCCCCACAGCCACAAAACACCTATGCCAAAGAAGAAAAAAAATAGCAAGAATGCCGCCGAGCCAGGACGCAACCCCGGCTCCGTGCCCGCACGCCCCGGACTTTTCGCCCGCTTGGGGCGAGTGTTCACCTCCGAAAGAGTGAAAGGCGACACGCCGCGCTTCGTCTGCGGCGTGCTGCTGCTGCTGGCGAGCCTTTACCTGATGCTTTGCATCGTTTCCAACATCTTCACAGCCCCCGTCGACCAGACGCGTATAGAGAGCGGCGCGCCGCTCGGGCATGTGGCAAACTTCGGGGGAAAGATGGGCGCGAGCCTGTCCTACTACCTCATGGAGTCGTGCTTCGGGCTGTGCGCCATATTTGTGCCGCTGCTGCTGCTGCTGCTCTCGATGAAACTCATCAACGCCTACCGCGTGAGGATGTGGAAGTGGTTTCTCAACTTTTCCATACTTATGGTATGGGGCTCGGTCTTCCTCACTCTGCTTGAAGACCTGTTGCCCAAGCACGCGCTGAGCTTCTTCGCCTTCCACCTCGGAGGCGGCCACGGCGTGTACGCCAAGAGTCTGCTGGTGGAAAACTTCGGACTGCCGGGCGCGTGGATGGTGGTGGTGTGCGCTGCCCTCATCTACCTCGTCTACCTCACACGGGAAACGAAAAACTACGTGCGCCGTATGCTCAACCCGGTGGAGTACCGCCGCAAGCGCGCCAGCTCTGATGACGCTGAAACGGATGGCGAGATGACGAAAGTGCAGCCCGACGAAACTGCCGCCGACGGCGAAACGGACAACGCGCCACTCTCCTTGCCGCTCTACACGGCGGAGGGGGATAGCACGGATACAACCGCAGACGGGACTGTCGAAGACGGGGCAACCGCAGACAACGGTACAACGGGGACTATTTCGCTTGACCTTTCCCCCGAGTCCGAACCCGCACCGGCTGTCATCCCGCCAGCAACCACCGGTGACGGGAGCACCGCCGCCAAGTCCGCCGAGCTGGAGATATCCGCCGCCACAGACAACGAGGCGGCAAGCGGAAAGACCGTCGAGGAAGTGCAGGCTATGGATCCCTACGATCCTCGCAAGGACTTGGAGTTCTACAAATTCCCCACCATCGACCTGCTCAAACACTATACCGACGACACGCCGGGCATAGACATGGTGGAGCAGAACGCCAACAAAGACCGCATCATTGATGTGCTGCGCAACTTCGGCGTGGAGATTTCCAGCATCAAGGCCACCATCGGCCCCACCATCACGCTCTATGAGGTGACCCCAGCCCCCGGCGTGCGCATCAACAAGATACGCAACCTTGAGGACGACATCGCGCTCTCGCTCTCCGCCCTCGGCATACGCATCATCGCGCCCATACCGGGCAAGGGGACGATAGGTATAGAGGTGCCCAACAAACGCCCCCGCATTGTCTCCATGGAGAGCATCATCAACACGCGCAAGTTTGAGGAGTCTGGCTTCGAGCTTCCCATGGCGCTGGGAAAGACCATCACCAACGAAGTATTCATGGTGGATCTTGCCAAGATGCCGCACCTGCTCGTGGCGGGTGCCACGGGACAAGGAAAGTCCGTCGGACTGAACGCAATCATCACCTCGCTGCTTTACAAGAAGCACCCCGCCGAGCTGAAATTTGTCATGGTAGACCCCAAAAAGGTTGAGCTTTCCGTCTACGCCCCGCTGGAGTACCACTTCCTCGCGAAGATACCCGCCGAAAACGACGACCCCGTCATCACCGACGTGACAAAGGTGGTACAGACGCTCAACAGCCTGTGCCAGCTGATGGACCACCGCTACGACCTGCTGAAGAAAGCCCGCGTGCGCAATATAAAGGAGTACAACGCCAAGTTCAAGGCGCGGCAGCTCAACCCGCAGAACGGACACGAGTTCATGCCTTACATCGTGGTGATAATAGACGAGTTCGGCGACCTCATCATGACGGCGGGCAAGGAGGTGGAGCTTCCCATCGCCCGCATCGCGCAGCTCGCCCGCGCCGTGGGAATGCACATGATTATTGCCACGCAGCGACCCACCACCAACATCATCACGGGCACCATAAAGACCAACTTCCCCGCTCGTATGGCCTTTAAGGTGTCGTCGCAGATGGACAGCCGCGTCATTCTCGACCGCACTGGCGCCGACCAGCTCGTTGGGCGCGGTGACATGCTCTTCCTTGCGGGCAACACGCCGGTGCGCGTGCAGTGCGCCTTTGTGGACACGCCCGAGGTAGAGCGCATCAACTCGTACATCGCCTCGCAGCAGGGCTATGTTACGGCATTCGAGCTGCCCGAGCCGGAGACCGACAGCGACGGCGGCGCGGGGGCGGCGTTGGAAGCCGACCAAATCGACCCGCTCTTCGACGAGGCATCGCGCCTCATCGTCGTCCACCAGCAGGGCAGCACGTCGCTCATACAGCGCAAGTTCTCCATCGGCTACAACCGCGCCGGCCGCCTCATGGACCAGCTGGAGCACGCCGGTGTCGTGGGACCCGTACGGGGTTCAAAGCCCCGCGAGGTGCTCATACAGGACATCGCTGAGCTGGAGATGAAGCTCGCCGCCATGAAGTGACGCGCCGTGGCCGCCGGTGTCACTCCACTCCCGCCGCCCCAGCCGAAAAGCGCGGGCACTGCACGCGGCAAAGCGAAAGAAATCGTAACTTCGCACGCAAACAACCAAATTAAAATACAAACAGATACAACAATGGACATATCCGGTAAAATCATCGTGGCCGGCGAGCCGCGCGGCGGCGTATCACAGCGCACGGGCAACTCGTGGAAAATGCAGGAATTCGTGATAGAGACCCACGACCAGTACCCCCGCAAGTGCATGTTCAGCGTCTTCGGCGAGGATCGTCTGCGCGAGTTCAACATACAGGTAGGCGAGGAACTCACCGTCTCCTTTGACATTGACGCACGCGAGTACAACGGCCGCTGGTACAACGACCTGCGTGCTTGGCGCGTGCAGCGCGGCGCGGCTCCCGCAGCTGCCCCCGCAGCGGCTGCTCCCGCCGCTTCGTCCATCCCCTCCCCCACTGCCGCCCCCGCCGCTGCTCCTGCGGCAGAGAGTGGCACGGACGACGACCTGCCTTTCTAAACCACTACGCACCGCTTCCGAAAGAAACGGGACGCGGACACACGAAGCGCACAAGTCGCCAAACGCATTTCCGAGCGGCGGGCAATAATAAATCCGCAATACAAAGCGTCTCCCGCCGCCCATACGCCACGCCGTGAAAACACGGCAGACAAAACCGGCCGCACACCGCCCATTTCCGGGAGGTGTGCGGCCGGTTTCTTTGTCGCGCCGCCGGAAGTAGGGGTCACAGTCCCGCCCACGAGGCGGCAACATAGGTGAGCCACGAGGCGGCGTAGGCGAAGAGCGTGGTGTAAAAGGCTGTGAAGAGCGCCCACTTCCAGCCGACGCTCTCGTTCTTTATGGCGGTGATGGTGGCGATGCAGGGGAAGTAAAACAGCACGAAGACAAGGTAGGACAGCGCGGAGGGGGCGGACATGTGCTGCCGCAGTGCGGCGGCAAGCCGCGTGTCGCCGCCGTCGCCGCTTTCAACCGTCTCGCCGGCGTACATCACGGCAAGCGTGCTCACCACAAGCTCCTTGGCACCCACGCCGGAGAGTATGCCCACGCTCATCCGCCAGTCAAAGCCCATCGGCGAGAGCAACGGAGTCACGGCGCGTCCCATACGCTCAAGGTAAGAGCACTGCGGCGCGGTTCCCATTCCTCCCGCTGTGCCGTTCGCCGGCTTTTCCGATGTGGCGGTTGTTGCGTTTTCCGTTGTAGCCATCGTCTCTGCTGGTGCGAATGCCGTGTCCCCGTGCGGGAAATATCCCAGTGCCCATATCACGAGAGAAAATAGCAGAATGATGCCGCCCATCTTGCGCAGGTACTGCCGTCCCTTTTCCCACGTGTGGCGTAGGACGGAGCGGGCATTGGGCAGGCGGTATGGCGGAAGCTCCATGACAAAGGGGAGGTCGTCGCCGCGCATCAGGAAATGGCTGAACACACGCGCCATCACCACGGCCGCCACGATGCCCAGGGCGTAGAGCGACAGCAGCACGAGCGCGCCATGTTGCGGGAAGAAAGCCCCGATAAGCACCACATAGATTGGAATTCGCGCCGAGCACGACATGAAAGGCGTGACAAGCATCGTCACGAGTCGGCTTTTGGGGTTTTCTATGGTGCGCGTGGCCATGACGGCCGGCACGTTGCATCCGAAGCCCATCACCATCGGGATGAACGATTTTCCGTGCAGCCCCATGCGGTGCATCATCTTGTCCATTATAAACGCGGCGCGTGCCATGTAGCCCGTGTCCTCAAGCAGCGAGATGAAGAGGTACAGTATAAGGATGTTGGGCAGGAAAACGATGACGCTTCCCACGCCGCTTATCGCGCCGTCCACCAGCATGTCGCGCAGCACGCCCGGCGGCAGGGCGTACGAAACGAAGTCCGACAGCTTGCCGACGGTCCAGTCTATCCAGTCCATCGGGTACTGCCCCAGCACGAAAGTGCCGTCGAAGATGAGGAAAAGCAGCAGGAAGAAAAGCGGAAAGCCGAGGTAACGCCCCGTCACCACCGAGTCGATTCGCTCGGTCAGCGTTTTGCCCGGGCGGCGTGCGTGCGGCGTGTAAGTCTCACGCAGCGCGCCCTGTATGAAGCCGTACTTCGCGTCGGTAAGCGCGTTGTCGGGCGACTCGTGCAGCTCGTCCCTGAGGCGTTCGGTCTCCTCGTAGCGTGCGGCGAAAAGCTCGTCGTGCAGCGACAGCCCCTCCGCCAGCCGTTCGGTTTCGCGGTCACCCTCCAGGAATTTTATGGCAAGGTAGCGCGTAGAGAAACGCGAGCGCAGCGCGCTGTCCTTTTGGAAGATGTGCTTCAGGCGGTCAATGCTGTACTCAAGCTCCGTGCCGTGGTTTACGTGTATGTGCCGCTGCAGGTCGGGGTCGTCCGGCCGCTCGTACACAGCCACCACCGTCTCGAAGAGGTCGCGCAGGCCCTCGCCCGAGCGCGACACCGTAGGCACCATCGGCACGCCCAGCAAGTGGCCCAGCTGGCGGTGGTCGAGCCTGTCGCCGTTTCTCTTCACGTCGTCGTACATGTTGAGAGCCACCACCGTGCGCAGGTGCATGTCTATAAGCTGCGTGGTGAGGTAAAGGTTGCGCTCGAGGTTTGAGGCGTCTACCACGTTGACCACCACGTCCGGCGTCTCCTCAATGAGATTGCGCCGCACGTACAGCTCCTCGGGCGAGTACGCAGAAAGCGAGTAAGTGCCGGGCAGGTCGACAAGGCGTATGGTGTACTCGCGCCCGGGCTGCACGGCGCAGCCCTCGCAGCCCCCTCCGCAGGCGGCGGCGCATCCGACACCCTGTGCCCGGCCGGTGTCAACACCGTCCTCACCTGCGCCGTCCTGTGCGCCGCCTTTCGCGTCATTGACGCGCCGTCCGCGCACACGGAAGGTGAAAGTGCCCTCCTTCGCGTCCACTGTCACGCCGCTGTAGTTGCCCACGTGCTCGTGTCCGCCCGAAGCCATATTGAAGAGAGAGGTCTTTCCGCAGTTGGGGTTGCCCACAAGTGCCACGGTGATGGCGCGGCTCTTGTCGCTCGCCATGCGCTCCATGTGCTTTTCCAGCCTCAGACGCTGTTCGTCCGCCTCGTCCTTTCCGGGCGCAAGCGACGCCAATGCGCCGGCGGGGTGCAGCCTTTCGTCGGCCTGCGCCTCGCTTTCGCTCACCACCTCCACAAGGCGCGCCTCCTCTCGGCGCAGCGACACCTTGTAGCCCATTATCTCATACTCTATGGGGTCGCGCAACGGCGCGTTGAGTATCACCCGCACGGCTTTCCCCTTTATAAAGCCCATCTCCACGATGCGCTTGCGGAAACCGCCATGCCCGGAGACCTTCACTATGACCCCCGTTTCTCCTGTGTGTAAGTCTGACAGATGCATCCCAAGTTTTCTCTGCTTGTGAAAAACCTTTGCTGCCGTGTCCTTGTCCGCTGCAAAGATAACGCATTATCGCAAGACAAGGCGCGGCGGCGCGGAAGCGGCCGTTCCGCCGGGGCGTGTCAGCCCTCTATTTCGCTCAGTTCGAGCCAGCGCATGCCTTTCTCGTCCAGTTCGGCGGCGATGACGGGGAGGCGTTTGCTCTTCTCCGTCAACTCTTCCACGGAAAGCGTGCCCGAGCAAAGCGCGGCCTCCGCCTCCGTCTTTTCCGCTTCAAGCGCGGCGATGTCCGCCTCCAGCGCGGCGAGCTCCTGCCTCTCCTTGTAGGTGAGTCGGCGCTTGTGCTCGCCCTGCCAGCTTTTCGCGGCGGCAGCCTTCGGCGTGCTTTTGCGCTCGGCCTCCTTGCGCTCCTGTTGCTCTTTGTCTTTCAGCGAGCGCCACTCGCGGTACTCGGAGTAGTTGCCCGGGAAGTCGTCAATGTCGCCGTCGCCGTTGAACACCAGCAGGTGGTCCACCACACGGTCCATAAAGTAGCGGTCGTGGCTCACCACGATGACACAGCCGCGGAAGTCCTGCAGGTACTCCTCAAGTATTTGCAGCGTGGCGATGTCAAGGTCGTTGGTCGGCTCGTCCAGCACGAGGAAGTTTGGCGCCGTCATCAGCACGCGGCACAGCTGCAGCCTGCGGCGCTCGCCGCCCGACAGCTTGCGTATGTAGTCCTGCTGCCGCGCGGGCGGGAAAAGGAAATGGGTGAGAAACTGCATCGCCGTGAGGTGGCGGCCGCCGCCAAGGTCGACGTACTCCGCCACCTTGCGCACACAGTCTATCACTTTCTCGTCCTCGTCAAACTGCATCCCCTCCTGCGAGAAGTAGCCGAAGCGCACGGTCTCTCCCACGACGAAGCGTCCCGAGTCGGGGCGCACCTCGCCCAACAGCATTTTGACGAAAGTGGACTTACCCGTGCCGTTGCCGCCAACTACGCCCATCTTCTCATAGCGCGAGAAGTTGTAGTAGAAGTCGCGCATTATCACCTTCTGCGCCGTGCCGCCGTCGGGTGCGGGGACGGGGAAAGACTTTGACACATACTCCGCCTCGAAAATCTTGCTGCCTATGTATCCGCTCTTCACGTCCAGGCGTGCCGCACGCTCCTCGCGGCGGCGTTTCGCCCGCTGCTCCAGCTCGGCGAAAGCCTCCTTGCGGTAGCGGGCCTTCGTGCCGCGGGCGCACGGCATGCGCCTCATCCAGTCCAGTTCCTTGCGGTAGAGGTTCTGCGCCCGCGCTATGTTGGCGTTCTCCGCCGCCACGCGCTGCCCGCGCTTCTCGAGGTAGTAGGCGTAGTTGCCCGTGTACGAGTAAAGCCTGCGCCCGTCCAGCTCGATAATCTCGCCGCACACGTCCTCAAGGAAGTAGCGGTCGTGCGTCACCATCAGCAGTGCCTTCGTGGTGCGCCGCAGGTAGTCCTCCAGCCACTCTATCATTTTAAGGTCGAGGTGGTTGGTTGGCTCGTCAAGTATCAGCAGGTCGGGGTCGGCCAGCAGCACGTTGGCCAGCGCCACGCGCTTCAGCTGCCCGCCCGACAGCTGGCCAACGGGCTGCCGGAAGTGGTTGATGCGCAGCTGCGACAGCACCTGTTTCGCACGTTGCTCGAAGTCCCACGCGCCGGCACGCTCCATTTCCTCCATCAGGGCGGCGAGTCCCGGGTTGCCCTCCGTCGCCAGGCACTCCTCGTAGCGGCTCACCAGCCCCGCCAGCTCGCCCGCCCGCTCGAGGCAGGCGTCAAGCACGGTGGTGGCGGGGTCGAAGTGCGGCGACTGCTCGAGTATGGCCATTGTCGCGCCGTTGCGCATCACTATCGTGCCGCTTTCGTAATCCTCCGTGCCGGCGAGTATGCCGAGCAGGGTGGACTTCCCCGCGCCGTTGTGGGCAATCAGCCCCACTTTCTGCCCCTCGGCGATGGAGAGGCTTATGTCCTCAAAGAGTTCGAGCGCGCCGAAGCGCTTCGTAAGGTGCTGTATGTCTAACAGTGGGGCCATACTGTGTGTTTGGCGGGGCGGCTTGCCGCGCCCTATATATATAATGTGTGTCTTGTGTGCGGCGGCTTGGCGGTGTGTTTCTTCTTTCTGCCGCCGCGCCCGCGCTTTTTGCCACGCGAAAGTACGCAAAAAAGCGGGGGCGGCTCTTGGGGTTAAAATAAAAAGACTAATTTTGCACGTTGAAAGGCGAGGCTTCCCCTTTGCCGTGCCCGTGGTACGGGCGGGCGGGGAAGGGCGTTGGGGCGGCTTGCCCGCCGCGCGTCTGCTTTCTTTTTTTCCGGCTCTCCCCTTCCATTTCCCCAAGCATAACAACACAACATTTATTTGTGAGTGTGACCGGTGTCCGTGCGACTTCCCGGCGCAGTTTCACTAACCCTGCCGGTTTTTCCGACAAAGGAGCGCAGAGGGCGCGGCGCGTCCGCCGTGACGGCTTGGCGGCCGTGCGGCAAGACAGACGGCCCGCGCATCCCCTCCCCCATTTCACTTATGGAAAACTTCACGAAAGACCAGCTGCTCGACTTCAACAACAGCGAGCTGCTTGGCATTGCCGAGTCACTGGGCATCAACGACGCCAGTGAAAAGACCCCCCGTTCGCTCATTTACGAGATACTTGACGCGCAGGCCGAGCGACAGGCGGGCATACAATCCGCCGACAAGGCAGAGTCACGCCGCCCGCGCATAATGAAAAAGGACACTCCCTCCCCCGTCTTCTCCTCCACCGCGAAAACGGCAGCAACCATCGCCGCCGTGGCGGGCGCGGCCGGCGCGGTGAAGACGGCGGCAACACCCGCCAAGCCCAACATCGCGGCCACGCCTGAAAGTCCCGCCCCCGCACAGACGGATGCCACAGGCGAAAAGACGGAAACCGCAGCGAAAGACACCGTTGCAAAGTCCGCCGCTGGCACGGCATCACCCGCTAAGGGCTCTTCCGCCGCCGCAAAGACACCCGCCACCGTTGTGCCCGAGCTGCCCAAACGCCGCCGCGGTCGTCCCAGCAAGGCCGAGGTCGCCGCACGCGAGGCTCTGCTGCGCTCACTTGAGGAGGCACAGCACGACGTGCAGGACGTGCAGAACGGTGTACCGGCGCAAAAGACCGGGGTAGACGTGCCCGGCTTCGTGGCCGAAGAGATGAATACCCCGTTGACGGTGTCCGCGAAAGAGGCTGACGACGTGATGGACATGGAGGAGGTGAAGCGCGTACTTGAGGCGGGGATGACAAGTCCCGGCGCAAGCGCGGCAGCCCCGGCACACGCCGGCACGGCTGACAACGGCGCGGAAGCGCCGGGAACAGAAGCGAAGGGCGGTTCGGCCGCGCTTTCCATTGAGGCAAACCCCAACAACTCTGACGACTTTGTCATAGTGAAGGACATCCCCCTGATATTTGAGGGGGCGGAGCTTAACATAAGCACGCCGGAAGCGGACGCCCCGCAGCCGCGTTTCCGCCGCTTCAAGGACGACCCCGACGTGCTTCCCCACATGGCACATCCCGTCACGCCGTCCGCCGCTGTGACAGCGCAACCCGCACCCCGCGCCGCGAAACCCGCCGACTACCTGCTTGACGGCGGCGGCGTGCTGGAAATTGTGCAGGAGGGCTTCGGCTTCCTACGCTCGTCCGACTACAACTACCTCGCCTCACCCGACGACATCTATGTCTCCGCCACGCAGATACGCCAAAACGGACTGAAAGCCGGCGACGTGGTGGAGGGCAAGGTGAAGGTGCCGCGCGAGGGCGAGAAATTCTTCGCGCTCGCCGAGCTGCACACCATCAACGGACTCTCGCCGCAGGCGGCTCGCGACCGCATCGCCTTCGAGCACCTCACGCCGCTTTTCCCCGAGGAGAAGTTCAACCTCTGCTCGGGCAAGGGCGACTCCGTGTCGTGCCGCATCGTCGACCTCTTCACGCCCATCGGCAAGGGGCAGCGCGCGCTCATCGTGGCGCAGCCCAAGACGGGAAAGACGATGCTTATGAAGGACATCGCCAACGCCATCGCGCGCAACCACCCCGACACCTACCTTATGATGCTGCTCATCGACGAGCGCCCCGAGGAGGTGACCGACATGATGCGCACGGTGAAGGCGGAGGTGATTGCCTCCACCTTTGACGAGCCGGCCGCCCGCCACGTGAAAATTGCGGGCATTGTGCTTGAGAAGGCGAAGCGCATGGTTGAGTGCGGCCACGACGTGGTGATTTTCCTCGACTCAATCACCCGCTTGGCCCGCGCCTACAACACAGTGGCGCCCGCGTCGGGCAAAATTCTCTCCGGCGGCGTCGACGCCAACGCACTGCAAAAGCCCAAGCGCTTCTTCGGTGCGGCCCGCAACATAGAGGGCGGCGGCTCGCTCACCATCATCGCCACCGCGCTGATTGACACGGGCTCGAAGATGGACGAGGTGATTTTCGAGGAGTTCAAGGGCACGGGCAACATGGAGCTGCAGCTTGACCGCACGCTGGCCAACAAGCGCATCTTCCCCGCAGTCAACATCGTGGCCTCGTCCACGCGCCGCGACGACCTCCTGCAGGACGACAACACGCTGCGCCGTATGTGGATTCTGCGCAACTACATCTCCTCCATGACGCCCATCGAGGCGATGTCCGACGTGAAGAAGCGGCTTGAAAGCACAAAGGACAACACCGAGTTCCTCATCTCGATGAACGGGTGACGCCCCGCACCCGCCGCTTTTTCCGCTGCGGGTGGCACCTGCACCTCCGCACGCAGGACTGCGGGCGGAGATGCCAGGGTGGCGGACTGTTTTTCGCCGCTGTGAGCGTGCAAGACGTTCAGTGCGTAAAATTCAGAATGTAAGGAAAAGACGCATTTTTCTGACATTTTGAAAAATCGGGCGCATTTTCGCCCATTTGCATTCCGCCCGAAAATGTATTATCTTTGTACTACAAGATAGGGACATCCCGAGTGGGATGCCCCTATATTTTTGCCTGTGTTGATTTTCAGCCACTTTCGAGTCAAAACGCCTGCACTTGG
>CAVGTC010000038.1:0-19327 GCA_963632255.1 Lachnospiraceae bacterium | reverse complement strand
AAGGGACATTCCTCGCGGGATGTCCCTATCTTGTAGTACAAAGATACAACATTTTTCCGCCAAAAGCAAGAAATGTTAAAACGCCGGCGAAATCACTTTGTCAGTTTTTGACGCGTTTTCGTTACATCCTGATTTTGGTCGCCGGGCTGCCAAATTGGAGAGAAGCGGACTATAATCATCCAACAGCATAGTACGGTGCACCGTCATCGGGGCATCCTGCCGCAAGCGCCACCACAGAAATGACACCCGCCGCATCCAATCTGCCAGTAACGGTAACAGCCCCACCTTCAGACAGGCGGCGGACACAACAACGCAGCTGCGACAAGCCCACACATACGCAAACGCCGAAGCGCCCCGCCACCACTCCGCGACCGGCCAAACCTTGCGGCAAGCGCGGAACTGGAAAGAGGGGAACACCACCACTGGTACAAAGCACACAAAATAAACCGCCACTTACACTTTATCCACACAAAACGGCGCAAAACTTCCGTCGGTAAAGAAAGGCGGGCACATAACAGCAAAAATGCGCGGTTTTCCCTACTTTTGCATAAATTTACGGAATTACGCACAAAGACCAAACCACCATGCACACACGCTCCGCCGGCATTTTGCTGCCGTCACTCCTGATGCTTGCCGCAGCGGCCGCTTACACACCACGCGCCGCCGCCGACACCATACCCGCCGCCACACTCACCACCGCCATACGCCACGCCCCCGAGCTTGGCGAAGACAAAACGGAGGCCGCACTACCCTACACGCAGTCGTTTGACAACGAACACAACGACTATGACGGCACGGGATACCTGCCCGCCGGCTGGCTCACCACCGGCACGACACCTTTCGTGACGGCAAGCATTAACGGACTTTCCGCGCTCACGGGGACATATTATATGATTTCGCCCGAAAGCACAGTGGCACGCGACGAGCGCGCGTACACTCCGTTCTTCCTCATGGAGGCGGGCAAGGCGTATACCATATCCTTCCACTACGCCATGCCCGGTGACGGGACGAAATACGCCACGATGCGGCTCACCGCCGGCACGGAGCAGGACTCCGACTTCCACTCCGACCTACTTACCCTGGGCGGGAAAGCCGTCGCGGGGTGGGAAAAGGCGGAAGTGACATTCACCCCCGCCGAGACCGACTACTACTGCCTCTCATTCGCCCTTGAAGGCGAAGCGCAAAGCGGCTATGTGGCCGTGGAGGACCTCAGCGTGGTGGGCGAGGGGATGAAGCTGCCGCCCACAGCGGCGTTCTCCTTTGACGGAGTATACAACCTGATGAACAGCTCGCTGGCCGCATTTGCCAACACCTCCCTGCAAATGGTCAACCAGTCGCAGGACGCCGACTCCTATTTTTGGGAAGTGAACGGCCCGACGCAGAAAATCACCACCGCCGATGCCAACCCCGCCTTCAAGTTCACGGAGGACGGCGAGTACACAATCACCCTCACCGCCACCAACAAGGGCGGGGAAACCAACGCCGAGGAAACTCTGAAAGTGGCGCACGTCACCGAGGACGGCAGTCTGCCCGTCTACAACTACAACATGTCGCAGTCCACCATCGTGCAGAGTGACATGCCCACCTTCCCCACCGACACCGCCTACGACTACGTGACGGGCTTCAACCACCACTACCGCCACTTGGCCGAGTATTTTGACATGCCCGCGCTGCACACCTACGCCATCACGGGAATGTACTACTACCTCATCAACTACAACCTCGTCTCCACCTACACCGGCACCGAGCCCGACAAGAAAATCAGCTTCGTGGCCTACGGCGTGAAGGACGGCAAGCCCGACACGGGAAACGAGTTCGGCCGCTACACCACCACCTTGCGCGAGTCGATAGGCTCCACCGGCGTGGCGCAGCCCGAGATGCGCATGATTAGCTTCAAGCAGCCGCTCACGGTGAAAGGTCCGTTCTTCCTCGCGCTGGAGTTTGCCGACGACATCACCTTAGACCCCGACGACGCACAGCTGACGCGCAGCTACATCGCCCTCAGCGGCGTGAAACGCCGCACGGGCGCAAGCTCGCTCTATGTGCGCCCCACAAGCGTGCCGGAGGGGGCAACCTGTACGGCCGACGGCGCATACCACGCCATAGACGAGCTTGACAGCACTTATGCGGGATGGGGACTCAACCTTACGCTTTGGATGAACACCACGCTCAACCCCTCGGCCGGCATCGCCGTGGCAAGCGGCGGCTCCACCACACTCTCCGCCGCCTTTGACGGCGGCACGCTACGCGTGGACGGCACGGCGGCCGGCGGTACGGTGCGCATTTACGACACACTGGGACGCAGCCTGCTCTCCGTTCCCTCCGCACAAGGCACAACCTCCCTGCCCGCGACATTCCTGCCCGCCGGCACCTATGTGGTGAAGACGGACAACGGTTGCGTGAAACTGATGAAACACTGAAACAGCGGCGGACGGCACGCTACATATATAGGGTGGTTGCGTAAACCACCCTATTATATATAAAGGCGTGCCCAAAGCCCCAAGACCTTCGCGGGGCTGTCCCCGCAGAAAAGTACAACAAGACACAATGGCAATCAAACTGAACATACACACCCCCCTGCATGCGCTGGCACTGTCCGCACTGCTCGCGGCCGCACCCGCCGCCATGCGTGCCATACCCGCGCTGCCGCGCCCCGTCACGGCGGTGCAGCCCGACGGCACGGTCGTCACCCTCATACAGCGGGGCGACGAGCGGGTGCACTGGGCCGAGACCACGGACGGGTACACCCTGCTGCGCGACGGTGACGGCTGGTGGACATTCGCGCAAAAGACAACGGACGGCGGCATCACCGCGTCCGCCCTGCGCTACACCGGCACTGCGGAGCCGGCACGCGCCGCAGGCATACCCGCAGGACTGCGTTTTTCAAAAGCGCAGCTCACCCACACGCGACGCGCCGCCGCCCGCAAGGACATGCTCATCGACGCCACATTTCCCCAGACGGGGAAGCGCAAGCTGCTTATGCTGCTCGTCAACTTCAGCAACACCACGCCGCAGTACACGCGGCAGGAGTTTGACGACATGATGAACAAGGAGGGCTACAACGGCACGGGCAGTTTCCGCGACTTCTACCGCCAGTCGTCATACGGCAAGCTGGACATCGAAACCACCGTCACGCCGTGGATTACGCTCACCGACACTAAACTTTACTACGGTACCGACGGCATTTCGCTCATCATCTCCGAAGCCCTCAAGAAACTCGGCAGCGACTATGACCTCTCGCAGTTTGACAACGACGGCGACGGCGTGCTGGACGGTCTCACGGTGGTACACCAAGGCGCGGGGCAGGAGTCCACGGCCAACACCAGCGACATATGGTCGCACAGCGGTGTGATATACGGACTCACGGTGAACGGCGTGAGCGTGAGCCGCTACACCGTCGTGCCGGAGCTTCTCGGTTCGGGCATCTCAACCCTTGGGGTCATCACGCACGAATTCGGTCACAACCTCGGCGCGCCCGACTATTACGACACCGACTACTCGGAAAGCGGCGGCGAGTTTGGCGGCACGGGCAAATGGGACCTTATGGCCTCGGGCGCGTGGAACTGCCTCGACACCTCCCGCCCGGGCGACTGCCCCTGCGGCGTCAACGCATGGCAGAAGTACGTCTTCGGCTGGTGTGACATGGAGACGCTGTCCGAGGACACTGACGTTTCCTCGTTACCATCCTCCGAGAAAAGCCCCACCATCTACCGTATGGACACCGCCACGCCCGGCGAGTATTTTGTCTTTGAAAACCGCCAGAAGTCGTGGACATTCGACCGCGCCCTGCCCGGCCACGGCCTCGTGGGCTACCGCGTCAACGAAAGCCTCGTCAGTGAAAACCTCACCACCAACACGCTCAACAGCACGCACCCGCAGGCGCTCTACACACTCTGCGCCGCCGCCACTATGGACCCGGTGAAGGGGCAGACAAGCAGCTACGGCGACACCAACAGCGAGGACACGCCTTTCCCGGGCACGAAAGGACGTTACACCGCTTTCAGCGACAACACCACCCCGTCCGCCCGCACCCTGTCGGACGGACGCAGGTGCTATACCGGACTTGAAGGCATCACGGAGAACGCCGACAGCACAGTGAGCTTCAATTTCCGCCGCTACACCGAGCCGGCGAAGCCGCACGGCCTCACCGTCAGTACCGCCAAGGGCAAGGTGACGCTTGAATGGGAAATCGACACAGAGGACGGCCGCCCCGACCACTTCAACGTGTACCGCGCAGACTCACTCATAGGGCAGACGGCAGAGCAGAGCTTCGTGGACGAGAAGCCGCTCGCCGGGCAGCTCGCCACCTACCGTGTCGACGCCACCTACGCGGACGGCAACACTTCGCTCGCCGCATACACGCAGATACGTGTCCCCACAGAGAGCCTCCGCACACTCACCGCCACATCCACGGGCGACGGCGCGGAGATTGTCTGGACAACGGACAACACGCTCACGCGCATAGAGGCGGGAAGCGGCACAAGCTACACGACTTTCCAGACAGCGGAGCTTGAAACGGCGCACCGCTACACCGTCACCGACCTCCGCTCGTACGTCGGCACCACCATCCGCCGCATCGGTTTCCTGCCGCTCTCGGGACCGTCCGTGGCAAGCTACACGCTGCACGTTTGGAAAGCCGACGACGGCGGGGACAACAAGACGCTCGTGTCCTCACGCACGGTAAAGGAATTCGGCACAGGCGTATACCGCGACATCGCGCTCACGCAGCCTGTCACCGTGGAGGCAGGGTACGAGTACTGGATTGGCGTGGCTTGCACCAACACCTCCGAGGGCAGCATAAAGGCGGCCACGGACGGCGGTCCCGTACTTGACGGACGCGGCAACTGGATGCTGTACAACGGCAACTGGGCGACAACCACCAGCGGCTTGACGGGCAACTTCTACATCAAGGCAACGCTCGCCGTACCTGACGACATGGCCAACACGTTTTCGCTGCCCTGGAGCTACGACCCCGCGTACGACCTCATCTATCCCGTGGGCTTCCGCCTCTACCGCGACGGCACACCCGTCACCACCACCACGCAGCGCCGTTTCACCGACACGCTCCCGGCTTCGGAGCGCGGCACGCACACTTACAGCGTGACCTGTGTGTACGCTGACGGCAATGAGTCCGCAGGACTATCGCAGCAGGCGGACATCACCGGCATAGAAAGTGTAGCGATGGCGGGAAACGGTGCTCCGCTCGTCGTGACAGGCGCGGGAAGCCTCACACTCCCCGCCTACTCAGGACCGCTCACCGTGACCGACGCGACGGGACGGGTGCTGCACAGCGGCAGCTACCGCGCCGGCAGGACACTGCGCCTGCCCGCGGGGGTGTACATCGTAAAGACCGCCACCGCGCAAAAGACGGCGGTGAAATAGCGAAGGCGGGCGGCAGTGCCCACATGACAGACCTTTTTCCGGTGGGGCGCGTCCGCTACAATGCGGCCGCGCCCCACCGCACACACACTGCTCACAGCCACGCGCCCCAATTCTAAAAAGAGCCTTTCCCTTTGCGCTTTTGCGGGCTTGGCGTAACTTTGCACCGAGCCGCCGCGACGGCGGCGACACACAAGGAAAACTGAAATGCCAAAAAGGATAAGGAGAAACTGGAACGTGCCGAAAGGACAGGAAATGACTGACTTTGACCGGCGTGTGCTGAGTTTCCAAAACAGCGGCGAAATTGTGCCACGACGCGAGCTTATCAAGACCCCCGCGCAGATAGAGGGCATACGTCGCTCAGGCGAGATAAACACTGCCGTACTCGACCTTGTTGAGCGTGAGATTCACGCCGGGATGTCCACCGAAGAGATTGACAAGCTGGTGTACGACTTCACCGTTTCGCATGGGGCTATACCCGCGCCGCTCAATTACGAGGGCTTCCCCAAAAGCGTCTGCACCAGCATCAACGAGGTGGTGTGCCACGGCATCCCCTCCGAGTTTGAGATACTTGAGGAGGGCGACATCGTCAACGTGGACGTGAGCACGATACTCAACGGATATTACAGCGACGCCTCCCGCATGTTTGTCATAGGAAAGACAACGCCCGAAAAGGAGAAGCTGGTGCGCGTCACGAAAGAGTGCCTCGAGATAGGCATGCAGGCAGCCAAGCCGTGGGGCTTCATCGGCGACATAGGCAAGGCGATAGAGAAGCACGCGAAGAAAAACGGCTTTACCGTGGTACACGATCTGTGCGGTCACGGTGTTGGACTGGAGTTTCACGAGGACCCAGAGGTAAACCACTACAACACGCGCCGCAACGGAATGCTGATAGTGCCGGGGATGGTGTTCACCATCGAACCGATGATCAATATGGGCGTGCGTGATGTCTTCATTGACGAGGAGGACGGCTGGACCGTCGTCACCGAGGACGAGATGCCCTCGGCGCAGTGGGAACACACTTTCCTCGTGACCGAGGACGGACTGGAAATTCTGACGCACTGACGCGGCGGCGCATCTCATTGGGACGCACCAGCCCGCACTGCCGGGAAGCGGGTTCGCGGCGCGGCGGCATACGCAACGCCGCATTTTCCCCACATTCCGCACACCTTATATATATACGCGCGCGTTTAATCACACTAGCCAACACCTCTTATGACTACCATACTCGCCATTGAGTCGAGCTGCGACGACACCTCGGCCGCCGTACTGCGCGACGGCATCCTGCTTAGCAACGTGACGGCAAGCCAGGCCGTGCACGAAGCCTACGGCGGTGTCGTGCCCGAACTCGCGTCAAGGGCGCACCAGCAGAACATCGTGCCCGTTGTCGACCAGGCTCTCCGTCAGGCAGGCGTGGACAAGGAGGAGCTTTCGGCCGTGGCCGTGACACTGGGTCCCGGACTGATGGGTTCGCTACTGGTGGGGGTGTCTTTCGCCAAGGGACTCGCCATCTCGCTCGGCGTGCCGCTCATCGAGGCCAACCACCTGCAGGGTCACATACTCGCCCATTTCATACGCACGGCGGACGACACGCACCCTCTGCCCCCCTACCCTTTCCTCTGTCTCCTCGTGAGCGGCGGAAACTCACAGATAGTGAAAGTAAGCGCGTACAACCGCATTGAGGTGCTGGGACAGACCATTGACGACGCGGCAGGCGAGGCAATGGACAAATGTTCTAAGGTGATGGGGCTCGGCTACCCCGGCGGTCCGATAATCGACCGCCTCGCACGGAAAGGCAACCCGAAGGCTTTTGAATTCAGCAAGCCCAACATCGCGGGGCTGGATTACAGTTTCTCAGGACTGAAGACTTCTTTCCTCTACTTCCTGCGCGACAAGGTGGCGGCCGACCCGGACTTCATCGAAAAGAACAAGGAAGACCTCGCGGCCTCGTTGGAACGCACCATCGTGGAGATTTTGATGAAGAAACTCGACCTTGCCGTGAAACGGACTGGCATCACGCACGTGGCACTGTCCGGCGGTGTGTCAGCCAACACTGCCCTGCGCGAGGCTTTCCAGCAAAGGGCAAGCCAACACGGATGGGACATTTACATCCCGCGCTTCTCCTACACCACGGACAACGCGGCAATGATTGCCATCACGGGCTACTACAAATTTCTTGACGGCGACTTCTGCCCAATGGACAAGCCGGCGTACTCGCGCACCGCGCTCTGAGCGCAAAAGGCAGCACGGACTCAAACCGCACACCGTACCACCCGCGCCCAAACAAGACAAACGACAAAACATCATACATGCAACTATGGATTTAGACCTTAAGCTCGCAAGCAAAGAAATCAACGAGATACTCTGGCGCGAGGGCAAGACGCTCTCCACGGCCGAAAGCTGCACCGCCGGACGCATTGCAAGTGCCATCACGGCTGTGCCGGGCAGCAGCAACTACTTTCTCGGCGGACTCATCTGCTACGCCGATGAGGTGAAAACCAATCTGCTGGGCGTATCCGCCTCCGTCATCGAGGAGAACACGCCAGTATGTGAGGAGGTGGTGAAAGAGATGGCGGCCGGCGCGCTCAAGCTCTTCGGCACGGACTATGCCGTGGCCATCAGCGGCTACGCAGGTCCGGGCGGTCCGGACGGCGGAAAGAGCGGTGTCATCGTAGGCACGATATGGATTGCCGTGGCAAGCGCGGAGAAAACCGTGACGCGTGTCATCGAGGAGGACAACGGACGCGACAAAAACCTCGCCTCCGCCACCTCCGCCGCCCTGCACATGCTGCTTGACTTCCTCAAAGACAGCGACACGTCAGCCACGGAGGAGTAAAGGTACGCCTCCACACACAGGCGGAAGCAGTACAAACCGGACGGATACGCCACAAGCAACGCCGGGACTGGTGAACTTCCTCCTCCCCCGCAAGCAACATACAACTCACCACACAAGAAAGGGACGCACCGAAAAGGCGCGTCCCTTTCTTGTGGGTTAAGGCAAAGCCAGCAGTCACCGCCCGCTGGTTTCTCTGAAAGTAGAAGAAGGTCAGTTGATGAAATTCCACGACACGCCAAAGCGTATGACGAGGCGGTTAAGCGGATAGTGCGGCACGAGGAAAGAGTTCTTTCCGGTGGACGAGCCGTTGACGTGCGATGCCATCAGGTAGAAGCGCGTGCGCTTGAGGTGGAAGTTTACATAAGCGTTCACCACGGGATAGTTGCCCACCTTCACGGCCGCCGAGGCATCCTGCGTGGCATACTGCCCGATGACGGGCGAGTAAGCCGGCGCGTAGTACGAAGTGAAATAGCGGAGGTCGGCGCCAAGCTCCGTACGCAGCACTTTGGCAATGCGGAAGGTTAGGTACATATTGGTGTAGCCCGAGAAGACCGGAAGCGGCAGCGCGTCCTTGTTGGTGGTGGCCTGGTAGGTCAGCTCGGTGTCCCAGTTGAACGGTCCCCACTTGAAACCCTGCGAAAGTGTGACCGCAAGCAACTGCGTGCCGCGCGAACTTTGTGCCACGCCCACGCCGTGGCTGTACATCTGTGTGCCGTCGTTGCGGGTGTATGCCGAGAGACGCTCGGCAAAATGGGTGTAGTTTTGTATGTTCTCGAAAGTGGCGGTAAGGCGCGTGCGGCGGAAAGCCAGCGTGCCGCCAATGCGCGTACTGAACATCTTCTTCAAGTCGTCGTTGTCCCACCACGCGTTGCGCCCGTGGTAGTGGCGGAGGTAAAACGACGGACGCTCGTTGCGCACATGTCCGAAAAGCGCGATGTGCAGCGAGTCGCGACGGAAAGGGATGTCAAGCGAGGCTGTCCCCTCCACGTTGAATTCACCCCAGTCAGTCCCTGAGGTGCGCATCTCCCCCAGCACGTTGTAATGGAACAGCTTTCCCTGTTCGCGCAAAAGCTGCGCCCCGACGGTGATGCGGTTTTCGCGGTAGTAATGCTTGAAGCGGTTTGCGTCGGGCAGTTCGTAGCACTCAAAGTGGTGTTTGCCGAAGACACGCAGCCCCATAGGCATCCAACGGTTGAATCCCTCGTGCAGCTCGATGGCAAAGGTGTTCTCCACGCTTGTGCGGTGGGTGAAGTCGTACGCCGAGTCACCCGGCGCGTAAAAGTCGAGGAAATATCCCTGCGCCGAGGCGTTGTCACTCTGGTTGGAGACGAAACGGCGCGTGTTGTCGCTTACGCGCAACGTGTGGATGAAAGCGGTGACAGGGACAAACTCCTCGGTGATGCGAAGTGAGTCGGGCACGGAGCCGGCAGCCGCGCCGCCCTTATCCTCTTCGCCCGGCAAGCCGCGCGGTATGCGCGGCTGAACTTTTGCGGTCTCCGCCACCGCTGTCGTACGGGCCACATCACCCACGCCCTCAACATTGGCCATTGCACTGCCTGCCGTTTCGCCTGCAGTCTGCACGCCACCCGCCACACTGTCGGCGGAAAGGCGCGGGGCGAGCGAGTCCGTCCGCACGCCAAACGCCTTTGGCAGCGCGTCGCGCTTTACAACATTTCCTTTCGCGTCGCGGTAGCGGCGGAATCCGATATTATAGCGGTGGGTGAGAAAGACCGTGTTGCCAAGGAGCTTGTTCCAAGCCTTGGAAAGGTTGGTGGGCATATCCGCCGTGCCGTACTTCGTGGGATAAATCTCCGGCCGCTTCACATAGTCGTCGCTCTCAATGCCACCGTTTTCGCGGTTTTTAAGCTGCAAGTGCTGCACGGAGGCGTGCAGCTGGTATTTCTCCCCCCGGTAGGAGGCGTAGAGCGTTCCGTCAAAGTGGGCGGTGGATTGCGCCTCGTAGTAGCCGCGCCCGTAAAGGTAATCGGCCTTGAAACCCATACCCAGCCGCTTGCCGGCGTTGACGGCGAAAAGTGCCTTGATGCGGTCCTCTCCGTTGGTTTTGTTGCCGCACTCGTGGTAGGTGATGTTGGTGAAAGGCGACTTGGTGTTGGTGTAGAGCAGCTGGTCGGGGCGCGAAATGAAAAAGTCGTAAGGGTGATAGAAGATGAAGCCGTCCGACATGCGGTTGACAAGCTGTTCGGTGAAAAGGCGGCTCACGCGCGGCGAACCGAGGTTGCCCGTGTGGTTGTAGTGTCCCGTGCGCCCTGAGGTGAAAGCGTCAGCCTGGAAACCGTGCGGCACGGTGTCATAATCCGCAGGGCGTATGTCGCCGAAGCGCGAGTCCACCGTCCACGCGTAGATGCCCTCGGGCACATCCGTAGTGCGCGTCGTGTCACCGCGCTCCGAAAGCCGCCGCTGCTGTTCCAACGGACTGTCGGCCTCGGTATCAACGCGTTGCGCCCGCACTACGGCAGGCAGCAGCATGAAAAGCAGAGACAGCGCGAGCCGACCCGCGCGGGAAAGGCACGGGCAGGAAATCCAAGCCGCGGGAAAAAACACGGGACTTGACACAGGACAAGCGTCCTTGCGCGTGAGGTGTGCGGGTAGAAAAATCATCGTCGTGGTGTGTGCCGCGCGGGGTTATTTCAGCTTCTGGTACTTCTCAATGAATATCTCCACGCTGTCGTCACCCAGCTCACGAGCCCGCTGCAGGTTTTGCAGCGCGGCGGATTTACGTCCCTGCTCACCGGCGGCGATACCAATAATCTTATAGCAGTCGGGACTTTCGCGCAGGTCGTGCAAGAGAGCCTCAGCCTTGGCCGACGCCTCGGCAAACTCCCCCACCCTCAGCAAAAGCGAAGCCTCCTCAAGACGGTAGGGCGCGGGCATCTCGGCGCGAGAGATAGCAGTGCGTATGTCGTCAAGCGCCTGCTGGTACATACGCGCCTCAACCTCGGCCTGCTCGCGCAGGTAGTAGAAACGCTCGTTGAGGTTGCCCGTCCCCACGGCTTTCTCGTACTCGTTGTAGTCCGCCACGGCTCTGCGGTACTGCCCGGCACGCAACAAGCGTTGGCTGCGCTCAAGGTAATACTGTGCGTCACGGGCGGTGACGGGTTTCGGCACGGCGTTCACTGTGCTGTCCATCCACGCCATGACGCGTGCGGTGTCCGCGCCCGAAAGCTCCAGCGAGCGGGCGGCGGCGAAGTAAACCGACGGCGCAGCAAACGACTTGTCCGCCGTGACGCGCTCATAGCACGCAAAAGCCTCGGCGTATCGTTTCATTGAGAAGAGGCAGTTGCCCTCCTGTTGCAGGTAGAGCGTGTGCGGTTGTGCGGCGTAGGCGGCGCGTGCCTCGTCGCACGCCCGCTGCAGCGTCCACCCGGCGGGCAGCGAAGCGCTGTCAGATGCGGAGGCGGCGCGGTAGATGAGGTCACTCCACGAGTAATGCACCGCGTCGGACTTCATCACACTGTCGGCGGTGGCAGCCTGCGCCAAACGCACGGCGGTGGCGAAGTCGCGGTCGCAGTCGGCATAACGCCCCGCCGCAGCCGACAACGTGCCACGCTGCACATAACCCTCTGGCAGCGATGGCCAAGCAACTATGAAATCCTCGCACGCAGTGGCCTTGGCAAGGCTGTCAGCGACAGGGATCATATATATATAGGTCAGCGCATCGGCGGCATTGGCGGGAAGAGCCTTGGGCAGGCGCAAAGCGCGAAGGTCGGAGTTGAGCGCGGAGGCGGCGGTGACGGAAAGGCGGGAGACATAACGCGCGTCAACGGCGCAAGCACCCGTGGCTTCTTTCCCCACGTTGCGCTGCACCACACCCACCGCCTCGCCGCCCACATTCACCAACGGCCGCCCAAAGTAAGCCTCCTCGTTGGGAACGGAGACATTGTAATATTTCAATTCGCCGTAAGGCTCGACGGACATCACGGCGTACGCCTCGGGCTGTGCCTTTTTGTCCGCCGCCGACGGCACAATGAAAAGCTGCGTCCCCTCCTCCGCCGCACCCGCGGCAAGACCGAGGCAGACGGCTTTCCTTACGTCCCTTGTGGTGAAGCGAGCGAGGTCGGTCGTGCTGTTAGCACCCGTGACGCGGTGGAGCGGGTAGCGGTTTCCCTTCCAGTCCACCACCTCCACGCGTGCCGCGCCGAGAAGTGACGAGTACGGAGCCACCGCCTCGCCCTCCGCGCTGATGAAAAAGGCGCAACCCTCGCGCAGGAGACTGTCCTTTGCGTCATAGGCACGCAGTGTGAGCACGGCTCGCCCCGTCTCCTTGGGCGGTGTGTCTTTCCCGCCGGTCGCAGCCACAGCAGCGGATGCCGCAAAAAGGCAGGCGGCAAGCAATATGTTATTGTGTGTCATTATTACCCTGAGTTTTTATATGTTTCAAATTCGGCTTCAAAGGTGTGTCAGTCCACCGCCGCGCCGGCAAGCAAGGCACGCGCGTTGTCAAGTGCCGCCTGCGTCACCTTTTCGCCCGAAAGCATATTGGCAAGCTCGCGCACGCGCTCCTCTTTTCCCAGCCGTGCGATGTGACTCTGCGCTGTACCCCCGTCGTCCTCCTTGTACACCTTGTAATGCTGCGAGCCGAGGGCGGCAATTTGTGGCAGGTGGGTGATGCAAATCACCTGGCAGTCATGCGACATCGCGCGCATCATCTGCGCCATGCGCTCCGCCATCGTGCCCGACACCCCCGTGTCGATTTCGTCAAAGACAATGGCAGGCAGCTGCGTGCGGCGTGCGATGACCGCTTTCAGCGAGAGCATCAGGCGCGCTATCTCGCCGCCGGAGGCGATGCGTGCCACATCCTGCGGCGGCACGTTGCGGTTGGCGGAGAAGAGAAATGCCACGCTGTCCGCGCCCGTGGCATCGGGCTCGGCGCGGCGCGTGAGGCGCAACTCCACCGTCACGGCGGGCATACCGAGCGAGTGCAGCGACTGCGCCAGCTCGTCCGCCAGCTTCACTGCGGCGGCGGCACGCACCTTTGTCAGTCCGGCAGCCGCCTTGTCGCGCCGCGCAAGCAAAAGCGCTGTCTCCCGCTCAGCTCGCGCGATGTCCGCGTCGGCGTTTGCAATTCCGTCAAGCCGCGCCCTGAGTTCTTCGGCGGTTTGCAGGAGCGCGGAAAGGTCCGCCGCCTGATGTTTCTGCTCAAGACTGTATATAAGGTCAAGGCGCTCCGTCACATACTCCAGCCGCTGCGGGTCGTACTCGGCCGTGTCTGCCAGATGCTCCACCTCGCCCACGATGTCCTCCACCTCTATGCGTGCACTCGCCAGACGCTCGGCAAGGGCTTCGGCGGCGGGCAGGTTGTCGCCCAGCGCGCCCAATGCCCCCGCGGCCTGCCGCAGGGCGGAGGCCACGCCGCCCTCCTCGCCGTCAAGACAGCCCAGGGCGGAACTCAGCCCCATCCTTATCTCCTCGGCATGCGAGAGGAGCTTCTGTTCTTGTTCAAGCTCGTCCTGCTCACCCTCGCGCAGCTGCGCCTCGTCAATCTGCGCCAGCCGGTACTCCATATATTCACGGTCGGCCTTTGCCTGTACCGCGCTTTCGCGCAGGTGCGCCAGTTGCTCGGCGGCGCGGCGGTGGAGCGTGTAAGCCTCGCGGTACTCCGCCGCGAGGACGGGCTGTCCCGCCATAAGGTCGAGGGTGTCGAGGAGGAAATGCTCGTTGCGTATGAGGAGGTTCTGGTGCTGCGAGTGTACGTCTATCAGCCGCTCGCCAAGCTCACGCAGCCGCGCCGCGCTGACAGGAGTGTCGTTTACAAAAGCACGGCTCTTTCCCGCCTGCGTCACCTCGCGGCGCACGATGCACTCCGCCGGGTCGTAGTCAATGTCGTTGGCTGTGAAGAAAGACTCAAGGCCGCCGCCGTCAAGGGCGAACGTGGCCTCCACGCAGCACTTCGTCTGCCCCGCCTGAATGCATTTTGCGTCGGCCCGCCCGCCGAGGAGGAGATTAATGGCTCCAAGCATGATGCTCTTTCCCGCGCCAGTCTCTCCCGTGATGACTGAAAAGCCGCGCTCCCAGTCAATGTCAAGGCTGCTGATGAGCGCGTAGTTGGATATATGCAGATGTGTGAGCATTCGTTTATGTAATTCGGCGTGCGGCGTGGACTTGCGCCCGGCGCGTTGCGGACACCCGCCCCGCGTGCCGCGTCATTTCTTCAGTTCGTTCCAGTAAGCGTTTTGCGAGGCGTTGATGGAAGAAAGCGTGGCCGCCACGTCCTCCTTTTCCTTTGACGTGCCCTTTCCCTTGTATATGCTCACCAGCTCGTCGCGCTTATACTCGGTGAAAATCTGCGGCAGCATGCTCATGCTCTTGTTCTCCCGCGCCTGCTTCAGCAGTTCCATGGCTGCCGTCACGCCCGCACGCCCGCGCTCCACGTTCTCCGCCATCACGTCCATCCCCTCGCGGTAGTAGCTGTACTGCATGCGGCGGAAAGGCTCCATACCGCCGTCAAGCATGTCGTTGATGATGGCGTAGCGGTTTTTGCTGTCGTCAAAAGCTTTCCAGCCCTTGCCCTGCAGCCCCTGCGCCCCGCTCACCACGCTCTGCGCCGCACGCAGATACTCCGTACCGCCGAGCGGCGACATCGTGTCCATATCCACACCGATGATGAGGTAGGCGTAGTAGGCAAGCATGGCGGTGAGGTCGTTGCTGATGTTTTCGGGCTGAAACTCCAGCTGGTCGTACTCCTGATAAGTGAAGTTAAAGTTGTTGTCAACCGTGGAAAAAGTGGTGGTGGTGTACGACGAGCCGTAGACAGGACGCTGCGCCGCGACGGTGAGCGTACCCTCGAATGAGTTTTCAGCCACCGTGTACTTCTTTATGTTGATGTTGAAGGTACAGCTGATGCGCTCGGCGGGGCGGAACTGCATGTTGGTCCACTGACGCTCGCTGAGAAACTGCTTGAGTGCTGTCTCCAGCGTCTCGAAGACGGAGGTGCTTGTCCCCTGCACCTGCTGGTGGTTGACGGTGACGCGCGCGTCAAGTTCCTGCCCCGCCGCCGTGAGGGCGGAGAGGGAGAACGCGAGCGCGGCGAAAGCGGGGGTGAGTCTGCGCATGTCTTTTCTTGATATTGTGTGTCACAATCCCATCACACGGCAAAGGTGCGCCACGATGTCCCGCGCCACAAGCCGTTTGCTTTTCAGCGGGTAGTCGGTGTGCGTGCCGTCGGCGTCGATGATGCGCACCTTGTTGGTGTCGCAGCCGAAGCCCGCCCCCTCGTCACGGAGCGAGTTCAGCACGATAAAGTCCAGGTGCTTGCGGCGCAGCTTCTCCGTGGCGTGCGCCGTCCCGTCACTGGTCTCAAGGGCGAAGCCCGCCAGCGTCTGCCCCTCGCGCTTCGCCGCGCCGAGGGCGGCGGCGATGTCACGCGTGGGCTGGAGCCGCAGCGTCAGTCCGCCCGATCCTTCGCGCTTTATCTTCTCTTTTGAAACCTCAGGCAGGGTGAAATCCGCCACTGCTGCGCACAGCACGCCCGCGTCGGCGGAGGCGAACAGCCCCACTGCGGCCTCGTACATCTCCGCTGCCGTCGTCACGTCCGTGCGGCGTATGCGCGGATGGGCGGGGAAAGGCTCGCTCACCGGTCCCGCCACCAGCTCCACCTCCGCGCCGAGGCGGGCGCACTCAAGGGCAAGGGCGAAGCCCATCTTGCCCGTGGAATGGTTGCCGATGAAACGCACCGCGTCAATGGGCTCGTGCGTGGGTCCGGCGGTCACCAGCACGCGCCTACCACGCAAGGGCTGCGCCTCCTCTTCCGCCTGCGCGTCGAAAAAGTGGTCGAGCGCGGCGGCAATCTCCTCCGGCTCCTGCATGCGCCCTTTGCCCACGAGGTGGCTCGCCAGCTCGCCGTCGGCCGCCTCAAGAATGTGGTTGCCGTAAGCCCGCAGGGTGTCGAGGTTGCGCCGCGTAGAGGGATGGCTGTACATGTCAAGGTCCATGGCCGGTGCGACGAAGACCGGAGCCTTCATGGAGAGGTAGGTGGTCACCAGCATATTGTCGGCCACGCCGTTGGCCATCTTCGCTATGGTGGAGGCTGTGGCGGGCGCCACCACCATGGCGTCTGCCCACAGCCCCAGCTGCACGTGGCTGTGCCACGAGCCGTCGCGTCCGGAGAAAAACTCGGTGACGACGGGCTTCGAGGTCAAGGCCGAAAGCGTGACGGGCGTGACAAACTCCCGTCCGGCGGGCGTGATGACCACCTGCACCTCCGCCCCCGCCTTCACCAGCAGGCGTATGAGCGTGCAGGCCTTGTAGGCGGCGATGCTGCCGCTTATGCCCAGTACGATGTGCTTTGATTTGAGCATTTGCCTTGTGTGTGTCTGTCTGTGTGCGCTTGCGCGGCGGGTGTCAGAGCCCCATGCGCAGCTTGAGGCGCATGAGTGTCTGCTTTGTGTTTTGCGTGAAGTCGCCCTGCATCACCCACGAGTAGTAGCCCGGGTCGCGGCGCAGCACGTCGGCGACGGCTCGGCCGCGGTATTTTCCAAAGTTGATGGTCTCGACATTCTGGTCGTTGTACACGATGCGCCCGGCAAGGTCAACGTTGCGGTTGCGGCGGGAGAACTCGGCGAGGAAAGCGACACTGTTTTTCAGCGTGCCGGCGTAGCGGTCGAGCTGCGCCTCCAGCACCTCCAGCGTGGCGCGGGTGTCCGCCTCTGCGGTGTGGGCGGCGGTGAGGTCTTTCCCGCAGTAAAATTTGTAGGCTGCTGTGAGGTCACGGCGTTCCATTTTGTGGAAGACACCCTGCACGTCTATAAAGCGGCAGCCCGTGATGTCAAAGTCGATGCCGGCGCGGATAAACTCCTCAACAAGCATCGGCACGTCGAAGTGGTTGGAGTTGAAGCCGGCGAAGTCGCAGCCGGCGAAAGCCTCGGCCAGCTCCGCCGCCTTGTCGCGGAAGTGCGGGCAGCCGGCCACGTCGTCGTCGGTGATGCCGTTGACGGCGGTGGCCTCTGCGGAGATGTGCAGCCCGGGGTTGAAACGCTGGGTGACGGTCTGCTCGCCTCCGTCGGGGGTGAGCTTTATGTAGCACAGCTCAACGATGCGGTCGGTGGCTACGTTCAGTCCCGTGGCCTCTATGTCAAAGAAGACGAGAGGGCGGTCGAGTGACAGTTTCATTATATAATAATATTGTGCGTGCCGGTGCGCGGCGGTGTGCGGGCGGCCGTGTTAGCGTGCCGCGCCCCGCACGCCGCAGCCCGGCGCGCCGTGCCCTCTTCGGGCGGGGCGTGCCGGGCTGTGCGTGTGCGTTGCCAGTTTTATTTATGCGGGGCGTATGCCGCCCGCTCGGCGTGTCAGTCCGTGAAAACGGAGGGCATGATAAGCATCAGAACCTCCTCGCCCTCTTTCTGCTGGGCGGGCACGATGACACCCGCGCGGCTGCGGTCGGCAAGGCGCAGCATGATGTCGTCGCACTCGATGTTCTGCACCAGCTCAAGCAGCGTGCTGCCCTTGAAGGCGATGCGCATGGGGTCGCCGGCGTACTCGCAGAGCACGTCCTCCTGCGCCGATTTGTTGAAGTCGAGATCCTCGGTGGTGATGTTGAGTGAGGAGGCGGATATGCCCAACTTCACCAGCGCCGTGGCGGGCGTGGCGAAAACCAGCACGCGCCGCAGGGCGCTGATGAGCGCCTGGCGGTTGAGCGTCACGAGGTTGGGGTTGTCCTGGGGTATCACGCTGTTATAGTTGGGGTAGCGCCCGTCCACGAGGAGACAGTCGAGCGTGTACTCGGGCGTGGAGAAAGACGCGCGGCGCTCGCCGAAGGTCACCACCACGTCGCCCTCCTCCTTGTTGAGTATGCCGCGCAGCAGTCCGGCGGGGCGCGTACCGAGGAGGAAAGTGCCCTCAGCCGTCTCCGAGGAGAGGGCGTACTTCGTCAGCGCGAGGTGGCTGCCGTTGCTTGCCACGATGGCCACATTGCCCTCGCGCATGTCGAAGCACACGGAGTTGAGCGTCGGACGCATCACGTCGTTGGCAGCTGCCATAATGGCGCGGTTTACGCCGGTGAGGAGGCGCTGCCCGTCAAGCACGAGGGTGGCTTTCTGCCCCTCGTCGGCGGCGGGCACCGGGTACTCGTCGGCCGACTGGCCCACGAGGGTGTAGTGTCCGTTTTGGTACTGCACGGTTATCTCCAGCGTCTCGGGCTTGACGTATATCTCAAGCGGCTGCTCGGGTATCTCCTTTATGGAGTCCTGCAATATCTTGGCGTTGACGGCGAAGCGTATGTCCGAGTCGCACTCCACAAGGTCAAGGCTCGTGGTCATTGTGGTGTCACTGTCGGCGGCGGTGACGGTGAGGGTCTTGCCCTTGATGTCCATGCAGAAGCAGTCGAGGATGGGCATGTTGTTTTTCTGCACGATGACGCGCCCGATTGTCTGCAAGTGCGCCGACAGGACGGAACTGGAGATTACGAATTTCATATGCTGTTGTTGGTTTTTTCTTTCTTATCCCTCGCGGGAAACACTCCGGGAAGTGCTTTCAGGCGCGGCGGCCGCAAAGCGCTTCTTCCACGGGGCAGGGCGCGGCATGCGGACTTGCGCCAACCTGCCGCCCTATCTTAGGGCAAAGGTAGCGTAAAACGCGGAAACACGGAACACCCGCGCCCGCAAATGTACGCACAGGCGCAAGAGAGAGGTTCCACACCCCACGCTTTCATAAGGGAAGTCAAAAATGGGAAGGAGGCACGTTGCACCAGCCTAAGGCATTTTCCAGCAACCCGACAGAATTTTTCCCAAAAAGAATTGGAATTTTCCAATTTTCATCTGGAATTTTCCAATTTCCAGTTGGAATTATCCCGTTTTCAGCGTGTAAGCCCGCGCACGCCGCCGCCACGCGAAAGGCATCCAACGCGACAACCGCACGTCACGCACAAGACGCTCCACGCTCGACGTAAGCAGAAGACTGACACGCCCGCGGCTGCGGCTTCGCGAAAAATCAAAATGTAAGCAAAACGCCCGCAAAACTGACAAAAAGGCAAAACGCGCCGCCGCGGGAAAAGCGCAACTTTTAGGAAAGTTTAACGGCGTCGGCGGCCTGTAGCGGCCCGGTGTACCCTTTTTTAAGCCAAGCCTGCACTTCGGTGACAAGATGCCGCGGTACTTTGAA
>CAVGTC010000037.1:0-19392 GCA_963632255.1 Lachnospiraceae bacterium | reverse complement strand
CCACGGGATACCGCGGTATCTTGTCACTGGGGTGCGGCTTGGCCTTCAAAGTGCCGCGCTATCTTGTCACTGAAGCCCGACTTGCTTCAAACGCGCCCGCCGCCGGTGTCGGACACCGTTAAACTTTCATAAAGTTTTCGCCCCGTCATCAGGGCATCGCAGCCGAATTTTCACGTTGTTTCACAAAAAGCGCCGCAGGCACGCCGTGCCACGCCGGCCGCATTTACCGCCGTCCGCCCGCATTTCTCTCAAAAAGATAGCGTAAATTTGCGCCCGGATAACGGGCGTTTCCCCACTCCGCCGCATACCGCACGGCTAATGCGTCCTCCCGCCGTATGGGACGGGAGCGAATAACACCGCACGACGACACGGAAAAAGAATAGGATACCTTACAACCGGGAAACGCGCAACTTATAACACATAATAAGGAGAAACCGCCTTAGAGAAAACACCCTCCCAACCAAATCCCCATAGTCGGGAAAGCGGGAGGGGCAACCCCAAGACATACCCTCACACACCATGGATTTGGACATCCTCACCGCCGTCTCGCCGATAGACGGCCGCTACCGCGCGAAGACAGAACCGCTGGCAGCCTACTTCTCCGAGTACGCGCTCATGAAATACCGCGTGCGCGTGGAGGTGGAGTATTTCATCACGCTCTGCGAACTGCCGCTGCCGCAGCTGAAGGATTTCCCGCACGACCTCTTCCCCGCACTGCGCGCGCTCTACACCGACTTCAGCGAAGCCGACGCCGCACGCGTGAAAGAGATAGAGAGCGTCACCAACCATGACGTGAAAGCCATAGAGTATTTCATAAAGGAGGGCTTCGACCGCATAGGCGGACTGGACAGCTTCAAGGAGTTTGTGCACTTCGGCCTCACCTCGCAGGACATCAACAACACCTCCTTCCCGCTCATGCTGAAGGACGCCGTGAACGAGGTGTACCTCCCCCTTCTCGACGAGCTCACAGCGCAGCTTGACGCCTACGCCGAGGAGTGGAAGGACATACCCATGCTGGCAAAGACGCACGGGCAGCCCGCCTCCCCCACTCGCCTGGGCAAGGAGGTGAAAGTCTTCGCCTACCGTCTCGCCCGCCAGGCCAAGGCGCTGCGGGCGTGTCCGCACACGGCGAAGTTCGGCGGCGCGACGGGCAACTACAACGCCCACCACGTGACCTATCCCAGGTACGACTGGAAAGCCTTCGGCGACGCTTTCGTGAGCGGCAAGCTGGGGCTGGAGCGCGAGGAGTACACCACGCAAATCAGCAACTACGACAATATGGCGGCCGTCTTCGACGCGATGAAGCGCATACACACCGTCGTCATCGACCTCGACCGCGACTTCTGGCAGTATGTCTCCATGGAGTACTTCAAGCAGAAGATAAAGCCGGGCGAGGTGGGCTCGAGCGCCATGCCGCACAAGGTGAACCCCATTGACTTCGAAAACTCGGAGGGCAACCTCGGCATGGCCAACGCCATACTTGAGCACCTCAGCCGAAAGCTGCCGGTAAGCCGCCTGCAGCGCGACCTCACCGACTCCACCGTGATACGCAACATCGGCGTGCCAATGGGCCACGCCCTCATAGCCTTCCACAGCACGCTGAAAGGCCTGCGCAAGCTGCTGCTGCACGAGGAGAGCATACGCCGCGACCTTGACAACTGCTGGGCCGTGGTGGCCGAAGCCATACAGACGGTGCTGCGCCGCGAGGCCTACCCGCACCCCTACGAGGCGCTTAAAGCCCTTACGCGCACCAACGAGGCCATCACCGAAGAGCGCATACACCACTTCATCGACACGCTTGAGGTGAGCGACGCGGTGAAGGACGAGCTGCGCGCCATCACCCCGCACAACTACACGGGCATTTGACACGCCCCCGCTCCACGCCGCGCGGAAAAGACGGCGGCACAATGGAGGACGGGCAACGAAACACTGAAAACACCAGACGCGCCGAGCGGCCGTGACGGCTACGCGGAACGTCTTTCCACACACAAAAAAACACAAGCAAACGGGAGGCACCGCGTGTTCGGGAGAATGCGGGCGCGCCGCGGGCGGAAGTCCGCCGGCCTCGCTCCAAAATGACAACAACATGAGCGAAAACTATTTCGACAGGGACGGCAGCCGGGGTTACGGCGACGGACACAGCCGCGAGGGACGCGGCCAGCAGAACGGCAACAGCGGCCGTTTTTCCAGAAACAACGGTGAGCACACGCCCCGGCAGCGCTTCAGCCGTCCAGCCCGCCCCGCCTACGGGACTTCGTCCTACGGCAGCGGCGACAACGACGGGCGCGGCAGCTCCTCCTACCACCCGCGCTTCAACAGCGGCGACACGGAGCGAGGCCAGCGCCAGGAATACCGCCCGCGTTTCGGCGGCGGCGACAGCTACGCGCCGCGTGAAAACCGCTTCGGCAAGTCCCGCTTCGGCGGACGCGACGGCGGCTTCGGCGGTGACAAGAGCCGCGAGGGCGGCTTCCGCCCGCGTTTCAACAGCCAGGAGCCGGACGGCGGTTTCCGTGACCGCCGCAGCGGGGGCTTCCGCGACGGCGGCGACCGCCACGACACGCGCGGTGGCTACCAGAACCAGCGCGGAGGCTACGGCCGCCCGCAGCGCAACTACGGCGAGGACGGCGACAACGGCGGATTCCGCCCGCGCTTCCGCCATGACGGCGGCGAGGGAGGCGGCAAGTTCCGCTCCAACCGCCCGCAGCGCGGAGGTTACGACCCCAACGCAAAGTACTCGCACAAGAAGCGCATGGAGTACAAGGAGGCCAACATCGACCCCAACCAGCCCATACGCCTCAACCGCTACCTCGCCAACGCGGGCATCTGCTCGCGCCGCGACGCAGACAAATACATCGGGGCGGGCGTGGTGAGCGTCAACGGGAAAGTGGTGACCGAGCTGGGCACCAAGGTGATGCGCACGGACGAAGTGCGCTTCCACGACGAGCCCGTCAAGATAGAGAAAAAGGTATACGTGCTGCTCAACAAGCCCAAGGGCTATGTCACCACCAGCGAGGATCCCGAAAACCGCAAGACGGTGATGGACCTTGTGCAGGGCGCGTGCCCGGAGCGCATCTACCCCGTGGGGCGGCTTGACCGCAACACCACCGGCGTGCTGCTGCTCACCAACGACGGCGACATCGCCTCGAAGCTCACGCACCCCAAATTCCTCAAAAAGAAGATATACCACGTCACGACGGACAAGAGCGTGGCCTACGGCGACCTGCAACGCATAGCCGAGGGCATTGAGCTGGAGGACGGCATGATAAAGGCCGACGAGGTGGCCTACGCCAAAGCCGACGACAAAAAGGAGGTGGGCATAGAGATTCACAGCGGCCGCAACCGCATCGTGCGCCGCATCTTCGAGCACCTTGGATACCATGTGGTAAAACTGGACCGCGTGTACTTCGCCGGACTGACGAAGAAAAACGTGCGTCGCGGCGACTGGCGATACCTCACGGAGAAAGAGGTTGCCATGCTGCATATGGGTGCCTTTGAGTGACAAACAGGGTGGCAAATTACAGAACCGCCCAACAACCAACAGACAGACAAAATGCAACGAACAAGGATAAACGACCTCCTGCTGCACGGACAGCCCGGCACGGAGGTGTGCGTGAAAGGCTGGGTGCGCACCCGCCGCGGCAGCAAGTCGGTCAACTTCATCGCCCTTAACGACGGAAGCACCATAAAGAACGTGCAGGTGGTGGCCGACGTGGAGAAGTTTGACACGGAGACGCTCAAACTCGTCACCACCGGCGCGTGCCTCAGCGTGGAGGGACAGCTGGTGGAGAGCCAGGGCGCGGGACAGAGCGTCGAGGTGCAGGCCGCCAAGATTGAGGTGCTGGGCGCCTGCGGCGCGGACTACCCCATGCAGAAGAAAGGGCAGAGCTTCGAGTATATGCGCCAGCACGCGCATATGCGCCTGCGCACCAACACTTTCGGCGCGGTGTTCCGCATCCGCCACAACATGGCCATCGCCATACACAAGTACTTCCACGAGCACGGGTTCTATTACTTCAACACGCCCATCATCACCGCCTCCGACTGCGAGGGCGCGGGACAGATGTTTCAGGTAACGACGCAGAACCTCTACAACCTGAAAAAGGACACGGAGGGAAAGATTGACTACTCCGACGACTTCTTCGGCAAGTCCACATCGCTCACCGTGAGCGGACAGCTTGAAGGCGAACTGGGAGCCACCGCGCTGGGAGCCATATACACCTTCGGCCCCACATTCCGCGCCGAAAACTCCAACACGCCGCGCCACCTCGCCGAGTTCTGGATGATTGAGCCGGAGATTGCCTTCTACGACATACACGACAATATGGACCTCGCCGAGGATTTCATAAAGTACTGCGTCAACTGGGCTCTCGACAACTGCAAGGACGACCTCGACTTCCTCAACAAGATGATAGACAAGACGCTGATTGAGCGTCTGCGCTTCGTGGTGGAGCACGACTTCGTGCGCCTCACCTACACCGAGGGCATTGAGATATTGGAAAAGGCCATCGCCAGCGGGCACAAGTTTGAGTTCCCGGTATACTGGGGCGTAGACCTCGCCAGCGAGCATGAGCGCTACCTCGTTGAGGAGCACTTCAAGCGCCCGGTAATCCTGACGGACTACCCGAAGGAGATAAAGGCTTTCTACATGAAGATGAACGAGGACGGGAAGACCGTGCGCGCCATGGACGTGCTTTTCCCGCAAATCGGCGAAATTATCGGCGGCTCGGAGCGCGAGGAGAACTACGACAAGCTGCTGGCTCGCATAGAGGAACTCAACATCCCGATGAAGGACATGTGGTGGTACCTTGACACGCGAAAGTTCGGCACCTGCCCGCACTCGGGCTTCGGTCTGGGCTTCGAACGCCTCATCCTCTTCGTGACGGGCATGCAGAACATACGCGACGTGATACCCTTCCCGCGCACGCCGAAGACGGCCGAGTTCTGACCCCACACTGACACACAGACCGCACGCCCCCCAACGGCGGCGGCACACCACAAAGCGGCACGCGGCGGCTGACAACAAACCCGCGTGCCGCTTTTCCATAGCACTCCAACAAAGAGAGAAAGCATATGTACTACCTTTCCAAACGCATGGAGGTGGCCTTCGCCCACCGTCTTACGCTGGGCTACGAAAGCAAGTGCGAAAACCTGCACGGACACAACGCCGTCATCACCGTTTTCTGCCGCGCGGAGGAGACCAACGCCGACGGGATGGTGGAGGACTTCACGCACATCAAGCGACTGGTGCATGAGAAGATGGACCACCGATGCCTTAACGACGTGTTCGACTTCAACCCCACGGCGGAGAACCTCGCGCGGTGGATTGCCGACCAGATACCCACCTGCTACAAGGTGACCTTCCAAGAGTCGGAGGGCAACATCGCAGCTTACGTGAAACCGGGCTGCGACGGCGCACCCCTCTAAACCGCACACACGCCGAATGCCCCCGCCGGCAAGGGATGCGGGTGGAACGCTACGAGACCAATGAAAGTAAACGAGATATTCTACTCGCTGCAGGGCGAGGGTTACAACACCGGCACGCCCGCTGTCTTCATACGCCTTTCGGGCTGCAACCTGCGCTGCCCATTCTGTGACACCTCCCACACGGAGGGCACAGAGATGACCGAAGCGGACATCGCGCACGCTGCCGCCACCTACCCCGCAAAGCTTGTGGTGGTGACGGGCGGCGAGCCGTCGCTGCAGCTGACAGAAAGTCTTGTGGATCTGCTGCACAAAGCCGGGAAGCGCGTGGCAGTGGAGACAAACGGTACACGGCCGCTGCCGCCAGGCGTGGACTGGGTGACACTGTCGCCGAAGGAGGACTTCGTCCCCGGCACGGCGGCGAGCGTGCGCCTCACACGCTGTGACGAACTGAAAGTGGTGTACACGGGCGACGAGCCGCGCGTGCCCGCCGGCGTGGAGGCCGCGAGGCTTTTCCTGCAGCCCTGCGACACGGGAGACACGGAACGCAACACCGCCCTGACGCGCGGCGCAGTTGCCTACTGCCTCGCCCACCCCGAGTGGCGGTTGTCACTGCAGACGCACAAAGTGTGCGGGTTTAAGTGAAGAATGACGAAAAAAGTCGGCTGACGCTTGCCACTTAAAACAAAAAGACTACCTTTGCACTCGCAAAACGGAAAGAGAGGCGGACTCGCAACAGCGGATGCCGCGAAATTCCCCGCCGAAATAGCTCAGTTGGTAGAGCAATTCATTCGTAATGAATAGGTCGCCGGTTCGAGTCCGGCTTTCGGCTCACAAGAAGACGCAGGACGCGGAGACGCGGTTTGCGTCTTCCTTTTTTGTTTACCCCGCCTTTGTTTTCACCCCCGCCTCTTTCACTACGCCGCCTGCCGGCGGGCGTAACGCCACAAAGACACGGCATTACGGCACGTCACACCGTCACTCCTGGTAGCTCCCCACTAAAAGACGAGCCGCCGCGCGGGCTGCCCGGTTGTCCCAGACACATCCCGCGCGGCGGCGTTAAAGCTTTCATTGCGCCCTACCCTGTCACTCGCTCTCCACGGGCACGGCAGACTCCACAGAGCGGATGTGGATGTCACGCTGCGGATAAGGTATCTCTATGTTGTGCGCGTTGAGGGTGTTGTAGATTGCCTCCTTGACGCGTCCCGTCATCACGAATTTCTGCTCCACCAGCACCCAGTAGGTGACATAGAGGTTGACGCTGTTGTCGCCGAAGTCGCTGAAGACAACACTCACGGGCTTTTTGCGGCTGATGATGTCGCGCCCGTCCGCGCCTTTCTCGGCAAGTGCCTCGACTGCCTTCACCAGCATGGGACGCAACTCGTCCACGTTGACGCCGTATGCCACGCCGACGGGCACGGCCACCATCTCGTAGGAGTGGTTGCGCGTGATGTTTTTGAAGTTTTTGGAGAAGAGTGAGCTGTTGAGGAAAGCTATGACGCACCCGTCAGCCGTCACCACCTGCGTGCTTTGGTAGGTGATGCTCTCCACCTTTCCGCGAATGCCGTCGCACTCGATGTAGTCGCCTACACGCACGCGCCCTGTCATAAGGGAAATGCCGTAGAAGAAGTTTTCCAACAAGTCCTTCATGGCAAAGCCGACACCCGTGGCGAGTCCGGCGGAGATGACCGAAATGGCGGTGGAGGGTATCTTGAGCATCTTGATGGAGATGACAAAATAGAGTCCCCACACGCAGATGGAAATGATGTTGTTGGCGAGCGTGAAGTTTGGCTTGCCGTTGACCACCACCTTTGACTTATGGTATTTGTGGTAGAGTGCCTTGATAAGGTAGTTGGCGTAACGGAACACGAAATACTGCGACGCGACAAGCACTATCTTGGCGAGGGAAAGCTGCACCACGCCGTCGACGTTGAGGAAGTTGGTGAGGAAAATGCTCAGCACGGTGGCGGTAAGGTCGAAGACGTCGGCCGCCCACCAAATGGAGAGCAGGATGGAGAAGACACCGAGTACGGGTACCACGGCCATGGCCACGAAATCGTAAAACCAGGTCTGGTTGATATGCCGCTCGTGCCGCTTGCGTATGGCCTGCAGTATGTTGAGGTGTGCCGTCTTGCCCACGAGGTCGTTTTTCTTCTCCCCTATGCGGCGCAGTAAGTAACGTTCCTCGTAGAGCGCGAGGAGGTCGTACACGCAGGTGACGGTCTGTATGCAGGCGAGCTGGAACATCCACCAGATGAGTATCTGCACCGAAAGCAACGTGTAGCCGTACCACGCGGCAAACGTGGAGCTTACCATAATGACAAGCGATATCCAAGTGTAGAAGATGTCACTCTTGGGTATGTTGTCGTTATGTCTTCCAATCACGTTCCACTGCCACAAGGTGAAGACAAGCAGCACGGGCGGGAAGATGAGCTGCACAAGGTTGTTGGGGATGAAGACGATGCGGAAAGTGATGACCACAAACGACATCAGCATGACGGGCGTGTAGATGCGGAAGCCGCTCTTTATCTGGTCGCCACAGAGGCGTATGAGAAGCGAAACGAAGATGGCGCAAAGCAGCCAGGAGTACTCTATGAGCAGCTTGGATGCCATGAGGAAGAAGTTCTGGTACATAAAGGTGCGGCACACCATTACGGATATGGCAAATATTATCATCGCCGCCGCGAGGATGAGGCACACTTTCTTTTTCATGAACTCTTCCGTGCGGAAACGCTTGGGCACGAGCCAGCGCACAAGGACGTTGCTGAGCAGTGCGGCGACAAGGATGTAGAACAGCACGAAAAAGGTGAGTCCTCCCACTATCGGACCGCGCCACTGCGACTGCACCCTGTGGCGTTTGCCGTTTTCGTCGGCACGCTCGGTGTCGTATTTCTCGCTTGCGTCGGCCTTGGCAAGACTGACGTAGCGCGACAGCTGCCCAAGTATCTCAAAGTAGTTGGCATCACCGTTGAGGAAGATGTTCTGCTGTATGGAGGTGTAACGCTGCAGGGCATAAGTGTTGAGCTTGCCGAGCTTGCCCGAGGTCATTTTGTAGTGCTCGTTGTCCTGCACCACGCTGGTTTTCATTTTCTCAAGGTTGTCACGCAGGGCGATGGCGTACTTGAGGCACGCGTCGCGGTCGGCCTCGCCGCGCTTGTCAAGCAGGGAGATGGCCGGCGCGCCGGGCTTGCCGGCGGCTTTCGCCCCGTTAGCGACGGCTCCGGCAGGTCCCACAAGCACAGGAGTGGTCTGACCGTTGTTCACGGTCACCTGCGCGTGGGCGTTCCCGCCTTTTTTTGCGGGCGGGATGGCTTCAAGTGAGGCGATGAGCGCGTTGTAACGGTTGAGTTCCGTGTTCAAGCGGTCGAGAATCTTCTGGTATGGCACGCTGCGCTTGCTGAACTCGCGGTAGAGCGAGGTGGCCTCGTGGCAGGCGTAGGTCATGTCGAAAGTGAAGTCCTGCTTCTGCGAGTAGAGCATAAGTCCAATCTGGTCGCTGCGCTGCATAAGCGACAGCATCTGCTTGTGCTGCATCTGCGTCATGGCGTTGTAGCGTGCCATGTTCTGCTTCTGTTCGCTGTAAGAAGCGGCCAGTTCCGCCCGCAGCACGGAGAGCGTGGCTGAGAGGTTTTTCTCCTTCAGCACGGCCTTTGCGGGCAACGCGGCGAAGAGCGCGAGCAGCAGCGCCCACGCCGTCCTCTTGAATGTCAACGTAAGGTTCATCTGTTTTGTCTGTTTGCCTATTTGTTTTTGCTTTTATGTTAGGCGCAAAGCAGGCTTATCCCCTCCCCTTTGCGCATAGAATTATTCTGTGCCAATATTCCTTTGTCAGTCATCGGGCGTGCCGGACGCTCCGTCCTCTTCTCCCCGTCTTTTGCCCCTGTCATTTTCGATCGCATCCCTTGCCTCGCTCTGCATTTTCAGCATTTCCGACACCATATGGGTGGGGAAGTCACCCATCGGCACGCCGGGAAGCTCGTTATGGAAAAGCTCGGCAAGATAGTACGGGCACTCACGCACCGAAATTGCCATAAAGAGGCTATGCAGCCGGGACTCGCCGAGGTGGTACATCGCCAGGGCGAGCAAGGCGTTGAGTTCCTTGCGCGAGAATGCGGCGGGCGGCAAGGGAAAAGTCCGCCACAAGTCCTCCGCCTCTCGGAAAAGCCCTTGCGCGACAAGGGTCTGCGCCACGGAGAAACCGTCGGGGTCGCCGGACGCGGCACGCCAGGAAAAAGCCTTACGCAACTGCCGCAAAACGCCCGCCGTGTCACCCGCGCCGCCCAGCCACGCGGCAAGCTGCACGTGCGCTTCGTAGCGGGAGATGCCCGACGAAACGGCCGCAAGCATCTGCTCCTCGGCCTCGTCCGCGCGTCCCAGCATACATAGCGTGTGCGAAAGCGCGCTGAAGATGCGCGTGCGGTCAGCGTTCTCTATCTGGCAGAGCGACAGGGCGCGGCGCAGAAGTGTCTCCGCCTGCCGCAGGTTCCGCTTTCTTTCCTCCCCCTCCGCCTCAAGTGAGCTGTACTGCTCGCCGGCGTACATAGGGAGGGTGTAGTCGTCGGGCTGCTCGTCCATATACTGGCGGCACAGCGAGAAAGCCTCCTCCGCGCGTCCGAGTGCGAAGAGGTCGAAAAGCTTTGTGCTCATCGCCTGTCGGTGCCCGGGACTGACGGCAAGCGCGTAGTCACAGCTCTTTATGCTCTCCTCGTAGTCACCGGTCGTCTGCTGCACCTCGGCGAGCTGACACCACGACACAGCGTCATAGGTATCGGCGTCAATGAGACGGTTGGCCGCCTCCACGCTGCCTTTGTCGTCACCGGCGAGGTGTTCGGCATCGGCCAGCAGCTCGAAGAAATGTTTCGCGTCGCGGTAGGTGTAGGGCACATTACGCACCTTGCGCAGCCATTTCAGCGAGCGCGCGGCATAGCCGTAGTCGAGGAGTATCTCAGCAAAGTCGACATACCAGTCGCACAACTCGCCACGCTCCGCCGCGTCAAGGTCGGCTTGCAGCGCGTCCTCCGCTTCGTCCAGTTGTCCCGCCGCGATGCTCATCTCAATGTAGAAAAGCTGCACCTCGCGGTTGCCCTTGTCCGTCACAGCGTTGACAATGGCAAGTCCCTCCGACCAACGTCCTTGGTTTTTCAGCTGGTAGGCTTTCGCCACAAGCACCTCTTCATCGTCGGGATGGAGGCGCAGGGCGAAACGCAGGCAGCGCTCGGCATCGTAGTGACGGTTGTCGCGCGCGTAATAGGCCTGGATGTCAAGCAGCGTGGACGCGTCCATATAGAACGGCTCGTTGCTTTCAATGCCTTGCTCGTACTGCCGTACGGCCTCTTCCAAATAGCGGTCTGCCATATATATATTAATGTGTCCTGTGGAAATACGCGCCCCGCGCCGCCCGGATGCAAAGGGAAACCGGGAGACGGGAAGTGTTAGACGGGGAAACACGGAGAATGAAAACCCGAAGCCCTATTAGCGGCGGCAGCCAGACGCGAGCCGCGCTGCCTAAACCACGCATCCGCTACGCCTGGCGCAAAAAGGTCTCATCTCTGCAATGTGGCCGCTGCGGAAAAGTCCAAGGCTGTTTGGTTATTTCCGCCCGACTTAACGGGAACTTTCAACTCCCAAAAGAAAAGGCGCAAGCGGCGCACCCCGCCCCCAAAGGGTAAGCCGGGACTGCTCCGCCTGTGCCTGTCTTTCCATACGCACCGCCTGGGCGGCACGCCAAGTTTCGCAGCTGCCCTACTTCTTGCTCCAGCTGTCCTTCAGCCCGACAGTGCGGTTGAAGACGAGCTTGCCGGGAGCGGAATCCTTGTCGTAGGTGAAGTAGCCGATGCGCTGGAACTGTAGGTAGCGGTTGGCAGCACTGTCGTTGGCGGCGGCAAACTCCTCCACATAGCAGTTGGTAAGCACTTTCAGCGAGTCGGGGTTCAGTAGCTCGCGGAAGTCCCTGTCGTCCGCCGAAGGGTTCTCCACCGTAAAGAGGCGGTCGTACAGCCGCACCTCGGCGGGCAGGCAGTGAGCCGCGCTCACCCAGTGCAGCGTACCCTTCACCTTTCGGTTTGCTCCCTCAAGTCCGCTACGGCTCAGCGGGTCGTACTCGGCATAAACCTCTTCCACGGTACCGTCCGCCGCTTTCTTGCAGCCGGTACACTTCACGATGTACGCGTTTTTCAGACGCACCTCCTTGCCCGGCACCATGCGGAAGAACTTCCTCGGGGCGTCCTCCATAAAGTCATCGCGCTCCATCCACAGCTCGCGGCTGAACGTGATGGTGTGCGTGCCGTCCGCCTCGTTTTCGGGGTTGTTGACGGCCTCCATCTCCTCGGTCTTACCCTCGGGATAGTTGGTGATGACGAGCTTTACGGGGTTGAGCACGGCAGAGACACGCAGCGCGCGGGCGTTGAGGTCCTCGCGGGCGGCAGCCTCAAGCATGGCGTAGTCGTTGAGCGCGTCAAACTTGGTGTAGCCAATCATATCAATGAAATGGCGCACTGCCTCGGGCGAGTAGCCGCGGCGGCGGAGCCCGCAGACGGTCGGCATGCGGGGGTCGTCCCAACCGTCAACCAGCCCCTCCTTCACCAACGCGAGCAGCTTGCGCTTGCTCATCACGGTGTAAGTGAGGTTGAGTCGGTTGAACTCATACTGCCTCGGGCGGTTGTCGTCCAAGTCCTTTCCCTCTTTCAGCTCGTCCACAAAGTAGTCGTACAACGGACGGTGGGGCACAAACTCCAAGGTGCAGATGGAATGCGTCACACCCTCAAAGTAGTCGCTCTGCCCGTGGGCGAAATCGTACATGGGGTAAGCCTTCCACTTTGAGCCCGTGCGATGGTGTTCCTTATTGATGATGCGGTAGATGATGGGGTCACGGAAGTGCATATTGGGGCTTGCCATGTCAATCTTGGCACGCAGCACCATTGCGCCCTCCGGAAGTTCGCCGCTGTTCATCTTCTCAAAAAGCGCGAGGCTCTCCTCGGCGGGGCGGTCGCGGAACGGACTTGCCGTGCCCGGCTGCGTGGGCGTGCCCTTCTGCGCGGCAATCTGCTCGCTCGTCTGCTCGTCCACGTAAGCCTTACCCTCCTTGATAAGCCGCACGGCGAAATCCCAGAGCTGCTGGAAGTAGTCTGACGCGTGGTAGATGTGCCCCCACTTGAAGCCGAGCCACTCTATGTCCCGCTTAATCGCGTCGACATACTCCGTGTCCTCCTTCTGCGGGTTGGTGTCGTCAAGGCGCAGGTTGCATACGCCGCCGAATTTCTCCGCCACGCCGAAGTCCATGCAAATGGCCTTGGCGTGCCCGATGTGCAGGTAGCCGTTGGGCTCGGGCGGGAAACGCGTCTGTAGCCGCCCCCCGTTCTTGCCCTCCTTGAGGTCGTTCTCAACTATCTGCTCGATGAAGTTCAGGCTCTTCCTTTCGGGAGCCTCTATGCTGTTGTTGCTTGTCATAATCAGTTTTACGGCTGCGCCACGCTGTGTCAGTTGGCCATCTCGGAGATGAACTTCACTCGCACAAGGCGTATCTCCTCCTCGCTGTAGTCCGCGCCGAGTTCGTCAACGGCGGCATCAAGGTCGTCAGTCTCGCTCTCCTTGAAATACTGGTATATATCGTCCACATGGTCTTCGTCCAACACGTCGTAGATGAAATAGTCAATGTTGAGCTTCGTGCCCGAGTACACAATCGCCTCAATCTCGTCAAGCAGCTCGGCGAACTCAATGCCCATCGACACTGCGATGTCGTCAAGTGCTATTTGGCGGTCGATGCTGTGTATGATGCTCACCTTTATCTTCGACTTGTTGGCGACGGTGCGTATGCGCATGTCCTCGGGACGCTCAATCTCGTTCTCCTCACAGTGCCGCTTGATGAGTTTGCAGAACTCCGTGCCGTAGCGCTTTGCCTTTCCCGCGCCCACGCCGGGTATGTTCTGCAGCTCGTCCAGCGTCTGGGGATAAACGGTGGACATCGCCTCCAGCGAGCTGTCCTGAAAGATGACGTAAGGCGGCACATCAAGGTCCATTGACAACTTCTTGCGGAGGTCTTTCAGCATCTGGTAGAGCACGGGGTCCACGGCACAGGCTGCACCGCTCTGCGGCTCCTCCATATCCTCAAAGTCATCGTAGTTGCGGTCCTCTACAATGGAGAAGGCGACGGGCTTCGCCAGAAAAGCGCGTCCCGCTTCCGTCATTTTTAGCACGCCGTAGTTCTCGACATCCTTGCTGAGGTAGCCCGATATGAGAGCCTGGCGTATGACGGCGTTCCACTGACGGTCATCCTTGTCCTCTCCGCAACCGAATTCCTCCAGCTGCTCGTGGTGGTGGGCGCACACCTCATCGGTTTTCCGTCCGCAAAGTATATCTTTAATGTAGTCGTCTCTGAAATTCTCCTTGGTAGCAACAATCACCTCTAATGTCTTCACCAAATCGTCCTTTGCTTCCACTTTTCTTTGGGGATGTAAACAGTTGTCGCAGTTTCCGCAGTTGTCCCTGTCATACCGCTCGCCGAAATAGTGTAGCAGCAGTTTGCGGCGGCAGACCGAACTCTCAGCGTAGGCTGCGGTCTCTTTCAGGAGCTGCCTGCCGATGTCCTGCTCGGCCACCGGCTTGCCCTCCATGAATTTTTCCAGTTTTTGTAAGTCTTTGTGTGAGTAGAAGGCGACGCACTTGCCCTCACCGCCGTCGCGGCCGGCGCGCCCCGTCTCCTGGTAGTAGCCCTCTAGGCTCTTGGGTATGTCGTAGTGTATGACGAAACGCACGTCGGGCTTGTCGATGCCCATGCCGAAGGCAATGGTAGCGACAATCACGTCAATGCGCTCCATCAGGAAATCGTCCTGCGTCTTCGAGCGTGTGGCGGCGTCCATACCCGCGTGGTAGGCTTCCGCCTTGATGTCGTTGGTGCGCAGCACCTCGGCAAGAAGCTCCACGCGCTTGCGGCTCAGGCAGTAAATGATGCCGCTGCACCGCGGCTGCTGCTTGATGAAGCGTATGATATCCTTGTCGATGCTTGCGGTCTTCGGGCGCACCTCATAGTAGAGGTTGGGGCGGTTGAACGAGCTTTTAAACTCCGCCGCGTCCATGATGCCGAGGTTTTTCTTGATGTCCGTACGCACCTTGTCGGTGGCCGTAGCCGTGAGAGCTATGACCGGCGCATCACCAATCTCGTTGATTATGGGGCGGATCTTGCGGTACTCCGGCCGGAAGTCGTGCCCCCACTCCGAGATGCAGTGCGCCTCGTCAATGGCATAGAACGATATGCGCACCTTTTTGAGGAACGCCATGTTGTCCTCCTTCGTCAGCGACTCCGGAGCCACGTAGAGCAGCTTCGTCACGCCGCGCAGGATGTCGTTGCGCACCTCCTCAGCCTGCGCCCTTGTGAGGGACGAGTTGAGAAAATGCGCCACGCCGTTTTCCTGGCAGGTGTGGCGGATGGCGTCCACCTGGTTTTTCATCAACGCGATGAGCGGCGACACCACGATGGCCGTCCCCTCCATAAGGAGCGACGGCAGCTGGTAGCAAAGCGATTTCCCGCCTCCCGTAGGCATCAGCACGAAAGCGTTGCCTCCGCCCAGCAGGGTGCGTATGACCGCTTCCTGGTTGCTTTTAAAGGCGTCGAAACCGAAATACTTCTTCAGCTCCTTGCGCAGGTCGGTGTTCTCGTTCATGGCATTGGTTTCGTTAGGACTCGCGGGAAAAAGAGCGCGAGGACGCACGACGGCCTCCACCGCCCTTTTTCACCTTAGCAAAGTTATAACAAAAATCCAATGCCGCCGCCCGGTGCAAATATTTTTTCCGCCGTGCCGTTTCCGCCCGGCAAGCCGCCGCTGCGCACTCCTTATATATAAGGTGTACGAAGCCAGACTAAGCCAACCGGCGGTTGCTCGCCGCGAGCTGCGCCTCGGCGTACTCTTTCGTCACCACAAACTTCTTCTTGCCCGAAGAGGGTGTCTCGTACATGGCGTCCATCATCACCGTCTCCACGATGGAGCGCAGTCCGCGCGCGCCGAGCTTGTACTCCACTGCCTTGTCGACTATGTAGTCAAGCGCCTCGGGGGCGAAGGACAGCTTCACGCCGTCCATGTCGAAGAGCTTGATGTACTGACGCACGAGCGAGTTTTTCGGCTCGGTGAGAATTTTGTGCAGCGCGGCACGGTCAAGCGGGCAAAGGTAGGTAAGCACCGGCAGGCGTCCGATAATCTCGGGGATAAGTCCGAAACTCTTCAAGTCCTGCGGCTCGACATACTGTATGAGGCTGTCCGCGCTGACACGCTTGGCGTTCTGCACGGAGTTGAAGCCCACGGTGTGCGAGTTGAGCCGCTGCGCTATTTTCTTCTCAATGCCGTCAAACGCGCCGCCGCAAATAAAAAGAATGTTGCGCGTGTCCACGTGCACATAATCCTGGTCGGGGTGCTTGCGCCCGCCCTTGGGCGGCACGTTCACCACCGAGCCCTCAAGCAGCTTGAGCAGCCCCTGCTGCACGCCCTCCCCGCTCACGTCGCGCGTGATGGAGGGATTGTCGGCCTTGCGCGCTATTTTGTCAATCTCGTCAATGAAGACGATGCCGCGCTCGGCGCGCGCCACGTCAAAGTCCGCCACCTGCAGCAGGCGCGAGAGAATGCTCTCCACGTCCTCGCCCACGTAGCCGGCCTCGGTGAACACCGTGGCGTCGACAATGGTGAACGGCACGTCAAGCAGCCGCGCGATGGTGCGTGCGAGGAGCGTCTTGCCCGTGCCCGTCGAGCCCACCATGACAATGTTGGACTTCTCTATCTCCACGCCGTCGTCCTGCCCCGCCGTGTCAGCCCCCTGGCGGAGGCGCTTGTAATGGTTGTACACCGCCACGCTGAGGTAGCGCTTCGCGCTGTCCTGCCCTATGATGTACTGGTCGAGGTACTGCTTTATCTCCTGCGGCTTGGGTATCTCCTTGAGGGCGGGCGCCTCGGGCTTCGCCTTGCGCTGCCCCGCCATCAGGTTGGCCATCTCGCCAGGCACGTACTCGTTGAGCATAGTGTAAGCCTGCGCTATGCACGCCGAGCATATGTGCATGCCCTCCGTGTTGCCGAGAAGGCGCACGCCGTCGCTCTCGGCGCGTCCGCAAAAGTCGCAGCGGTCCTCGCCTCCTTGTTTTTTCTTAGCCATGTCTGTGTGTGCCTTTACTGCTCCTTGGCGGCGTTGCCGTGTTTGCGCGGCTGGTAAACGGAGTCAATCATGCCGTACGCCTTCGCCTCCTCTGCCGTCATCCAGTAGTCGCGGTCGGAGTCGGCCCACACCTTGTCAAAGTCGGTGTGCGAGTGCTCGGCTATGATGGTGTAGAGCTCGCGTTTGAGCTTCTGTATCTCGCGTGCCGTTATCTCGATGTCCGACGCCTGCCCCTGCACGCCGCCGAGGGGCTGGTGTATCATCACGCGGCTGTGGGGCAGCGCGCGCCGCTTGCCTTCCGCGCCGGCCACAAGCAGCACGGCGGCCATGGAGGCGGCCATGCCGGTACATATGGTGGACACGTCGCTTTGGATAAACTGCATCGTGTCGTATATGCCCAGTCCCGCAGAGACGGAGCCGCCGGGAGAGTTGACATAGATGGAGATGTCCTTGCCCGGGTCTGTGAAGTCGAGGTAAAGCAGCTGCGCCTGCAGGGTGTTGGCCGTGTAGTCGTCAATCTGCGTGCCGAGGAAGATGATGCGGTCCATCATAAGACGCGAGAAGACGTCCATCTGCGTCACGTTGAGCTGCCTTTCCTCAAGAATGTATGGGTTGAGGTACTGGCTCTGCGCCTTTATCACGCCATCGAGCGCGAGGGAGTCGATGCCCGGGCGCGAGGTTGCGAATTTCCTGAAATCGTCTGCAATCATGTCATTAGGCTTTTGCGCGGCGCGTGTAACGCGCCGCATTGTTTGTTTCTGTCCCCGCCGCCCCCGGCGGGTGTCCCGCGCGGCGGAGGCGTGCCCGTCCGCGCAAAGAAAAAAGCCATACGCACGGGGCGCACCGCCTCGGTTTCGCATGGCTGTTTTCCCGCAGTGCGGGCGGCGCCGGCGTGCGGCACGCCTCAAACGCGCGCGCCGCCGACCCTGCCGCAAGGTGGTTGTTATTTCTGCTCGAAAAGCTTGGTGAAGTCCTCGGGCGACACGCTCTTGTGGTTGAGCGTCACCACGCCCTTGAGAGCCTTCGCGAGCTTTCCGTCGATGCAGCGCTCGACAAGCTGGTTAACCTGCTCCTTGTGCTTGAGCATCTCCTGCGCGTACTGCTCGAGATACTCGTCGGGAATGTTGGTCATGCCATACTGCGCAAACTGGAAGCGGGCGGCCTGCACGGCGGCGGACTTCACGTCCTTGTCGTCCACTTTCACGCCTTGCGCCTCGACGAGCTGCTCCTTGATGAGGTGCCACTTGAGCTCTTCCACGCTCTTGGCGTAGTTGTCCTCTACAAACTTCTCGTCCTTGTCCTTGTTGTTGGCTTTCATTATCTTTTTGAGGAGCTCGTCGGGGAACTCAAGCTGCCCCACCTTGCCGTCCATGTAGGCACGCACGTCAAGAAGGAACTTGTAGTCGCTGTCGTTTACCTGCATGGCCTGTATGTTCTCCTTCACCTTGGCGCGGCACTCGTCCTCGCTCTTCACGGTGTCCTTGCCGAAAGCCTTGTCGAAGAAGTCCTGGTCGAGCGCGGCGGGCACGAAGCGGCTGATGGTGTTCACCTCAAAGCTGAAGTCGCCGGTGTGCGCCGCCACGTCGTCCTTGGATATTTTCAGCAGGGAGGCAATCTCCACGTCCTTGCCCTCGTAAGCCTTGGAGGGGTTGAAAGTCAGGACGGTGTTTTTCTTCACACCCTCGAAGAGCTTCTTCTGGTCGTCACCCACGAAATAGGCGGGCATCAGCGAGGCGTTCTCCACCACCACGCCGCCCTTGAGGGGCTTGCCCTCGCCGTCAAGCTCGGCGAGCGTGCCGCGGAGGATGTCCTTGTCGGCAAACTCCTCCACCTCCTCGGGATGGCCGCCCTGCTGGCGCAGCGCGTCGAGGTGCTTGTTGACGGCCTCGTCGCTCACCTCTATGTCATAGTAGTCGACAGTGTCGCCCGCGCCAAGCTCGGCCTTGAACTCGGGGGCAAGCGCGATGTCAAAAACAAAGGTGAAGTCGTCCTGCTTCTCAATATCCTGCGGTTCCTGCTTGTCGCTGCCGAGCGGCTCGCCAAGCATGTTCACCTTGTTGTCCTTTATGTAGCCGAACAGGCTGTCCTGAAGCAGCTTGTTCACCTCGTCAGCCTTAATCTGCGTGCCGTACATCTTCTTCACAAGACCTGCGGGCACTTTCCCCTTGCGGAAGCCCGGCATCTGCACCTTGTGGCTGTACTCTTTGAGCGTCTTTGCCACCTGCGCCTCGTAATCGGCCTTTACCATCTTCACGGTGAGTTCGCCGCTCACGTTGCCGGCTTTCTCAAAAGTAATATCCATCTCTTGTCTGTCCTTTTTGTTTGTTTTCCCTTAATATTAAAGAAACCGCGTCCTCGGCATACGGGCGGCGGGAAGTCCCGCCCCGCCCTCGGCAAGGGGTGCGGTAAAGCGTGGCAAAATTAGCACTTTTCTTTTAACGGCGCACCCCGCCGCGCATTATTTCGCCCGCCCGCCGACGCGCTGCGGACAAACCGGCGAGGGACACAGGCACAGCCCGGCGGGGCGGGCGGAAGGGGGCGGAACGCCGCCGCAAAAATATCCCGCCGCACCCGCCGCGACAGTGACAGTTTTTGGAAACGAAACGGCATGAAATGTAAACAAACCGAAAACGAAGCCCTCTTCTCCCCAGGTTCGCCCATTTGCTTTTGGCGGAAAAATGTATTATCTTTGTACTACAAGATAGGGACATCCCGCGAGGATTGTCCCTTTATTTTTGCCTGTGTTGATTTTCAGCCACTTTCGAGTCAAAACGCCTGCACTTGGGCCACGGAATACCGTGGTGTCGGGTCACTGAAGTGCGGCTTGGCCTTCAAAGTACC
>CAVGTC010000036.1:0-19687 GCA_963632255.1 Lachnospiraceae bacterium | reverse complement strand
TTCTGTATCAGCGCAATTCCCAATAGTATTTAACGGTAAAACTTATACAATCCGAACAGGTAGTTGGAAAACACATCAAAAAGGAATTGAGAGACTTATATCACTAAATAGGATTGTCTCGTTAGACAACACCTTGGCATATGTTCGATATTTAGAGGATTTCCCATATATGACAATTACTAATATATGGAACGATGTATCTAGTTCTCTCGGAGGTAAAAAACTCTACGTCGTCCAGTCCGGCTTAAAGCCCATCCAGCGCTGCATCCTAATGACCACCGACCCCGGCGAGCTTGTCCTCGACCCCACCTGCGGCAGCGGCACCACCGCCTACGTGGCCGAGCAGTGGGGCAGGCGCTGGATAACAATCGACACCAGCCGCATCGCGCTGAACATAGCCAAGAGGCGCCTCACGTCGGCGCTATTCCCTTACTACGAACTTGCGGACGAGCGGAACAGGGACGTCTGCCAGGGCTTCAAATACAAGACCGTGCCGCACATCACGCTGAAGAGCCTCGCCAACAACCTGCCGCCGGCGGAGGAAGTACTCTACGACCAGCCCAAGGAGGACAAGAAACGGCTGAGGGTGAGCGGCCCGTTCACCGTGGAGACGCTGCAGTCGTACAACGTGCTGCCGCCCGAAAGCATCACCCTCTCCGCCGGAGAGGAGGAGGAGAACCGCCTCTTCGAGGAGCGCATCTTCGCCCACCTGCAGAGCAGCGGCGTGCGCAACGGCGACAGGACGCAGCAGGCCATCTTCCACGGCATGGAGTCCGTGCCAAGCCCGTACCTCAACGCCCGCGGCTACTACAAGGACCAGGACGGCAGGGAGCGCCTGGCCTACTTCATGATAGGACCGAAGTTCGGCACCGTGAGCAGGGTGGCGGTGAACAAGGCCATACAGGAGTTTCGCGGCGGTCCCCAGACCGAGGGCGCCTCATGGCTCATCCTCCTGGGCTTCTCCTTTGAGGACAGCATCAACGAGAAGGACTACAACTTCGGCAACTACACCGTCTCCAAGGTGCGCATGCACGACGACCTGATGCAGGACGGACTGCTGAGGAAGGACCGCGGCGCGGGTTCGTTCATCACCATCGGCGAACCCGACATCGCCCTCGTGCGCGAGGAGGACGACCCCGCCTACTGCCACATAGAGATACGCGGGCTCGACATCTACGACCCTATAAAGGACGACGTGAAGGCTCGCTCGGTGGAGGATATCGCCTACTGGGAGATGGACGACCGCTACGACGGCCGCCAGTTTATCGTGAGAGGCATCCACTTTTGCGGCGGTGACAAGAAAGAGTTTGCCGCATGGCGGAAGGGGCTGGATGGCCTTGCAAAGTCGAGCGCAAGGACAAAGAAGAAAGCCGAGGCCACACTGCACATCGAGCTCAGCGACGAGCTTTGGGACACCCTCTACACTTTCCGCTCGGAAAAGATGCTCTTCGAGCCGGGGCGCAAAGTGGCGGTGCGCGTGGTGAGCCAGTTTGGCGAGGAGTCGAGCAAGGTCATCACGATGGAATAAAAGGGCAAGCGCGGACGTGGCGCGCCGGCTTCGTCCCCGTGCGCGGCCAATACAAACCGGGGCGGATTTCCAAATGAGGGAATCCGTCCCGGTCTTTTCTTCCTGCCGTCCGTCGGCGCTTTCGCTTTCGCCCGCGCGTCGCTGCGGCATAATAATACCGAGTCTATGCTGCCCGCTATATAAAAAGGCGCGGGGGCGTGTCCGCTTTACGCAGACACGCCCCCGCTCAGGGTATAATGACGCGGTTGGGTGTGTCAGGGCACCACAACCTTCGTCCCGTTCAGCACATACGCGCCGTGGTCGAGGGCTACGGTCTTGTTGCCCTGCAGTGTCTCGCTGTACACCACGCGTCCCTGCATGTCGACAATGGACACCGGCGTGCTGGCGGGCGACACGATGCGTATCTTGCCCGGGTACACATAGAAGTCGAGCTGCCGGGTGGCGTCTGCGGCGGAAATGCCCGTCGTGCTTTCATCCTTCTGGTAAACGCGCACCCAGTCAAACTTCGTCTCGTAAGTGAAGCTCGTGTCGGCAGCCTTTGCCCAGGAGCCGTTGCCCACGCTCTGGTTGAGTATGAGGTAGAACGGCTTGTCGAAAGGCCACTGCCCGAGGTTGAGGTCGCTCTCGCTGGTGCTCTTGGCGTAAGAGAACACCTGCTTGCCGTCCACATACCATGTCAGGAGGTTCTCCGTCCACTCAAGGCCGAAGGTGTGGTAGTTTTCAAGTGTGGCGGTAGCGGTGCCGGTCTTTGCCGGGTTGTTGGTCTGGCCCTGGCAGTCGGCGCCGTCGGTGGTCTTGTTGGCCCACTTGGAGTGGATGGTGTGGTGGGTTATGTTCTGGGCGTCTATCTGCTCCCAGATGTCAATCTCGCCGCTGTAAGGCCAGCCGCCGTAGGTGCTCTTGGTGGGCATCATCCAGAAAGCGGGGAAGTTGCCCGTGTGTCCCACGGTCATCAGTCGTCCCTCCACCTTGCCGTAAGTGAAGTCCACCTTGCCGGCGGTCTCCACAGCGCCGCTAATCATGTCGAGCTTCTCCTTTGTGTTGGCGTTCACCTCGTCGTCGTAGGGGTTGGCGAGACAGCGCAGCACCAGCTTGCCGTCCTCAATCCAGCCCGTGAGCTTCTGCCCCTCGGCGGTCTGCGCGCAGAAGCGCTTCCATGTCGGGGTGGCCCATGCCGAGCGGCTCCAGTACTTGGAGTCGGGCTGCGAGCCGTCGGCAACGTCAAACTCGTCGCCGAAAACCAGCTTGTAGTCCGCGCCCGTGCCGTCAAACTCGCAGGTGACGCGCACATCGCCGTCCACGCTGTCGGCGGGGAGGGCGTAAGCCTGCGTCGCGTCGGCCTCGTACTCGCCCCACTGGCGGTTGCCGTTGGCGTCGTACTGGTCGCCGTCAAGGTTTGCGCCGTGGCGCACCACCATCTTGGTGGCGGTGTAGCCGTCGGCCGCACCCACGGGGAGGAGTGTGAAGCCCGCCTTGGGCGAGATGGTAGCGGGCAGACCCGTGTTGCCGCTGCCTACGAGCGAGCCGTTCACGGTGCGCACGTCAAGCTTGCCCTTGCCGCTCTGCACGTGGATGAGGAAGTCCACCACCTGGCCGCCGTTGTCGCTGATTTTGTTTCCCTCGCTCTCGCTGTAGTGGCCGGCCGGGTCGATGTTGTCCCAGTCCACCTTGAAGCGCGCGCGGTAGATGCCGTTGGGCAGCCCCTCGGGAAGGGTGAACGACGGCAGCTTCTGCCAGAGCGACGCGTCGCCGCCGCCGGTGGAGTAGTACGTACCCTCGCTGTTGTAGTTTTGGTAGTAGGTGTACGCCACGAGGTCGCTGGTGAGCGTGGGCACGCCGTTGGTGCCCACTGTGCCCGTGAAGTGTCCGTCGTTGGCGAGGTCGATGTACAGGTACATGTGCATGGCGCGGCCGGTGTAGTCAACAGCCGTCGACACCGTCTCGCCGGGGGCGAGGTTCACCACGCAGCCGTTGGTGAGGTCGCGGTAGACGTAGTTGGTGCTGAGCGAGGGCACGGTCACCTTCTGTGCGGTGGTGGTGCTGCTGCCCGTGAACGTGAAGCTGTTGAGCTTGCGGTCGGTGCGCGTCACGGCGAGGTCGTCAGAGAAGTTGCGCTTGTACAGCTCCTCGTCGTCGCCCGTGCTCTCGCCCTCGGCGGGGAAGTACGGCGTGATGCGCACATCGCCGTCGATGTACTTGGCCGGGATGGTGTACGTGTTGTCCGTGAAGAGGTAGGCCGGTATGGTCACATCCTCGTACTGCGGCGTCTCAAAGACAAGGCTGTCCTTGCTGAGGTAGCCGTGGCGGATGACAATGTGCGAGAAGGTGAACTGTGCGGCGGGTTTCACCTTGATGGTGTACGGCTCGCCGAAAGGTATCTTCTTCGTCTGGAAGTCGGAGCCGTCCTCGTTGAGTATCTCGCCGTTGGTTCCCTGCGCGTTCTGTCCGCGCGAAATCTCCACCTCGTCGGCATGCACGTTGAGGCGCGTGTCGACAATCACGCCGCCGTTGTTGGCGATGAGGTTGCCTGTGGCGGCGTTGCCGGCCGGGTCGATGCAGTCCCAGTCCACCTTACCGCGCAGGCGGTAGAAGCCAGGCTCAAGACCGGCGGGCACGGTGAAGTCGGGCGCGGCGATGGAGGGGTTCTGCGCCGCCGTGGCGCCGGTGCTGTTTTTGCCGTCGTAGTAGGAGTACGACATCACGTCGCTGCCGTCGGCGGGCGTGCCGTCGTCGTTGAGCGAGGTGTCAAACTTGCCGTTGCAGTTCTGGTCGAGGTAGAAGTAGCTGTGCATCCAGGGGTTGTTGCCCGAGGCAAGGTTGAAGCCAAGGCTCACGGAAACTTTCTCGCCTGCCTTGGCCAGCAGCTGCTTGGAGAGACGGTCCTGATAGAGCAGCTTGTCACTTTGCTGCGACAGCTCTATCGTCTGCTCACCGTCGGTGGGCGAGGTGAGCTTGATGTTGGAGGTGTAGCGGTCCGAACGCGAGAGGGTGGTGGTCTTCTCCACGCTCACGGGGTACGCGCCGTACTGTATGCGCGGCGTGGTGGAGTTGTTCACCTCGATGTCGTCTATGTATGCCACATAGTCCGCGTCAAGGTCGTGCGTGCTCTCCACGTCGGTGGCCACCACGAGGCTGTGAAGGCTCACCCCCGATGCGCCCGTGACTGCGAAGACAGCGTCGCTCCACGCGTCGGTCTTCACGGTGGACATGGTGGAAGCCTCCACCTGCACCACCTCCTTCGACTGCCAGGGGCGGTCGTCGCGGCTGCCGAGGCCGAAGAGCATCACGCGCCCTTCCTTGGGCTTGTATATCTTCACGTGAATGTACTGCGTCTTCTGCGACAGCTTGATGGGCGTGGCGAGGTCGACGCGCACGCCGAAGGTGTTGCTGCCCCAGCGCGAGCGCTGGAAGGCGAGCACGTTGTCGGACGAGTTGACCTCGCCGATGATGTCGTCAACCACCTTGTAGGGGTTGGCCACCACCTTTGCGTTGCCGGTCAGCTCGCCGGTGCGGAAGGGCGAGTCCTCCCAAGTGTCGAAGACGCCCACTGCGGTGTAGCCCGTCCCCGACTCAAAGTCTATCACGCTCTGCGCCGCCGCCGTCAGCGGGAGGGCAAGCGCCGCGAGAGCCATATAGTGTCTTGCTTTCATTTGTTTCGTTGGTTGGAGTTGTACTTACAGGGTTTCGCTTAGAAGACCGAAACGGTGTGCAACGTGGGGCACGCCTTGCTGTCGGTGATGGTGATGCGCACCACCTTTGCCTTGTAGCCCGTGCCGTAGCTGGACGACGTGCTGCCGTTGAGCGGTATGATGCGCTTGTAGCCCACCGTGGTGGTGGCGATGCTGCCGCCGCGCTTTGTGAAGGTGGTGCCGTCCTGGCTTGTCTCTATGGTGAAGCCCTTTATGCGCTGGCCCAGCTGGATGTACTCCTGCAGGGTGACGTAGCGCACGGTCTCCGTGGTGGGGAAAGTGATGGTGATGGTTGCGGTGTTGTTGCCGTCGTTGCAGGCCCAGTAGGTGGTGGAGTCGCCGTCGGCAAGGTTGGCCGCCTTGTAGTTGCGGGCCGCGCCGGCAGTGCGCTCGTCGCTGGCTGTGACGGTAACGCCGCTCTTGCGCACGAGGTCGGTGCCGAGGCGCGTCTTGAGCATCGTGCCGAGCTCCTTAAGCACCGTCACGTCCTGGTCGGGCAGCACGCCTGCCTTGTTGGGCGGGAAGTTGAGGATGAAAGTCGCGTTACGCCCCACCGTCTCAAGGTACATTTTGAAGAGCGTCTCCGCGCTTTTCACCGACTCGCCGTCGTGGTAGAACCACCCGCTCGAGGTGGCTTTCGCGTCGCTCTCTCCCGGGAACCACTTCCACGCGGTTTCCGAGCCGCTCGTGCCGTCACCGTACGACCAGCAGGTCTCGCCGGCCCAGCCGGCCTCGTTGCCTATCCAGCGCGCCTCGCCGCCCGTGCCCCAGAGGATGATGTTGGGGCAAGCGTTGTGTATACTGTCGCGCAGGTTGGGTATGTCATAGTAGCGCGTGGCATTGTCAATGGTGCGCGTGGTGTTGGCTCCGCCGTAGTATCCGTTGTCGCCAGTCGCGCCGTCAAACCACATTTCAAACTGGTCGGCTCCGTACTGCGCCATCTCCGCACACTGGGCGAAGAACACCTTCTTGGCGTAGTTGTCGGTGTAGTTGCCGTCCGAGTCCTTCTCGCCCCAGTAGGCGCTGTTGCGGTCCCACGGGGAGATGTAGAAACCGTACTTCAGCCCCAGGTCTCGCGCGGCCTCGCCGAAGTCCTTGGGGATGTTTGTCTCCTTTCCGTACGTGTTACCGGCGTTTTTCACGCTGTGCTCGGTGGTGGCGGTGGGCCAGAGGCAGAAGCCGTCGTGGTGCTTCACCACGGCGATGCCGCCGCGCATGCCGCCCGCTTTGATGGCCTCGAGCCACTGGCGCGGGTTGGGCTTGCCGGTCGGGGCGAAAGTGCTCTCCGCCTCGCTGCCGTCACCCCACTCCTTGCCGGTGTAGGTGTTCATTCCGTAGTGGAAGAAAGCGTAGAACTCGGTCTGGTTCCATTTCAGCTGGCGCGCCGAGGGTACGGGGAAGACGGGGCGCGGCTCGTTGTCTGCGTTTGCCGGGGTCTTCGTGTCCAGCGTGAAGTCGGAACTCTGCGCATACGCGGCCGTGGGACCGGTCGCGGCGAGGCAGAGCGCCGAAAGCAGGATGGGTAATCTTTTCATATAACTTAGATTTTGGTGTTTCTTTCTTGTCTTGCGCTTACGCCGGATAGTTGAGGTTTTCCTCTGTGGCGTGTTCGAGGGTCTGCTCCACGTACTTGCGTGCCTCGTAGCGTGCCATGGGCAGGTCGTGCAGCAGCCATGTGCCGCAGTCGCGGGCGGTGGCTCCGGGTATTTCGCCCTCAAAATCAGCCACGAAGCGGAAAGTCTCCGTCATCAGCGGCAGTATGTCCGCGCTCGTGAGGTCGCCGCGCACGATGAGGTAGTTGCCCGTAAGGCAGCCCATGGGTCCCCAATACACTATGCGGTCTTTCCACGCGGGGTGGTTGCGCAGGTAGGTCGCTGCGAGGTGCTCGATGGTGTGTATCGCGCCCTGCCCCAGCACCGGCTCGCGGTTTGGCAGCTTCATCCTTATGTCAAAGGTGGTTACGGTTTCGCCGCCCACCTTGTCCTTGCGCGAGACGAATATGCCGCGGCAGAGGCGTGTGTGGTCTATCGTAAAGCTTGCTATCTTTTCCATCATATTAATGGTGTGCAGGTTGTCTTCCCCTTGCGCGGCGAGAGCCTGTGCGGTAGTCTCTTGCGTACTTGCTGTTTCGGAGACGCAGCCTTGCCGTTCCCGCCCAAGGACGTGGTGTCAGAGCTGTATGCGGGAAAGGCTTTCAAGGAGGGCGCGGGTCACGCCAAAGGAGCGGTCTGCCATCGTTTCCCAGAAATTGTTGTACTGCTCGAAGTGAGCCTCAGTGCCTGGCGTGTCGCTTATGATGCGGAAACTGAGGAACGGGACGCCGTAGAGGTGGCACACCTGCGCCAGGGCACCGCTCTCCATGTCCACCGCCAGTCCCTCGGGGTAGCGTTCTTTGATGGCTTGGAGCTGCGTGCGGTCGGTGACGAACTGGTCTCCGCTGCATATCAGTCCGCTGTGAAGCCGTGTCCCCGTGTCAAGTGCCGTGGACGCCGCAAGCAGACGGCTGTCCGCCTCATAGTACAACGGAAGCCCCTGCACCTGCCCGTGTTCGCTCTCCGCGCCGCAGTCCACGTCGTGGTAAGCCACTTTCGCGCCGGCCACCACGTCCATCACCGCGAGCCGGCTGTCTATGCCGCCTGCCACGCCCGTATTGACTATCGCGGCGGGCGAGAAGCGGTTTATCAGCTCCACCGCCCCCACGGCGGCGTTCACCTTGCCTATTCCGCTCTCCGCAAGCACAAGGCTCAGCGTGCCGAACGTGCCGCGCACGTAGCTTTGGCGTCCCGCCGCCAGTGTCTCCTTGTTTTCCAACAACGCCGCAAGCTGCTCGTGCTCCTTGTGCATGGCGTTGATAATGCCTATTGTCATAGTTCGGTCTGTCTGTGTCGTGAGGGCTTTACTGCCCGAAACAATTCCACAGTTTGTCTGCGGGGTACGGAGCCGTTACGCTCACCCGCTTGTGACTCACGGGATGCTCAAAGGAAACGCTGCGGGCGTGCAGCGAGATGGAGCCGTCAGGGTTGGAGCGCGGCGCGCCGTATTTCAGGTCACCCTTTATCACACAGTGAACGGCCGCAAGCTGGCAGCGTATCTGGTGGTGGCGGCCGGTGTGCAGGCGCACGCCGAGCAAGGTATAACGCTCGCTGCGTCCCAGTATACGGTAGTCGAGCACCGCTTTCTTCGCCCCCGGCACCTCGTGCGGGTGGGCGTAAGCCTTGTTCTGCTTCTCGTTGCGCGTGAGCCAGTGCGTCAGCGTACCCTCCGGCTCGGCGGGCGGCGCGTACACTATGGCGTGGTAGGTTTTCTCCACCTGCCCTGTGCGAAACATCTCGTTGAGGCGTGCCAGCGCCTTGCTGGTGCGGGCGAAAATCACCGCGCCGCTTACCGGGCGGTCGAGGCGGTGCACCACACCGAGGAAAACCGCGCCGGGTTTGGCGCAGCTTTCCTTGATGTATGCTTTCACCTCGTCGCACAGCGTGCGGTCGCCCGTCTTGTCACCCTGGACTATCTCGCCTGGCGCCTTGTTGGCGATGATGATATGGTTGTCTTCGTAGAGTATCTCCAATTGCCTTGGTGTGTTGCTTTTGCCGGGACTTGCCTGTTTAACGTGCAAACCGCGCTCTTCCTCCTCCCCGCGCGGCGCGGGGGTGGCAAGAGTGCGGTTTGCGGATTGGCTGTTTGCTTTGTGGACTCGCGGCGGCGGGTCACATGTTCATTCCGCCGTCCACCTGAATCACCTGTCCGCTGACGTAGCTTGCCATGTCGGATGCGAGGAAGGTCGCCACGTCGGCGATGTCCTCGGGCTTGCCGCCGCGGCGCAGGGGGATGGCCTTCATCCACTCCTTGCGCACCTCCTCGGAGAGCTGCGCCGTCATTGCGGTCTCGATGAAGCCCGGCGCGATGGCGTTGGCGCGTATGCCGCGGCTGCCCATCTCCTGCGCTACGCTCTTGGCAAGGGCGATAAGCCCGGCCTTGGATGCGGCGTAGTTGCTCTGCCCGGCGTTGCCGTGAACGCCCACCACGGATGCCATGTTGATGATGGAGCCCTTGCGCTGGCGCATCATAATGGGGGTGCAGGCGTGTATGAAGTTGAATGCTGACTTAAGGTTCACGGCAATAACCGCGTCCCACTGCTGCTCTGTCATGCGCAGCATGAGTCCGTCTTTCGTGATGCCGGCGTTGTTGACCAGCACGTCGATGGAGCCGAAGTCCTCGTGTATTTTCTTCACCACCGCCTCGGTGTCGGCGAAGCTGGCGGCGTTGGAGGCGTAGGCGAGGCACTTCACGCCCTTTGCCTCTATCTCGGCACGCGTGGTCTCACCGTTTTCGTCAATGGCGAGGTCGGTGAAAGCGATATTTGCGCCCTCTTCGGCGAATTTCAACGCGATGGCCTTGCCGATGCCGCGGGCTGCGCCCGTTATCAGTGCGGTCTTTCCTGATAAAAGTCCCATATTGTTATCTGTGGTTATGTTGTAGATTCTCTTTGTGCGGAATATTCAGCCTTTTCTCCGCCCCGTGGTGGCGGTGTCACTCGTTGTCAGCGGCGGTGGCGGACGGCATGTCAAGCACGCGGCGCAGCATTGAGCGCACGATGGGGTAGGTGTCGCTCTCCGTCAGCCCCACGCCGAGGCGGTCGTAGATGTACGGAACCTCCATCCCCTTCACCGAGTATTGGATGATGTCCGTCAGAAGCCCCAGCTCGGGCACACGGAAGCGTTTCTTGTCCACACCCTCCTGCAGCACCTGCCGCAGGATGCGCCGCTCCTCCATGTCGAAAGTTTTGCGCACTTTCTCCACCATCCATATGTTGCGGAAGAACTCCGCCCGCAGCGTGCCGTTGCGTGCCACCGTGTCGCGTATGTTGCTGAGGTGCGAGTAGATGAGGGTCATGAGTTTCTCCTCGGGCTCGGTGTCCATCTGCGCCACCGCGTCCATCTTTTCGGATAGTAGGTCAAGTTCCTCCTCTATGACTGCGTAGTATATTTCCTCTTTGCTGCGGAAATAGGTGTACAGCGTGCGGCGTCCGCGCCCGGAGGCCTGTGCGATGTCGTTCATCGTGGTAGCCTCAAGCCCCTTGTGCGCGAAAAGCTCACGGGCCACTTCAAGCAGTCTTTGCCGGGTTTTTGAGATGGACATAAGGGGAGTCGGTGGTTGTCGGCGGCGAATGCGTGCCGCCTTTCTTGCCGCCTCTTTGCGCGGGCGGCGGGCTAAGCACACAGTTTTGTGTTGTGTGCAAAGTTAAGCGTTTCTCTCTTTCGCAAGCGTTTTGCGCCCTGATTTTCTTCCCCTTTGGGCGTGTGGGTGGTGACAGAAGGCAGTGTGCGGAGAAGACCGTCTCGGTTGTTGTAGTTTATGGTTATGACCGTAAGTCTCATCGCTGTTGTTTGTGTGACGCGCTTTGCCGCCCAGGCGGCATGTCCTTGTTGTATATGCGGAGCGCTCCTATATATAATGCGCGCGGCGCAGGAGTGGCGGAAAGCCGTCAGCGTATGCCATGCGCGCGGAGGAAGTCGCGCAGACGCGTGTCCGTGCCAATGTACCCGTCCGCTTCCAGCCGGGCGAACTGCGGCCGCCCTATGACGTTTTCGTACTCCTCGCCGAGCCGTCCTTCCTTGTATATGTTGTAAAAGTACTTCCAGTGCCGTCCGCCGTGCCGTCCCTTGTGCGCGGCAAGCTCGCGTCCGCCCTGCTCCATCTTCGCCACAAACTGTGCCTTTCCGCGCACGCCAAGGTGGAAGACGGTGATGTCGCTGTCGCTTCGACGGCTGGGAAACATGGACACCTTGTGGTTGCCCATTGATATTTGCAGGTAGCCCGCCGCGCGGTGCGCCACCTTGTAGTTGGCACGCCCGAAGATGGAGTGCGGGGAGAGACCGTAGGCAGCCGGATTGGGCACGGGGCACGCGTACCTTGTCCACTCCGCGCTGCCCGTCCGCTCGTCGGGCCAGAGGTTGACGATGAGACAGCGCAGTATGTTGGCGCGGGTGGCGGCGAAGGCGGCTTTCAGCCCTTGCGGGGCGTACCAGAACTCGTCGGCGTCGGCGTTGATTATCCAGTCGGCCCCGTGCCGTGTCTTCGCGCTCCACGCCATGCGGTCCACCCACCGCTTCTGCTCGTATCCCGTGGCGGTTTCCTTGACCACCTCCACAATCCAGCCTTTCGCCCGGTATCGCTCGATGACGGCGGGCGTGGAGTCGGAGGAGTTGTTGTCGGTGACGATGAAGCCGTCCACGCCCATGGCGCGGTGGAAGAGGAGGTTGCGCTCAAGCAGCTCCTCCTCGTTTTTCACGAGTAGTGTCATTATCACCCTCGGGCGGCGGGTGCGGAAGAAAAAGCGCGGCAGGTCGCGTAGGGCGAGCGCCGCTTTCTTTATGTGGTACAGGGTCATGCGGGTGTGTGCCTTGTGGCGGTTGCGTCCGCCGTGTGCGTTTTGCAAAGATAGGCAAAACGCGCCACCGCCCCTTGCGGCGGCAAAACAAAAAAACGGGCGGGGCGCAGCGGCTCCGTCCGTCTTCTGTGTGTGTCAGGCTGTGGGGCATCACGCCCCGCGTGCCCCCCTTTTTACATCATGCCGCCCATGCCGGGGTTGGCCATCGGCATTTCTGGCTTTTCCTCCTTCTTGTCGCAAACAACGCACTCCGTGGTGAGGAACATGCCAGCCACGCTTGCGGCGTTCTCCAGTGCCACGCGTGTCACCTTGGCGGGGTCCACCACGCCCTGCACGCGCAGGTCGCCGAAAGTCTCCGTCTTGGCGTTGAAGCCGAAGTTGCCCTCGCCCTCGCGCACCTTGTTGACAATCACGGCACCCTCCAGCCCCGCGTTGTGGCAAATCTGACGGAGCGGCTCCTCGATGGCGCGGCGCACGATGTTGATGCCTGTTGTCTCGTCGGCGTTGTCACCGGTGAAGCCCTCAAGGGCTTTCTGGGCGCGGATGTAGGCCACGCCGCCGCCGGTCACGATACCCTCCTCGATGGCCGCGCGGGTGGCGCAGAGCGCGTCGTCGCAGCGATCCTTCTTTTCCTTCTGCTCGGTTTCGCTGGCAGCGCCGACCTCCAGCACGCACACGCCGCCGGAAAGTTTGGCGAGACGCTCCTGCAGCTTCTCCTTGTCGTAGGAGCTGGTGGAGTTGGAAATCTCGTTCTTCAGCTGTGCGATGCGGTCCTGGATGCAGTCCTTGTTGCCCTTTCCGTTGACGATGGTGGTATTCTCTTTCGTGATGGTGACTTTCTCTGCCGAGCCAAGCATATCAATGGTGGCCTGCTCCAGCTTCAAGCCCTTCTCCTCGCTAATCACCACACCGCCGGTAAGCACGGCAATGTCCTCCAGCATGGCCTTGCGGCGGTCGCCGAAGCCCGGAGCCTTGACTGCGCATATCTTAAGCTGCGTGCGCAGGCGGTTTACCACGAGCGTAGTGAGTGCCTCGCTGTCAACGTCCTCGGCAATCACCAGCAAGGGGCGTCCGCTCTGTACGGCAGGCTCGAGGATGGGGAGGAAATCCTTTATGTTGGAAATCTTCTTGTCGTAAATGAGGATGTAGGGGTTCTCCATCACGCACTGCATCTTCTCGGCATCGGTGACGAAGTAGGCGGAGAGGTAGCCGCGGTCAAACTGCATGCCCTCCACGGTCTTCAGCACCGTGTCGCGACCCTTGGCGTCCTCAATTGTTATCACACCGTTTACGCTCACGGCACGCATGCCGTCGGCGATGAGTTTGCCAATCTCGGGGTCGTTGTTGGCGGAGATGGTGGCCACCTGCTCTATCTTGTCGTAGCTTTCGCCCACCTGCTCGCTCTGCTGCTTGATGCTCTCCACCACCTTGGCCACGGCCTTGTCGATGCCGCGCTTTACGTCAAGCGGATTGGCACCGGCTGCCACATTCTTCATGCCCTCGGTGAGGATGGCCTGCGTAAGGAGGGTGGCGGTGGTGGTGCCGTCGCCGGCATCGTCACCAGTCTTGGAGGCCACGCTCTTGACGAGCTGCGCGCCGGCGTTCTGGAACGGGTCTTCCAGCTCAATCTCCTTTGCCACACTCACGCCGTCCTTGGTGATGCGCGGGGCTCCGTACTTCTTGTCAAGCACCACGTTGCGGCCCTTCGGACCGAGCGTCACCTTCACTGCGTTGGCGAGGGCGTCAGCACCCTCACGGAGACGCTCGCGGGCGTCCACGTCATATTTTATCTCTTTTGCCATGGTTGTTTCGTTTTAATTGGTTTGTCAGTTTTGCGGGTTATTTGCGGCTGCGTCCGTCTTGTCTCAGCCAAGCACGGCCAGCACATCGCTCTGGCGCATGATGAGGTATTTCTCTCCGTCAAGCTCCACCTCCGTGCCCGAGTATTTTCCGTAGAGCACCGTGTCGCCTGCCTTGAGCACCATTTCCTCGTCCTTGGAGCCTCCGCCCACGGCGAGCACCTCACCCTTGAGGGGCTTCTCTTTTGCGGTGTCGGGGATGATGATGCCTCCGGCGGTCTTCTCTTCAGCTGCAGCGGGCTTTACTAGCACGCGGTCTGCCAATGGTTTGATGTTCATAGTTGTGATGTTTATGGTTTTCGTTCTATTTGCGCCGGGGGCTTGCCTTTGTCCGCCCGCCTTTCGCGGCGAAGCCCGGATGCATCCCGGCTTTTCGCGCCCGCTTTCCGCGGACGCTTCCGCTTAACCCTTATGCCAAAAGCGTGCCAAAGTGCGTAACGTCATTTTTCGTGTGGTGGGAAAATGCGTGTCTCCCGTGCGTCTCACAGCACTGCGGCGGGAGATGTCACGTCTGTTCTTATTATATATAATGTGTGTCGGGCAGCAAACGTCACGCATGCCCCCTGGCATTTCCCTTTTGAGTGACAAAATGTCATAGCGCGGAAACTGGGTGGCGCGTGTCCACCGCTGCCAGCGTTCCGCGCCCTCCTTTAGTCGCGACTAAGCCTAGGCGGGCCGCCGAAAAGTGTACACTTCGGCGAAAAAAACGCATTTGGCTTGCGCAGGGCCGCCGCTAGCCTCGGACTCCGTTGATAATTCATAAATCTTTTGCGGGACGCGTTTTGGCGTTTTGCTTGAATATACGCCACAAAAGTGACAACTCGCGAAACGGTGCTTGCGATAATCCGTGACAGAGTGGCGGCTGTGGCAGTGTTGGCAATCAGAGACGCTTTTGGAGCTTTTCAGACGGGAATGCAGAACGTGCCCGTCCCCCTTGTGCTTGCGATAGGAATTGGTTTTTCCGCTTGGGGCGGCACATTCGGATACTGGCGGGCAATGCGGAGAGTGTGCATTGCGCCGGAAAAAATGTGCTTTTCAGGTCGTGCGGGCAAGACGGACAGACGAGACCATTTCAAAGTACGCGGTCAGAGCAGCTCAAAGCGTTCTTTCAGCTGGCCGAGGTAGCGGCGTGTGGTGATAACCTCCATATCCTCAAACGGTGACACGAGCCGGCACCGCTGCGTGTTGTTTTCAATGGCGGCGAGGTAGGTGAGGTTTATCACGCAGGTGGAGCTGACGCGCACAAGTGAGGGGTGAAGGGCGATGAGGTCCTCCGCGCTTGTGCCGCGCCGCAAGGTGTGGCGGGAGCGGTCGGTGAGGATGAGCTGCCAGCTGCGCTGTGTGCCATTGTAGTTGAAAAGCAGAATCTGTTGCACGCCGAGCAGCAAAAGCTCGGTGACAGTCTGCACGGCGAGGCGGCGCGTGGCGGGTTCGTCCGGGGGGAAGTGCCCCGGCATGGCTTCAGCACACTCTGTGAGGCGTGAAACCACGGTGCGCAGCTCGTCGGGTTTGTAAGGTTTCAGTAGAAAGTCGTAAGCTGAACTCCGTATCGCGTCAAGCATGTAGTAGGAGAAAGCGGAGTAGAAAACGGGCTTGAAAGAGAAGTTAAGCCGCTGTCGCACGCTGGCGAGGAAGTCTATGCCGCTCTTCCCGGGTACTTCCACATCAAGAAAGAAAACGTCCGGGCGTATCTCTAGCAAAGGGAGTGTGGCTTCGTCGTAGGAGGCGAACTCGTACACCTTGCTAAACTCGGGGTACTGCCTGAGGTCATCGACCAGCACGCGGCGGGCTTCGGGGTCGTCGTCTACAATGAAAGCGGTAAGTCCGTTGTCTTTTCTCATCCGTTTCTTTCTCTCTTTTTCAAGGCAAATGTACAACGTTTGCGTGTTATTCCTTTCCGCGCTAGCATGCACCGTGGGAACAAAGCCCGCAAATGCGTGCGTAAGTGTGTGGAATTTGTGCGTAAGTGACGAAAAGTTTTTGCACTTCCGCTATGCATGGGGCAGGAATGCGGAAAGCCCTGCCGGGGTTTCCGGCAGGGCTTTCTGTCATTGGTTGGAGGATGGACCGACGGCGCGTATGTGCCGGCGGAGGGGTTCCGTCCTTATTTCTGGAGCTGCAGACCCACGAGCATGCCGTCGTAGGAGCTGAGCAGCGAGCTTGCGGCTTTCATCGTACTGTTGGACGAGAGGGAGGAGATGCCCTTCGCCAGCTTCAGCAGTTTGTCGCTCTCGATGAGAAGGCTGATTTTCTTTCCCGACTTCGTGATGTGCGGCGTCATCTTGCCGATGCCGCCGAGGTAGGTCATCGTGATTTTCTTGTTGGTGGTGTCGAGGGTGTAGTTGCCGGAAACGCTACGGCCGCCGATGGTGGCACTGTAGGTGTTGTCGCTGTTGAAGGTGAACGAGCAGGCGCCCTGCTTGATGCCAATTTTCTCGAGCGTGCTGTTCATCTGGCTCTCAATCTTCGAGGCGGCAACCTCACCGCCGGCTTTCATGAGGAAGTTTTCGCTCTCAAAGACGCAGTCGGAACCCGTGTAGCTCCACGTGCCCACGATGTCGCTTTGGGAAAGCTTCGAGCTGCTGCCGAGTATGCCGCTGAGCAGATTGCCGAGCAGGCTGGACGAGCTGCTGGAAGAGCTGGTGGTGGTTGTGGTGGAGGAGGATGAGCTGCTGGAACCGCCGAGTACGCCGCTCACGAGAGACGAGCCTACGCTGCCCAGCACGCTGCTGGAGCTGCTTCCGCAGCCGGCCAGACCGAATGCGCCCGCGAGGATGGCGAGCGAAAGTGTGATTTTCTTCATTTTATAAGTGATGTTTGTTATGTCCTTTGTCGTATTCCCTGTGGCAAAATTGTCTTTTTCCGTGAAAAGGCGCAATTGTTTTAGACGAAACGCGCCCCGCGCTCTGCGTACAGCGGTGCGGGACAGACGTGCCGCAGGGGTGCAGCCGGCTCACGCCAGCGGATTCCATCCCTGGGCGCGGAGGTCGAACTCGTTGCCGTCGCGCGTCACGAGTTTCTGCCCGAGCTCCGCGCGGGTGATGTGTCCAATCACGTGTATGTCGTCAAGGCGTGACACGCGCTCGTGGTCGGTGAGCGGCACGGTGAAGAGCAGCTCGTAGTCCTCGCCCCCGTTCAGCGCGGCGGTGTACACGTTGAGGTTGAACTCCTCCGCCGCCACGGACGTCTGGTAGTCGACGGGGATGCGTTCCTCGTAGACGCGGCAACCCGTGCTGCTGCGCTTGCAGATGTGCATCAGCTCGGAGGAGAGTCCGTCGCTCACGTCCATCATGGCGGTGGGGCGCACGCCCGCCTCGCGCAGACGCGTGACGATGTCGCGGCGCGGCTCGGGCTTGAGCAGGCGCTCGATGAGGTACTCGCGGCCCGAGAAGTCGGGCTGCGCGCGGGTCTCTCTGTCACCGCGTTGCGACTCGAAGACCTTTTTCTCACGCTCCATCAGCTGGAGGCCCATGTACGACGCACCGAGATTTCCGCTGACGCAGATAAGGTCGGTGTCGCGCGCGCCGGAGCGGTAGACGATGTCCTCCTCTTTGGCTTCGCCCACGCAGGTGAGGCTAAGTGCCAGCCCGGTGAGCGAGGAGGTGGTGTCGCCGCCCACGAGGTCGACCCCGTAGCGTTCGCAGGCAAGGCGCAGCCCGGCGTACAGCTCGTCCATACTCTCCACGGAGAAGCGGCGACCGAGTGCCACGCTCACGAGAAGTTGCTGCGGAGTGCCGTTCATGGCGTAGACGTCGCTGAAATTGACGGCGGCCGCCTTGTAGCCGAGGTGGCGCAGGGGGGTGTATGTGAGGTCGAAATGTATGCCTTCCATCAGCATGTCGGTGGTGACAAGCACGCGCGTGCCGTCACCGTCAGCGGCAGGGTAGCGCAGCACGGCGCAGTCGTCCCCTGCCCCAAGCAGGGTGGAGGCGTTGTTTACTTTGAGTCCTGAGGTGAGGCGGTCAATCAGCCCGAACTCCCCGAGTGTGGATATTTCTGTCATTTTTTGTTTCCTGTGGCTTCGGTTTGCCCATTGCGAACAGATGCGGCTGTGCGGACGCGCGAAAAAGGGAATTCGCCTCCGCGTCCCGCTTCCATAATATATAATGCGTGCGCCATATATTATAATGCGTGCGCTCCGTGGCGGCAAAATCCCCGTTGTTCCCGCTCTGTGCCGTGCGGGGCGGTTTCTTTAGAAATAGAAGCCCAAACCGAGGCGGAAACCCACGGTGCTGTTGTCGGAGAAGTCGTGCAGCGACATTTTGTAGTAAACGGAGGGCTCGATGGTGATGAAACGGTTGACGAAGAAGGCATAGCCCACCTCGACGGGTATCATCACATCGTTGCTGGCTTTCGTGTAGTGGTCAAACTCCGCCCCCGCGCCAAGGTAGACGCCGCACTGGTCGAAGTAGTAGCGTGCTCCTGCACCTACGGACACGTCGTCAACTTTCTTGGTGTGGTCGTAGCCTACATTGGCACGCAGCAACAGGCAGTCTGCCACGAAGTAACCCGCGTTGGCTTCTACGCCGAGGCGGAATTTCTCGCTGCCGCTATATGAGAGTCCGAGACTGGAAAAAGAGGTGTTGATGTACTTCTTGCCTTGCTCAAACTGTGCGCTTGCTGTCAGGCCGCTCAGCAGCAGCAACATAAGGAGGAGGGTCTTTTTCATAATGGGTGTGTGTAAGAGACAGTGTCGCATGATGAAGATACGGACGGCACTGCCGAAAAGTTTGTCCTTAGTTAGGGGCAAAAGTACCACATTTTTCCCAACGCTTCGGGCAAAGCGTCCGCATTTGCCATTTTTGCCGCTATGGCGAGAGCCACATGCCCCATGGTGCGGCGCAGGTTCACCTCCACGCAGGGGTGCAGCGCCGTACTGCCGTCCTCGGTCTCGACCGCCATCATATCTACCCCTAGCGGTCCAGTGTATCTGCCGTCGAGCAAGTACGCGAGTTCGCCACAAAGCGTGTGAGCAAGGTCGTGCAGCATAACGGCGGACAGTCCGCAAGCTGGGGCGATTATGTTTTCCAACTGCTCTTGCGTTGCCACCACATTGCCTCCGTAAGCCCCCGCGGCCGACGCTCGGAAAAGCGAAAGTCCGTCATAAGTCACGCCGCCGCCCGAAAGCGCGGTGAATTCCATCGCAAAGTTGAGCCGCGCGTTGTAGAAAGGCTCGCACTCCACTGCGCCCTGTTCGCGTAGCAGTCGCGCAGTTCTGTTCCATGCGGACTCTTTGCTTTCCGTTCCGAGGCGGTAAACGCCCCTTCCGCTGCACGACCAAAGCGATTTAGCCATCAGTCCGCCCCATAGCCCAACTTTTTTGCGTACATCGTCCGCTGTGCAGCACAGCGTGTTTTCGCCCACGCTTGCAAAGCCAGTCTTCCGCCGCAGGCGGGGAAGCAGAAGTACTGCGGTCTCGCGGCTGCTTAATCGTCGGGTCTCTGCGAGTTGCGCGTCGGAAGGAAGCAGCCTTTCAGGGCATCCCGCCCGCCGCAGGCGGTGGCGTAGGAGTTTGTCCCACCCCCACGGCGCGATTTCTGTCACTTTGTCCCAAAATGCAGGTGTCAGGCTGTCGTTACGAACAAGACACACTCCGCGCCGCCATGCCGCCCCCTCCGCAGAGCTTGATGTGTCGGTAATGCCGACCGCGCCTTGCGGCAAGTACACACAATCCCCCGTCTCAGCCATTACGGCCAGCAGTGCCGCAAGTGTGCGCTCCAGCGTGCGGGCTGCGGCAGTGGGGTAGTAGTATGCGCTGTCAGCGGAAAGCGCTTCGTCGTGCGAAGGGTTGAAGATGTGTAGACGCATATTATATTTATAGGTGTCCGGTGGCGACGCGGCGTGTTGCTCGGCTTTTTCGCATCGCGGGCGTTGCGTTGGTTTGGCGTTTCCCCAGAATATTTGCGCGAAATTACCCTTTATTATTTATGCAGCTGCGGAAAATGGGAATCCCGTCCGCCTGCCGCCAGAAAATAATTCGCTGAAAAAGAGTGCGGAATGTTTGCCGTGAACGCAGAAAGTGGTAACTTTGCCGCACGAAAGTAGGAAACGTAAGATAACTGCTTTGTTTTAAGGGACTTCGGTCTCGGGTTGGCGACAACCGTCCGCCCCAGCGACGATCACGTTGGGCTACGGGGAGAAAACAACAAGTATTATATATAACTGTAAAACTGAAATGCCAGGATTATTAGGAAAGAAAATCGGAATGACATCCGTTTTCAGT
>CAVGTC010000035.1:0-20234 GCA_963632255.1 Lachnospiraceae bacterium | reverse complement strand
TTGATTTTCAGCCACTTACGAGTCAAAACGCCTGCACTTGGCCCACGGAATACCACGGTACTCGGTCACTGAAGTGCGGCTTGGCCTTCAGAGTACCGCGGCATCTTGTCACCGAAGTGCAGGCTTGGCTTCAAAAAGGGTGCACCGGGCCGCTACAGGCCGCCGGCACCGTTAAACTTTCCTAAAAGTTACCCCTCCTTTCGCGGGGGCGTTTTTTGACATTCTGACACTTTTTGCGCGGTTTTCTCACACCCCGTTTTTTCTTCCGTATGCGAAAAAGCGGTTGCCGCCTGTGAAAAGGCGGCAACCGCTGAATGTTTCACGCCCTCCCGCCGGGCGGGTCAGCGCGCCGTGATGTGGAAGCACGACTGGTGGGTCTCGTACTTCACATAGCACGCCCCCATTTGGCGGAAGTCCTCAAGCACCTCGGCCAGGATGGACTTGTTTACCGTCACCCAGCGTATCTCCGACGGCGCGTCGGGCTTTACGGAGAGGAAGCGGTTGTAGGAGATGTCAAATGTCGTGCCGTACTGGTGGCAGCTGTTTTCGGACGCGTTGCGGTTGTGCCGGCGCAGCCGTTGCACGTCCTCGCGCGTGCGCAGCACCGAGGTGACAAACAGCTTGAAGGGCGGCTGCCCTTTCGTGGCGAGCGAGTCGTTGAAGGCCCGCGCTATCTCGTTGAGCAGCGTGGCCGCGCGCGGCACGAGGTAGGGCACGGAGTGGCTGAGGCGCTGCACGGTGTAGAAAGGGTTGTCGCCAATGTACACCAACGCATCGCGCCGCGCCGCCGCGTCCTCGCGGCTCTGCGCCCCCGGCACGCCGAGGCGGCTCGCTGTGACAAGCTGCACGTCGTTGAGGTCGGGGAAAGAGGCGGAGAGGCTCACCACACTCGTCACGCGGTTGCGTACCGGCGTGCCGTCGCCGCGCGTGAGACGCAGCGGGGCATGCGGGCGCAGCAGCAGCGAGTCGACAAGGCGGCTCTGCGCCAGCACGCTGTCTGGCTTCTCCTCCACTGCGGCGACGTGCCAGTCGTCGGGCAGGATGTAGCGCACCCCGAGGTCGGGATTCACGCACTTGGCCACTGCGAGCGCCACGACAACGACGGCGAACGCCGCGATGAAGTGCAGGCGGTGGGCTTTCGGGTCAAATTTCATTTCTTTCTTTTATCTCTCTTTCGGGCGGCGGGGCTGAATGGCTTCTTCATTCCCGCCCCTCCCTGCGGCGTGCCGCGGCAGCCCGTCAGTCTTTCGCGCCGGGTGCTTCATTTTCCCCGCCGTCGGCTTCAAGTCGCAGCGCCACGGCCGAGCGCGCGGGGAGGTAGAGCTTGAGCCAGCCCTTGCCCTGGCGGTGCAGCAGCGGGTCGAAGTTGGTGAGGTGGCGCACGGTGTCGTCCGCCAGACCGTTGCCCCCGAAGCGCACGGCGTCGGTGTTCAGCTCAACGGTGTAGCACCCCTCGGACACCATGAAGCCGTAGCCGGTGTACGAGCGCGTGGGCGAGAAGTTGAAGACAAAAACAAGCGGGCCGCGCATGTAGGCCATCACCTGGTCGCCGTCGTCGTGCCATATCTCCTGCACGGGGAAGCGGCGCACGTCGGGCACGGAGCGCAGCAGGGCAATCATTTCGCGGTCGAAGTCGCCGAGGTAGTGGTAGCACAGCTCGCGGTTGTCCACAAGGTTCCACTGCCGGCGGGCGTACTTGTAGCTCCACCCGTTTCCCTCGCGCGGGAAGTCAATCCACTCCGGGTGTCCGAACTCATTGCCCATGAAGTTGAGGTAGCCGCCGCACATCGTCGAAGCGGTGGCGAGGCGTATCATCTTGTGCAGCGCGATGCCGCGGTGCGCCGCGCCGTTTTCGTCGCCCTTGCGGAAGTGCCAGTACATGTCGGCGTCGACAAGGCGGAAGATGATGGTTTTGTCGCCCACAAGCGCCTGGTCGTGGCTCTCGCAGTAGGACACGGTGCGCTCGTCGGCGCGGTGGTTGGTAAGCTCCCACAGTATGGAAGAGGGCTTCCAGTCCTCGTCGCGCCGCTCCTTGATGGTCTTTATCCAATAGTCGGGTATGTTCATCGCCATGCGGTAGTCGAAGCCATAGCCGCCGTCCTTGAAGGGCGCGGCGAGTCCCGGCATGCCGCTCACCTCCTCGGCAATGGTGACCGCCTTGGGGTTGACCTCGTGTATGAGGCGGTTGGCCAGCGTGAGGTAGCATATGGCGTTGTCGTCCTGGTGGCCGTTGAAGTAGTCGCCGTACCCGCCGAACGACTCACCCAGACCATGGCTGTAATAGAGCATGGAGGTGACACCGTCGAAGCGGAAGCCGTCGAAGCGGAACTCGGTGAGCCAGTACTTGCAGTTGGAGAGGAGGAAGTGCAGCACCTCGTTTTTGCCGTAGTCAAAGCACAGGCTGTCCCACGCCGAGTGCTCGCGCCAGGCGCCGGAGTAGAAAAACTGGCACGGGTCGCCGGCGTAGTTGCCCAGTCCCTCCTGCTCGTTTTTCACGGCATGGCTGTGCACAAGGTCCATGATGACCGCCACGCCGTGGGCGTGCGCCTCGTCGATGAGCCTTTTCAGCTCGTCGGGCGTGCCGAAACGGCTGGAGGGGGCGAAGAAAGAGCTGACGTGGTAGCCGAAACTGCCGTAGTAGGGGTGCTCGGCGATGGCCATTATCTGTATGCAGTTGTACCCCCCGGCTATGACGCGCGGCAGCACGTTTTCGCGGAACTCGTCGTACGTGCCCACCTTTTCGGCGTCCTGCGCCATGCCGATGTGGCACTCGTATATGAAGAGCGGCGCGCGGCGGGGGCGGAACGACTTGACGCGCCACTGGTAGGGCTCGGCGGGCGCCCACACCTGCGCGCTGAATATCTTTGTCTGCTCGTCCTGCACCACGCGGCGGCACCATGCGGGGATGCGCTCGCCCTGTCCGCCGTCCCAGTGCACGGAGAGCTTGTAGAGGTCGAGGTGGCGCAGCGTGCGGAGCGGGAGACGCAGCTCCCAGTTGCCGCTTTCGCCCACGCGGGTGAAGGCGTGCTCTTCGCGTTCCTGCCAGCCGTTGAAGTCGCCTATGAGGTATATGGCGGTGGCGTTGGGCGCCCACTCGCGCAGCACCCACTGCCTCGCCGTGCGGTGCATCCCGAAGTAGAGGTGGCCGTCGGCGAAGTCGGAAAGCGTGCCTTTGCCGCCCGTCAGCTCCGCCTCCTTGGCTATGGCCTGCGCGTGCCTTCCCTCGATGGCGGCGGCGTAGGGGCGCAGCCACTCGTCGTCCTTCAGTATGCGCAGCATCGGCGCGGCCTTGGCGCGGGGCTTCGCCGCCGCCTTTGTCCGCTTGGTTTCGTTTTTCGCTTTCATATGTGTGCTTGTGATTTAAGGTGCTGTAAGTAAAGTATGTGCCTCCCGCGTCCCGGTGCCTGCCTACCTGAACCGTATCTGGTAATTCAGGTCTATGTAGCAAGCCCCCTTGCGCTCATATACAAAGCCGTAGTCGCCCTTCTTGCTTTTCTTTGTGCCGGACACTCCGTTTTCATACAGTAAGGCGTTGGTTTCGTCCCCTGTCAGTTGCCGCCCCTCCGACCAGGCCTTGGCCTGTGCCACCGCGATGTCCTTGCGCACACCCCGGTCGGGGCGGTCGAAGAAAATGTTCTCAAAAAGGTAGCTGCCGAAAATGTCATCCGACATGGCCCGGTAATACAACAATTCTCCGTCTCGGCTTACATCTATGTAGTCGCCCGCCAACCTTTTCCTGCCGTTCCAGACAGAAGTCGCCGTCATACCGGCAAATGAGGCGAAAAGGTAGTCCTTGAACTTGGCGGGATAGAACACCTGCGGGTTTTTGACTTTGACGGGATTCAGCTCCGCCACCTTGCCGCACACGTCCTTTACGCTGGAGCCGCAGCTGCCATAATAAGACGCATGCGCCAAAACCGCCTCGCTCAGTATTTCCTCCATACGCGAATCGACTATCGCGATATTTTGCTCGAACACGCTGTTTCGGCATCCGACGTATTTGAGGGCGTAGTTTTCTTTTATTGCCTTTAAAATATCAAGGAATGCATCGTTTGCGTTAAGCCGGTGCATCCCCTGCCTGTCACATCCCACTACCTCAAACGTGAAACCGGAAGTTTGGGAGCAGTTGAACAAAGTTGCAGGTTTGCCTATATGTGATTTTATGGAAAAGCCCTCCGTGCTTACGCTATGGTCAAACGAATCCTTGCTTGTGATTATGACATCTGTCTTAGCGCCGTATTTCTCTTTTGCGGAAGCGGAGAGACTTGCCTTAGGGCTGTCAATGCCAAGAGACTCAAGAAAGACTTGCACACCCTTTACTTTGGCGACTCTGGACACCGCAAGAGCTTTTATCTTTTCGTACAACACTTGTGCAAAGTCGGACAACTCCGGCGCAGTTACGACCCTAATACTGTCTCCATCCTTGGACGCTCTGACATAGGCGATATTATCCTCTATAAAACGCTCAAATATCAGCATCTTGTCCGGTTCGTCCCTAATGATGTTAACGATGTCAATATAGACAGATTGCTGTTTCCTCAGTTCGGGCGACGCACTATATATGCGCCCGTCACCGAGGAGGCGCATAAAGACATATGCCTCCGTCCACTCGCCCTTGTTAAACAACCACTCAGCCATACTTACAGAATACTTTTGTCAGTCAATGTCTTTAACAACTGTGCGGCCGTGGCTTGAATGGCAGGAACGGCTACACTGTTTCCAAACTGCTTGTATGCGGACGCATCCGCAACAACAATCTTGAAGTTGTCAGGATAGCCCTGCAAACGCGCCCATTCGCGCGGTGTCATCTTGCGCCACCCCATTTTGTTCACCTCACCCTTTATACGCGTGGTCGGCGTCAGGTCTGTCTGGCGAAAATCAATGACGAGATTGCACTCCCGCCCCATTCCCCCCACGACAATGGCGTGCGCTATTCCGTCATCTGGTATAATGTCATATCCGAAGCCGTTTCCCTTTGCCTCATGCCGGGCTTTGTGGCGTTTTAACGTGTCTATGTAGGTGGTGGAAAGGTAGTAATTTGCCGGTACAGGGTTCTCTTCCCTCACATCAATCCACCTTTTCGTCACTTCCTTTTGTTCGGGATATGTGAACTCCTCCTTTTTGATGTCCAAGTCTTTCCGAAATCCCACAATGTAAATCCTTTCGCGGTGTTGCGGAACGCCGAAATACATCGCATTGACAAGCTGCGGGTCGGGGACAACATAGCCCACCTCATCAAGCGTGTTGAGGATGGTCCTGAGCGTCCTCCCCTTGTCATGTATCATCAAGCCCTTGACATTTTCAAGGAAGAATGCCTTGGGCTGGTAACGGCGCAGTATTTCCGCGACGTCAAAGAAAAGCGTCCCTCTTGTTTCCTCAAACCCCAAACGCTTGCCAGCCAAAGAGAACGCCTGGCAAGGGAAACCGGCGCAAAGTATATCAAAGCCCTTCGGTATTTTATTCTTTGTGCTTTCCTTGGTTATATCACCAAAAGGTACATCGCCATAATTGGCGTAATAGGTCTTTTTGGCCTGTTCGTCCCACTCCGACGAGAAGACACACTCGCCGCCAAGGTTTTGGAAAGCCATCCGAAACCCGCCAATGCCCGCGAACAAGTCTATAAACGTGAACCTCGGATTGGCTGGTGTTTGAAACGGAGCTTTAAACAAATCGGGGAACAAGAGGGCTTGGTAACTGACGGGGCTTTCCGAAACGCCCTCAAAAACACTCGGCTTTTGCTGCTTTTCTCCCTTGATGTACCCGTACCACAGATTCAGTATGTCCTCTGCCTGGCGGGCATAAGGAATATTCACCTTATTTCCGCGCAACTGCAAGTAATGTGTCACCAAAGCAGCCTGCTCGGCAAAGGGCATGACATTACCCTCTTCGTCGAGCGTTTCCAGACCGTACAGCCGTACCTTGTCCGCTTTCCCCTTGCAGAGGTCAAACAATGAAAAGTCTCTCTTCATTTACAATATATCGTTAGTCCGCGGACACAAAGACCGGAGTCCGCTTACACCCGGCAGTTATGCGGAAAGCGCGAGAGGCTTTCGCCGCGCTTGCGGGGAAGCGGCGGGCAATGCGCCGTCGGGGCGGGCGGGGTCACTGCACCACGCGCCCGTTGGAGTATTCGCCTCGTTTGGTGATGTTGCCGTTGGCGTCATACTCCACGTACTTGCCGTGCATCAGCCCGTCCTTGTAGGCGCAGTCGATGCGCGAGCCGTCAGCCCGCACCTCCACCGACTTTCCGTTGCGCCGCCCCTCGCTGAAAGTGCCCTTGAAGCGTCCACCGGCGGCGAAGCGCAGCGTGCCCTCGCCGTCCATTTTGTTGTTCTTCCACTGCCCGTTGTACTCGTCGCCGTTTTTCCACTTGTACACGCCGTGGCCGTGCATCATGTTGTCCTTCCACTGCCCGGTGTAGGAGGCGACGCCTTTCCATATGAAAGTGCCCAGACCGCACTGCTCGCCGTTGACGAAACTTCCGGAGTACTGGTCGCCGTTGGCGAAACGGAAGATGCCCTCGCCCGTGCGCTCGCCGGCCTGGTACTGCCCGTCATAGCTGTCGCCGTTGCGGAACTTGTAGATGCCGCGCCCGTCCTGCATGTCGTCTTTCCACTCGCCGCTGTAAAAGTCGCCGTCGGCGTAGAAATAGGTGCCGCGCCCATTGCGCTGGTTGTTGGCCCAGCCACCCTCGTACTTAGAGCCGTCCTTCCAGTCGAAGAAGCCTTTTCCGCTCTTTTTGTCGTCAACCCAGTCGCCCTTGTACAGCGCGCCGCTCTTGTAGGTGTACGTGCCCTTGCCGTTGCGCTTGTCGTCCTTCCACTGCCCGTCGTACACATCGCCGTTGTAGTAGTACATGGTGCCGGTCCCCTCTTTCTTGTTGCGGTACCAGAGTCCGGTGTAGCGGTTGTTGTTGACGGCGTAGAAAGTGCCGCGCCCGTTGCGCTCGTCCTTTGTCCAGCTGCCCTCGTAGCGGGAGCCGTCGGCGGCGGTGAACGTGCCGTCGCCCTGGCGCAGCCCCTTGACGAAGTCGCCCTCGTAGGTGTCGCCGTTGGCGTAGGTGACGCGCCCCTTACCGTTGGGCTTTCCACCCATCAGCTCGCCGGTGTACATGCCGCCGTCCTTGAGCTCGCACGAGCCTACCGTGATTTTCTGCGCGGGGAGCGCGAGCGCCACGAGTGACAGCAGCGCAAATATGATGTGTCTCTTCATCCTTGTGAGTGTGTTCCTTTGTGTGTCTTGTCTTTGTGTGCCGCAGGGAAGCGGGGGCGCGGTCAGCCCCGCCCCGCCGCGAGAAAAGCCTCAGCCTGGCGGAGGTCGTCCGGGGTGTCGATGCCGATGGTCTCCGTGTCCGTGCGTCCCACCTTGATGCGCAGCCCCGCCTGCAGCCAGCGCAGCTGCTCGAGCGACTCGCACCTTTCGAGCTCGCCCTGCGGAAGTTGCGTCACGCGGCGCAGCGCGTCGGCGCGGTAGGCGTAAAGACCTATGTGCTTGAGGTAGGTGTGCCGCCGCGGCCACTCGGCGTACTCCACGCCGCGCAGGTAGGGTATCACGCTGCGCGAGAAGTAGAGCGCGAAGCCCTCGCTGTCAACCACCACCTTGGGGCTGTTTGGGTTGGCGATGCGCTCCACCGGCGTGTCCGCCCCGAAAGGCTTGACAAGCGTGGCAATCTCCGTGGCGGGGTCGTCGAAAAGGCTCGTCACACCGCGCAGCTGGCTTTCAGCGATGAAAGGCTCGTCGCCCTGCACGTTGACAATGATGTCCTCGCCCGCGCCCGCCTTGAGGTAGGCCTCGTGGCAGCGGTCGGTGCCGCTGCGGTGGGAGGCGGAGGTCATCACCGCCTCGCCGCCGAAGCCGCGCACGGCATCGGCGATGCGGCTGTCGTCCGTGGCCACGCAAAGGCGCGGAAAGACTGTGGCGACACGCTCGTAAACATGCTGTATGATGGGTTTGCCCGCAAGCAGCGCGAGCGGTTTGCCCGGGAAGCGCGTGGAAGCGTAGCGGGCGGGAATGATGGCTATGTGGGTTTGGGACATGGTATCTCTTGTGTTTCTCTCGTCGGTACGGGGGGCTGCCGCGCTGTTCTTTGCCAGTCTCGGAGGCGTTGCCCGCCTTTTTCCGGTTTTCTCTTGCGTCTCTGTTCTACAAAAATAGAAGACGCGGCATGTTTCGTAGCCGTCCGTCGACAGCCCCTTTCTTGCTTTGTCCTGTAGGATGTGAGGGTTACGGGGCGGGAATTCTTTCTTGTTCTGAATTCTTTACGCCGGTTGCCCGCCCTTACTCAAAGTAGCGTTCGCCGCTGGTGCTTTTTTGTTTCGTGGCAGCGGGGCGGGCGGAGGAAGAGCCGGATGCTGACGGATGCGCCGGCTGGCTTCCGCCATGATCGGCAGTGTGGTCGGCTGTGGGACTTTCCGCGTGGTGGTCGTCGCCCTCGTTGTGGATGTGGTGGGGTGTCTTCGGCGCGGCGGTGCTGTCCGGGGTGGCAAACTCGCGGTTTTCGTCATAACCGAGGGCGCGGTTGGCGTAGACGCGCTTCATATAGAGTGCCCAGATGGGCAGCGCCGAGGACGAACCCTGGCCGAGCGCCATGCTGTTGAAGTGTATGTCGCGCTCGTCGCCGCCCACCCAGCAGGCAGTCACGAGCTGCGGCACGCAGCCCACAAACCACCCGTCCGAGTTGCTGTTGGTGGTGCCCGTCTTGCCCGCGATGGGTCCCTCCATCTTATAGGCGTAGCGCAGGCGGCGGCCCGTGCCGTGGTCTATCACCGCCCGCATCATGTCAATCATCTCGGCGGCGGTGGTCTCGTTGTACACCTCATTGGTGCGCGGGGTGAACTCCGCCACCACATTGCCCGCGTTGTCCTCTATGCGCGTCACGAGGATGGGGGCGCGGCGTATGCCCCGCTGCACGAAAGTGGTGTAGGCGGAGGCAAGCTCGGCCGCCGTGATGTCGCACGTGCCAAGGCAGAGCGGAAGGGAGGGCTGCATGTTGTCGTTGGCCACGCCGAGCAGGTGGAGGTCGTCCACGAGACGGCGGCCCGTGTTGTCAATTTCCGACATAAGTCCCACGGTGACCCAGTTGTTGGACTGGCTGAGCCCCCATTTCAGCGTGACGGCCTGCCCGTAGCGGGCGCGGCTGGTGTTGCGCGGTGTCCAGTTGCCGTAGGTGCGCTGCACGTTGAGTATGGTGGTGGAGGGGGTCATTCCGCCCTGCAGCGCCATCGCGTAGACAAAGGGCTTCATCGTAGAACCCACCTGCCTGCGCCCCACGAGAGCCATGTCGTACTGGAAGTGCGAGAAGTCCAGTCCGCCCACGCAGGCTTTCACATAGCCCGTCTGCGGGTCGATGGACACCAGCGACGAGCGCAGGAATTTCTTGTAGTAGAGTATGGAGTCGCGCGGGGTCATCATCGTGTCCACCTCGCCGTGGCGCGTGTACACGCTCATCTGCACGCGGGTGCGGAAAGCTTTCTTTATCTCCTCCTCGCTCGCCCCGGCGGCGTGCATTGCCCGGTAGCGCTCGCTCTGGCGGATGGCGCGGTCGATGCGCCGGCGCACCTCGGCGGCGGAGAGCGCGGTGCTGTACGGGAAGTTGGCCGAACTGCGCCGCTCCGCCTCAAAGAGGGGCTGGAGCTTCACTGCAACCTGCTTGTACACAGCCTCCTCGGCGTACCGCTGCATGCGCGAGTCGATGGTGGTGTATATGCGCAGCCCGTCCGTGTAGATGTCGTAGTTGGAACCGTCGCGCTTCACGTTTTTCTTGCACCAGCCGTAAAGAGGGTCGGTCTCCCACGCGAGGGAGTCCTCATAGTACTGTTGCCGCTGCCACGTGCGATAGTCCTCAGGGCGCGGTTTTCCCGCCATCATCACGCGGCGGAGGTACTCGCGCAGGTAGGCGGCCTGCCCCTCCTTGTGGTCGACGCGGTGGAAGCGCAGCTTGACGGGCTCGGACGAGAGCCCGTCACACTCCGCCTGCGACAGCTTTCCCGCCTTCACCATCTGCTGCAGCACCACGTTGCGGCGCTCGCGGCAGCGTTCGGGCTGGCGCACGGGATTGAAGTACGAAGGGTTTTTGCACATACCCACCAGCGTGGCGCACTCAAGAAGCGTGAGGTCTTTCGGCGACTTGCCAAAGTACACGTTGGCGGCCGTCTTTATGCCGACGGCGTTGTGCAGGAAGTCAAAATAGTTGAGGTAGAGCGTAAGTATCTCCGCCTTTGTGTAGTGTCTTTCAAGCTCTACGGCTATCACCCACTCAATGGGTTTCTGCATCAGCCGCTGGGCTGTGGTGGCCGCCGTACCAGAGTAGAGCTGCTTGGCGAGCTGCTGTGTGATGGTGCTGCCGCCGCCGGCCGACTTGCGGCCGAGCAGACCGCGTTTCACGCCGGCGCGGGCCAGGGCTCGCGCGTCCACGCCGCTGTGCTCGTAAAAGCGTGCGTCCTCCGTCGCCACGAGCGCGTCGAACATGGCGGGGGCTATGCTGTCGTAGCTCACGAAGACGCGGTTTTCGCTGCGCGAGTAGGTGCCGAGTATGCGCCCGTCAGCGGAAAGCACCTGCGAAGCGTACTTGCTGATGGGGCTTTGCAGCTCGCTGATGGGCGGCATGTAGCCAATCCACCCCCGCTCAATACCCCAGACCGCAAGCACGCATATAAGTATGGTAAGACACAGCACGCCCCAAAGCGTGCAGACAAACTTCTTTCTCATTGTAATGCAAACTTACGAAAAAAGGCGGAAGCCCGCCGCGCCCGCCCCGCGAAATGGCGGTTAGCACGCCCTCACACCCGCCGCGCACGCCTTTTCGCGCCCGCAAGGGACGGCACGGGGCGGTGTTTCGCAAAATAATATGTAATTTCGCAGTGCATAACGGGATTGAATCACCACACAAACCATTCCATAGAAATGTACAGAACCAACACGTGCGGCGAGCTTCGCCTCGCCAATGTGGGACAGACCGTCACGCTGGCGGGCTGGGTGCAGCGAAGCCGCAAGATGGGCGGCATGACTTTCATCGACCTGCGCGACCGCTACGGCATAACGCAGCTTGTCTTCAACGAGGAGACCGACGCGGAACTTTGCGCCCGCGCCAACAAGCTGGGTCGCGAGTACGTCATCCAGGTGACGGGCAAGGTGGAGGAGCGCTACTCCAAAAACGACAAGATGCCTACGGGCGACATAGAGATAACGGTGGCGGAGCTTAACGTACTGAACGCCTCCCTCACACCGCCTTTCACCATTGAGGCCAACACGGACGGCGGCGACGACCTCCGTATGAAGTACCGTTACCTTGACCTGCGCCGCGAAAACGTGCGTGCCAACCTTGAGCTGCGCCACAAGTTCTGCATCGCGGTGCGCAATTTCCTTGACTCAAAGGGCTTCCTGGAGATAGAGACCCCCGTGCTCATCGGCTCGACGCCGGAGGGCGCGCGCGACTTCATCGTGCCCTCGCGCATGAACCCCGGACAGTTCTACGCCCTTCCCCAAAGCCCGCAGACGCTCAAGCAGCTGCTGATGGTGGCGGGCATGGACCGCTATTTCCAGATAGTGAAGTGCTTCCGCGACGAAGACCTGCGTGCCGACCGCCAACCCGAGTTTACGCAGATTGACTGCGAGATGTCCTTTGTCACGCAGGACGACATCATCACGATGTTTGAGGCTATGGCGAAGTACCTCTTCAAGGAGGTGCGCGGCTACGACCTCGGCGACGCGCCTTTCATCCGTATGCCCTGGCACGAGGCGATGCGCCGCTTCGGCTCCGACAAGCCCGACATGCGCTTCGGCATGGAGTTTGTGGAACTGATGGACGTGCTTCGCGGCACGGGCAGCTTCGGTGTCTTCAACGACGCCGCGTACATCGGCGGCATCTGCGCCACGGGCTGCGCCCACTACACGCGCAAGCAGCTTGACCAGCTCACCGATTTCGTCAAGTCGCCGCAGATTGGCGCGAAAGGCCTTGTGTACGCGAGAGTGGGCGAAGACGGCAGCGTGAAGAGTTCCGTTGACAAATTCTACGACGCGACCACGCTTGCACGCCTCAAAGAGGCTATGGACGCGAAGCCTGGCGACCTCATCCTCATCCTTTCGGGCGCGGACGCAATGAAGACGCGCAAACAGCTGTGCGAGCTGCGCCTTGAGATGGGGCAGCGTCTCGGACTGCGCGACAAGAACAAGTTCGCCCTCCTTTGGGTCGTGGACTTCCCGATGTTTGAGTGGAGCGAGGAGGAGGGGCGCCTGCTTGCGATGCATCACCCGTTCACCGCCCCCAAGCCTTGCGACGTGCCCAAGCTCGACACCGACCCCGCCTCAGTGCTGGCCGATGCCTACGATATGGTGTGCAACGGCGTTGAGGTTGGCGGCGGAAGCATCCGCATCCACGATGCCGTGCTGCAGGCCAAAATATTCAAGGTGCTGGGGTTCACGCCGGAAAAGGCGCAGCAGCAGTTTGGTTTCCTGATGAACGCGTTCAAGTTCGGCGCGCCTCCCCACGGCGGACTGGCTTACGGTCTCGACCGCTGGGTTTCGCTCTTCGCCGGCCTTGACAGCATACGCGACTGCATAGCTTTCCCGAAGAACAACTCCGGGCGTGACGTGATGCTTGACGCTCCCTCGGCCGTCGACCCCAAGCAGCTTGACGAACTGGAGATAGCCCTCGCGCCGAAAGCTGAGGCTTGACGCAACGGAGCGTGACCCGCGCACACATTATATAATAGTCACTCCCGCCCCGCGCGCACACAGCGCGGGGCGGGAGTGTTTTTATGCGGGAAGTGTAAACGGGCGCAGCCTCCCATTCCGGCTTTTGGGTGCTGCGGACTTTATTCCTCCATATCCCGCGCGGCGGAAAGCCAGTCCGCCACAACGAAGCTACTGCCGCCGATGTATATGAAATCGTCCGCCGCGCTGTCGGCTTTCGCCGCCGCCACCGCCGCCGCCACCGTCGCGAAGCTTTCCCCAGTAAGGCCGTGCGCGGCAGCGAGCCGGGCCACCTCGCCCTCGGCCATCGCCCGTTTCACCGAGGCGCGGCACCAGTAATAGCGGGCTTCCTTTGGCAGCCCCGCCATCACGCCGTCCACATCCTTGTCGGCTGCCATGCCAAAGACCACCCGCACCTTGGCGTGCCGGCGCACCTCCGCCGCAAGCCGGCGCGAGAGGTACTGCCACCCGCCGGGGTTGTGCCCCGTGTCGCACACCATGCGCGGACTTTCAGAGAGCGTCTGCCAGCGTCCCATAAGTCCCGTTTCCCCGCACACGTGCGCAAAGCCGTGCCTTACATCCCCGGCTGTGAGTCCGAAAGGCTCTTCAAGCAACCGCGCGGCGCAAAGCAGCGTGCGCGTGTTGGCCACCTGGCAGTCGCCCGCCAGCTCGCCCGCCAGCTCGCCGTAACGGCGCGACACATAATGCTTGCACCCGTCCGTGCCGTCGCTCCACGAAAGCAGGTCGCCGCACTCCTCGGCAAAGGTGAGCGGCGCGCCCGCCTCCTCAGCCTTTTGGCGGAAGACGGGGGCTGTCTCGGGAAGTGCCTCGCCCACCACGACAGGCACGCCCGGCTTGATGATGCCCGCCTTCTCGCCCGCTATCTCTGCGAGCGTGCCGCCGAGAAACTGCGTATGGTCAAGGCTGATGTTGGTGATGAGCGAAAGTACGGGCGTGATGATGTTGGTGCAGTCGAGCCGCCCGCCGAGCCCCACCTCCACTACGGCGACATCCACCCCCGCGTCGGCGAAGTAGCGGAAAGCCATCGCTGTGGTAAGCTCAAAGAAAGACGGGTGCAGCGGCTCGAAAAAGGCGCGGTGCTTCTCCACAAAGTCCACCACATACGCCTCGGGAACCATCTCGCCATTCACCCTTATCCGCTCGCGGAAGTCGACGAGATGGGGCGAGGTGTACAGCCCCACGCGGTAGCCCCGGTGGCGCAGCATCGCCGCCAGTGTGTGGGCGCAGCTGCCTTTCCCGTTCGTGCCCGCCACGTGCACCGTGCAGTAAAGGCGGTGCGGGTGTCCGAAATGCGCGTCAAGCTCGCGCGTGGTGGCGAGTCCCTCCTTGTAAGCCCCCGCCCCAATCTGCTGGAAGAGCGGCGCGGCGGCGTAGAGGTACGCTATTGTTTCCTTGTATGTCATTTGTCAGTTAAGCTTTGGGCGGGAGAGACTGTACCCTCCGAAAAAGACGCGTTTCCCGTTAGGCGAGGGAAACGATGGTTGATGGCTTTTCTTACGCATCACAGTAGCGCAACCATTTTCTTTGCGGCGGCGCGAATCATCGGCACAGCGACTGAGTTGCCGGTCTGCCGCCTAATTTTCTGGTGGGAGACCACGATGCGGAATTCCTCAGGGAAGCCCTGCAGTCTGAGCAGCTCGCGCGAGGATGGGCGGCGGCGTCCGTTGACAAGGAGGTAATTGTACGACACGCCGGTTCGCAGGGCGCAGGCGTAAGGCAGCACGGATATGTTGCCCGACTTGTTTTCGTGCCAGATGGACGGGTAGAAAACCTCCTTGCCCGCCACGCTGGCCAGCCTCTTTGCCGCAATCCTTTCCGACGCCATCAGGGACGGGTCGACATCGCCGTCAGACTCAAGGACGGAGGAAAGGCTGTACGGCACTTTCTCAAAGTCAAAATTAAAACGCTCGCAGGCCGCCGCGTCGGTAAAGCCCACGATGATGACGCGCTCCCGCTTTTGCGGCAGTCCGAAGTCAAGCGCGTTGAGCACTTTTCACTTGACGTGGTAGCCAAGCTCCGCCAATGTGGCGAGGATAACCTTGAAAGTCTTCCCCTTGTCGTGCGAGACGAGCTGCTTGACGTTTTCAAGAAGTATCGCCCGCGGGCGGTGGTGTTTGAGAATTCTCGCCACCTCAAAAAACATCGTCCCCCGCGTGTCGGCAAAGCCCCTCATCTTGCCGATGATGGAGAACGCCTGGCAGGGAAAGCCCGCAAGCAGCACGTCGTGCGGCGGTATCTCCTCCGACCTCACCTTCGTGATGTCACCCACAGGCTCCTCGCCGAAATTGTCCGTGTACGTCTTTTGCGCGGCCTTGTCCCACTCGGAGGAGAAAACGCATTTCCCCCGCAGCTCGGTGAAGGGCAGGCGTATGCCGCCAATGCCGGCGAAAAGGTCTATAAAGGTGAACTTGGGGCTGTCGCAGTCCTTGAAAGGAACCATAAAACCGATTGCTTTTTTCTCTTTCGCGGCGGCCATCAGTCCCCCATCATATCCTCCTTTGTCGTGTCCTGGCGTTTGTCGCGCAATATGCTCGCCGCGCCGCCGTCAAGGGGAATCTCTATGACGAAGCTCGGTCCCTCCTCTATGCCCGGCTGCCCCACCTGCGACACGAGGCGTATGGCACGCGAGTCGCTGCGGTCGGGGTCGAAAGCCATCCCAAGCAGGACAGAGCCCTTGCTGTCGGTAGCGGTGAGAAACTCGCGGAAAGAGTCCTTCGTGTAAGTGGCCTCGCTGAACGCCGCGCCGTCGCGCAGAATGGTCACCGTGACGCGGTTGTCGTAGAACTCATGCCCCAGCTCGTCCTGCACTACCGGCTGTGAGGGGTCGGCCTCGCGCTTTATCGTGACGGAGTAACCCTTTCCCGCGAGGCGGACCGAGTACTTCATCTCCATTTTCGGGTCGGCGTATGGCTTCACCGCCACAGCAGCCGAGTCCTTGCCGTCCTTGCCGGCTTCCGCCGACTTGCCGCCGCAGCCTGCGAGAAGCAGGGCGGAGAGTGAGAGAGCCGCAAGTGTGCCTTTCTTCATAGTCCTTATATATATAGGTGTGTGCTTTTAGCAGAGACAAAATAACGAAATCCGCGCATAACGTGCAAGGGGCGGACGTATGTTTGTCACTTCCCACCGCGTGCGTGCCGTGTCATCCGTCGCGTGCGCGAGCCGCGCGGCGGCTTCTCCCCGGCAAGTCCGACGAGTCCGTCCCTCAGTCCCCCTCAAACACCTCAGCCGGTGCGGAGCTGACAGACGGCAGCGGCACATCGGCCACCTTTTCGCGCGCCTCGCCGTACGCTTTGAGCGGATAGATGCCCGGCTGCTTGAAATAAAGTTTCGCCGTGCCGTAAAAGGCGAACCGGCGGCCTATGAGCGAGGGGGTGGCGGAAAGGCACAGTTCCTCCCGCAACACGGACGAGGCGGGCAGCTGTACGGCGGCGCAGGCGGCGGTGGCGGTCTCCCCCGGCGTGTCGGCTATGAGCAGGTTGGTGTTCTGCACCCCCTCGGCGGGCGCGGTGAAACGCGCGGCGGAAATGGCGGTGCCGGCCACATAGCCCACGATATAACCCGCCACCCACGTGTCCTCACCCGTCGCGCCGGCGGCTCTCAGCCCCGCCACGCTCAGCGTGTCGCCCTGCGCGGCGGCGGTGTCGGTACCCCCGGAGGTGTCCGTGCCGCTTGCGGCGGCGGTTGTTTCGTCCTCGCCCAAGTCCACCTCTCCGCACGCTGTGAAAAACACGGCGGGAAGAAGCACGGCAAAGAGAAGCGCGGCAGCACACAACGCGGCGGAAAGAGCGCGTAGCGAAGTGGCAAGGCTTGCGGACAAGAGTAGAGTTTTTTTGAGTAAATGTGCCATAGGCAAGAGTCGTCAGATATGGAAAACCGCCCCCTCCCGCGCAAGCTCTGTGCCTGGAAACACCGCGCGTGCCTCGTCAAGCAGCGGCGTATCGTCGTCGTAGCGGGAGGAGAAATGGCCTATCACCAACCGCTTCGCGCCCGCCGCCCGGGCCATGAGCGCGGCCTGGCGTGCGGTGGAGTGCATTGTCTCGATGGCACGCGCGGCATGTTGGTCGGCAAAGGTCGCCTCGTGGTAAAGCAGGTCAACGCCGCGCAGCAGCGGCGCGTTTTCCGCAGCATAAGCCGTGTCCGAGCAGTAGGCGTACGCGCGGGCCGGCTCGGCGGGGCGCACAAGGCACGCGTGCGGGTAGACATCGCCCTCGGGGGTTGCCCAGCCCGCCCCCTCCTTTATGCCCTGTATGGCATAGTGGGGGATGTGCAGGAAGTCTATCATGTCGCGCCGGATGTGCGGCAGGGCGGGTTTCTCACGGAAAACAAATCCGGTGCAGGGCACACGGTGGCGCAGCGGTATGGTGTGCACGCTCACTGCCCGGTCCTCGTAAATGAGTGCGGGCGCGGCGGAGAAATCCACGGGGTCGAAAACAAGTTCAAAAGGCAGTCCATGGCAGAGAAAGTCAAGCTGCGGGCGAAGCAGCCGCTCCAGCTGTTCCGGCGCGTGTATATGCAGCGGCGTCTCGCGCCCCAGCATGCCGAAGGTGGACACTAGCCCCATCAGTCCGAAGATGTGGTCGCCGTGCAGGTGGGAGATGAAGATGTGCGAGAGGCGGGTGAATTTCAGGTGCGAGCGCCGCAGCTGCAGCTGCGCTCCCTCGCCGCAGTCCACCATGTAAAGGCGGTCGCGCAAGGACACCACCTGACAAGAGGGGAAATGGCGCATCGTGGGGAGCGAGCTGCCGCAGCCAAGTATGTGGATGTCAAAGTTTTCCATAGTTATCCGTGTGATTGCGTACAGACGCCCGTTAAGGCATCCCCTGCCTCCGGGGCATTAATTCATTTGCCCGTAGATTATTTACGCAGCAAACACTTTTGGGGCAATCTCCGTACGCGCCCGCGACTTTCCGCAGGCTATTCGGGGCTGCATCCGTACGAGCAGGACTTCGCGCAACATTTCGCGTAGCTTGGCGCGGCGCAACCGGTATATGCGGCATCCGCCCCAAAATGTGCCGCTATCACGCCGGCGGCGGATTTATTCCGCCTTTGCCGCGCCGTCCCCGTCCGCTGTTTTATCCTGCCCGTCGGCGGGAGCGGCGGAAAGGCTGTCGGAAACGCTTTCCGGGTCTGCGCCGGCGGCTACGGACGGCGTTTCGTCCGCTCCGTCCTGGGATACGGCGGCGGGCTGCGCGGACTTGTGTACGGAATGGCGCACGGCTCGCACCGCCACCACCACAAAAGCTATCACGAGGGCGAAGACAAGCGTCTGCAAAGGCATGGAAAGCAGCGCAAGCAGCGCCGCGCCCACCGCCGTGGCGCACGCCGCCACATACACTCCGGCAAAGACGGTGAGAGCCACACCCGTGGCCGCGCCGTAACGCCGCATATTGCGCAGTGTGGAATATACCGTGCCGGCAAGCAGCGTGAGGATGAAGACTGCCACGGCAGAGTACTCCAAGGTGTCGCCGGACAGACCAGCTGCCCACCCCGCCGCCACAAAGACAAGCAGTACGGGCACGCACGCCCCCATGCTCAGTGCCATGGGGCGCAGCGAGGCTTTCTCAGCGCGCCCGGCGAAGAGGGCGGCGCGGTAGACGCGGAAACTGTAGAAAAGGAAAAGCACCGCTGCGGCGAAAGGCAGCATACGCAACAGCGAGGGGGCGAAACCGCAACGCGCGGCGTCACACCACCACAACGCGTCCGCGCCGAGCGCATGGTAGGCCAGCAGCGCAAGCGCCGTGGCGGCAAGCAGACACAGCGGAACGGCGGCCAGCGCGCCCTTGCGCAAGGGACGCACGCATTTCCCCGCGAAGCACAGCAGCAGCGCAAGCAACAGAAGTCCTCCCACGGCCGCAACGGGGGCGGGGTGGGCGAAGAAGCGCGCCAAGGGGGTGTGCAGGCGGCTGGCTGTGGAAAGCGGGAAGAGGTCGGTGGTCTCCTCGGCATTGTTCGAGCAGAAAACGAGGTATTTGGCGTGCACCACATAACGCGAGCCGTCGCGCGTGAAGAGGGCGTACTGGCTTTTTTCGTCCATTTTGGCCTCGACAAGCAGTGTGTCGCCGTCGGCCACCTTGAAAGCCGGCGCGCCCACCCCGGCACTTGCGCCGTCTTCCTTGGCGGCGTACACCTGCACGGAGTCGTCGAAAATGGCGTCGACCTTGTAAAGCTGCGCTGCGGCGGGGAGGGGCAGCAGCGCGGCGAATGACAGCAGGAGTATTGCGGCGCGGCATAAGCTGCGGAGGCTGTGCGGGTTGCGTAAGGATGTTTCTTTCATTTCTGTCATTTTGGGGATGCGTTTCCGCCCCGCTCCGCCGGCGTGTCTTGCGTGCGGCGCGGCGTGCGGGCGTGCGGGTTTTACGTTTTTACGGACAAACTTAATGAAAATAAGCCAATACGCACGGACACGGAGAAAGCAGGTTGGTCATATTTCGTACAAGAACCCCACTGTTTTGCATATGCTGTATGGCAGAACACATGGTAAAGGGTTAAAAAAGAATAGAAGTACTGATAATTATTTCCTAAGTAGTGTTCTGTTTTGCCAAAAGATACCTATCTTGCCGCCAAAAGCCGGGGAAAGTGCTTGCCACGCACTGAGTTTTTGGCGCAGCCGTCCGCCAGTGTCTGCCAGATTTCCCCGTGGGGCCAAACACCCCTTGCCTGACATCACTAAAAAACACATTTACATGAAAAGAATAAGCGCTGCCATACGCGCCCTGTGCCTCGCGCTCATTGTAGGAGCGGGCGCATTGGCGGCCGGCTGTTCGTCCCGGCACGACAGTCCGGAAACACTGGCGCTGCACGCCATGAAATGCCTTGTGGAAAAAGACATTGAGGGCTTTTGGATGCTTTCGCTGCCCCACGGGACGGAGCTGACGGACGAGGACAAGGCGGCAATGGACTATTTCGTCGCCGAAACAGCCAACGTGCTTGGCGGGAGAGGCGGACTGACCGCCTACGAGGCCACGCCGCCGCAGTATGACGAGGCGGGCGGCAAGGCAAAGGTGGAGGTGGAGATGACTTACGGCGACGGCACGCGGGACACATCGAAACTCAACCTCGTGAAAAAGGACGGCAAATGGTATCTCAGCATACCGTGACCCCTTGCCTACTTTTCATTTGTACCGTACAGAGAGACTAACTACCTGAGAAACACATCTTATAGCAGGCGCGGGCGTACTTGTGAAAGTGCGCCCGCGTCATTTTGCCGTACCCTGCCCGACTCGCAACGGCGCGGAAGCTGATTTCTCCAATATCCGTGTCGTCATGTACATTCCGCATTTTCTGCGGCATGCCGGGACATAGACCCAAAAGCCCTGACCTTACCCCCTCCCGAAACCGCATTCCCTGTCCCTGCGGCGTACCCTCCAAAATCCGTTTGTCACTTTTCTGGCGCAAAAAGTGTCAGAATGTCAAAAAACGCCACCGCGAAAGGAGGGTAATTTTTAGGAAAGTTTAACGGTGGCGGCGACCTGTAGCGGCCCGGTGCACCCTTTTTGAAGCCGAGCCTGCACTTCGGTGACAAG
>CAVGTC010000034.1:0-20674 GCA_963632255.1 Lachnospiraceae bacterium | reverse complement strand
CCAAGCCGCACCCCAGTGACCCGATACCACGGTATTCCGTGGGCCAAGTGCAGGCATTCTGACTCGTAAGTGGCTGAAAATCAATACAGGCAAAAATGTAGGGGCATCCCACTCGGGATGTCCCTATCTTGTAGTACAAAGATAATACATTTTCGGGCGTTTTGCAAATGGCTTGAAACTATGCCAGTTTTTCAAAATGTCAGTTTTATGCTGATTTTTCTTACATTTTGATTTTCGTGTCTTCGCGTATCCAATCACTGACTGCCGCATTAATTGCATGCAATTACGCGGCGCGTTATCCATAAGCATCGGGTAGGGGGACGAGTGAACGCTGGGGCGGACGGCTTCCATTTCCTTGCGGTCTCCCGATGCATGGGACATAAAACGCGCCGTAGGTTTGCATCATTCCACCTGCAACGAGATGCCGTGTTCGTGCGCCATACGCCGCATGTTCAGCACGGCATAGCGCATGCGCCCCAGGGCCGTGTTGATGCTCACACCCGTAATGTCCGCTATCTCCTTGAAGCTCAGTTCCTGGTAAAAGCGCATAAACACCACTTCTCGCTGCGTCTCCGGCAGGAAGTCCATCAGCCGCCGCACGTCATGTAGCACCTGTTCGTTGACAATATCGCTTTCGCGCGAGCGTGAAACAAGCGTAAGGTTGTCGAAAAGCGAAAGCTCCGCCTCCTCCTCGTACACAAGCTGTCCGCCGCGTTCGTCGCGAAATACGTCGATGAGCAGGTTGTGCGCTATGCGCGTCAGCCAGCCGAAAAATTTTCCGTTGCTTGTGTAACGCCCCTGCCGCAGCACCACAATTGCCTTGACAAACGTCTCCTGAAAGAGGTCGTCCGCCAAGTCCTTGTTGCGTATGGTGCGTGAGATGTAGGAGTAAAGCCTGTCCTGATAGCGTGAGAGCAACGTGTCGAACGCCTCGTCGCGCCCGGACACAAAAAGCGCCACCAACTCGTCATCGGTACGCTGCGCCAAATTTTCCATTACTCTGCGTGTGTTGGTTAGAAGTAATGTCGCTCGATAGGCTTTGCTTGGTTTAAGGGTGTTACGTTGGTAAGTCGAAAGGCGGTCGGAAACGCGGTGAAATCCTCCGGGCAGACCTCCGCGCCGCGCCGTTTGTATGGCAAATGTAGGCTATTCCGCACGAAAAGCAAACACATTCCGATATTTTTCCGCTATTTGTGTAGCATTTTTCGCTCATGACGGCGTTGGCGCCACCCGGGGCGGGTGAAAATGCGCATGTTCTTTCCCGTATTGTGGGTACGTTGATTTTTCGCTGATTTGCACTTCGGAGGGGCGGAAATCCTGCCCCGCTGCCGCCCCGCCGCCGCTGTTAAAAAATTTAACTAATGGAAGGGCGGCGTTTCCTTGTCCCGCCCCGTGCCGGCTCGGAAATGCGGAGGCGAAGGTGGCCGGCACGCGGTCCGGAGCCTGGCGTTAACATTTTGTGTCTCCCAATCCCCGCCGATAATTCCGCAGCCCCGAACAGCCATCCGAACGGTCCGTATCCCGTTAAGCCGGTCTTCAGCAAACAACTGCGAAACAATGATTTGAGACATCCTATGTGCCCCCGAAACCATCCGGCGGAGACATCGCTCCGCCCCGTGCATCGTGGTTGGTGCGGTACGTGTGTGCCGCATGAGTGCGCCCGCGTGCATTGGCTTTTTTGAAAAAGTGTAAAGAAAATAGCGCCCGCCGCAAAGTCCTAACGCGGAAAACCATTACATTTGCAGTTGCTATGTGCATTGCACATTCTGCCGTGAAAGCATCGCGGCGACCTCCGGGAAAACAAACAACAAAATATCAATAAACTAATGCGTATGAAGAACCGTTTCTGCAGATTAGGAAATACGCTGCTTGGCGCAGTGTGCCTACTCTCGACTTGCGGTGTCACGTACTCCTGTTCGGACGACTACGACTTGCCTGACACCAAGCCGTCCTTCCTCGGCGGGAGCATCTATGACGAGCTGAAGAGTCGGGGAACGTTCACCACCGTGGTCAAGATGATTGACGAGGTGGAGGATTACAAGGACATTCTGTCCAAGACGGGAAGCGTGACGATGTTTGTGGCGGATGACAACGCCTACGCGCGGCTCTTTGCAAGCGGCGCCCTCAAGGACGGCAACGGCAACCCCGTGACAAGTTACGAGCAACTGTCGGCGGCGCAGAAGAAAATGCTGCTGAAGGGCTCGATGATAGGCAGCGCCAACGTGCTGGAGATGCTCACCACCATCCAGGGCCCCACGAAAAACCTCTGCCTCCGCCAGAACTCCTCGCTGGACGTGATTGACACAATCCGTTGCTGGAACTGGCAGGACCTGCCCAACAACCAGAACGAGGGACAGATTGACAAGAACGGCAAGGTGACCAACGCCGACACCCGCTTCTGGGACGACTACCGCACCGAAGCCGTGGGCAAAATGTACATGGCGACGGACCAGACCGCGCCCCTCATGACCCACTTCCTCCAGTCGCAGCTCACCGAGAAGAAGATAACGCACGAGGACGTGTCCTTTATCCTCGGACTGCAGGACACGTGGAGCAACAGCGACAACACCAACCGCAGCTACATCTACAACTCGCGCGTGGTGGAGCAGGACGTGACCTGCCTCAACGGATACTACAACGTGGTGGACTCCGTGATTATCACCCCGCCGAATATGGCCGAGGTAATACGCACCAACGGCGACACAAAGATTTTCAGCGCGCTGCTTGACCGCTTCGCCGCTCCGTATTACAGCGCCACGCTGACTACCAACTACAAGGAGTCGCACGGCGACCTTGCCATTGACAAGGTATATTATATGGCGCACATCGCGCAGCGCAACTCGCGCGGAACTTCCTACAACACATGGGTAAACGCAAACGACAGGGAACAGAGCCTCGGCGACTTCCCCTACCTTGACTTTGACCCGGGATGGAACGCCTACACCGTCAACCAGTCGACGAAAGAGCAGGACATGGCTGCCATGTTCGTGCCGTGCGACGAGGCGATGGAGGCGTATTTCAGCTCCGGCGCGGGACATACGCTTATTGAGCGCTATTCCACCGACTGGCAGAACCACGACCTGCTTTACAACATACAGCAGATTCCGCTCAGCATCATCAAGCCGTTTGTGGCAAACCTGATGAAGGAGAGCTTCAACGAGACCGTGCCGAGCAAGTACACCACTATATATAACGACGCGCAGGACCCCATGTTCTCCGGCAGTACCTACGGCAGCGTGGAGGCTTACAAGCAGGCGTTCAAGAAGGTGTACCTTGCCAACAACGGCGTGGTGTACGTGATGAAGAACGTGATTGGTCCGGCGGCTTACTCCTCCGTGATGGCTCCGGCTCTTTACAACGACGACCGCCAGGTGTTCAACACCATTCTGCACGCCGACGAGTCGTTTGTGAACGATGCCACGGCCAACCAGAAAGCGCCGCTCCGCAAGTTCTACAGCACCTACCTGCTGGCCATGCAGTCTGACTTCTCCCTCTTCATCCCCTCCGACGAGGGCTTGCTGGAGAAGGGTTACGCGGATGTGATGACCAGCTCGCTCACGGGTAGCGCAAACTTGAAGAACCGTCGCATCTGGACTTTCGAGCCTGAGGCTATCTCGGGTGACAACTCCAACAAGATTGCCATCCGCGCACGCGCCTACCAGTACGACACCGACAAGGACTTTGAGCCGAAGACGGCCGTGACGGGTGCCATCTCCATCGCCGACGCGTCCACCAGCTCGGGCTGGGGGCTTACGAAGAAGGACATGCTCTGCGAGATGGTGGATCACCACATTGTAGTGCATGACTACAACGACCTTGAGGGCGTGAACGGCTCCCGCCGTTATTACACCTCCCGCAGTGGCGCTCCTATATATATAAAGAAGCGCGGCACGGGCGAAAACAGCAAGGGCATGCTTGTCGACGGCGGCTTGCAGCTGATGCTCAACAACGACGACAACCCCAACAACGACTTCGACTGCGAGGTGACGCGCGGATATGACGAGCGCCGCACCGCCGCCAACGGCGAATATGGTAACGGTATGACGTACTTCGTCGACCGTCCCATCCAGGCCACGTTCAAGACGGTGTACAACGTGATGAAGAACACGCAGGCTTTCAACAGCTTCTACCAGCTCTGCGACGAGATTCGCACGCTGAGCTCGTCACTCTCCGAGAAGTTCAAAAATCTCTCCAAGTACAGCGACCTCACTACGACGGAGTGGAACTTGCAGAAAACCAAGTACAACCTCTTCGACAGCCGCTACACGGCCAACGACGAATACCTTATCCGTTTCTTCAACAACTACCGCTACACCATCTTTGTGCCGAGCGACAAGGCGATGGCCGACGCTTACGCTGCCGGTCTTCCCACGCCCGAGCAGATTGAGCAGTACATCGAGGCTAACTCCGACGAGGAGGGTAACGCCAGCGAGGAGGTGCTGACAAAGGCAGAGGCAATGTACCTCGCTTTGCTCAACTTCGTGGAGTACCACTTCTGCGACAACGCGCTGTATGTGGACAACTGCACGGCCACCACGCGCTGCATGTCCGCCTGCACGGACGAGACGACCGGCGGCTTCATCCGCGTGACGGTGAACCAGAAGCCGGAGGAGATGGCGGTGACCGACGTGACGGGAAAGACGTACAACGTGTCCTCCACCGTCAACAACCTTCTCGCACGCGACTACGAGCTTGACGCAAAGGCTGCCAACGCGCGGCAGGTGAAGTCGTCCTCGTATGTGGCGCTCCATTCCATCGGCGACAACTATATGCTCTTCACCTCTGACGTGAAAGGCAGTGACGGGAAAGTTGACTTCACCAAACTTTGGGAGAGCGTGGCGGCTGCCAAGGCTTTCGCCAAGAGGTACAGAATTAAGAACTAACCAGCGATATTATGAATAACACCAAATTCCTACTAACGCTCGTACTGTGCTTTTGCTGCTCCCTCGCGTATGCGCAAAAGCGTGTCACGGGACGCGTCTGGAGCAAGGCGGACGGCCCGATAGTAATGGCGTATGTAGTCGAACAGGATAACAACAACCGTAACGTGACCGCCACCACGACGGACGCCAACGGTAACTTCTCCATCATGGTGAAGAACACCGCGAACCGGCTGCGCGTGTCCTACATCGGCTATCAGACGAAGATTTTTCAGATTGGCTCGCAGACGCATTTCAATGTGGAGCTGATTGACAAGAATACGTTCAAAACCGCAGAGGTCACCGCTACGCGCAAGGTGCGCTCCAATGGTCTCGTGATACCCGAGAGGGAAATCTCCACGGCGCAGCAGACGCTGGATATGGATCAGATGGCGGGTCTCTCCTTTGAGACTGCGGCCGACGCCCTCCAGGGTGAGATTGCGGGTCTTGACATTGTCGCAAACTCTGGTAACCTCGGTTCAGGCTCCAGTATGCGCCTGCGTGGTGTTTCCTCCATCAACGGTAGCCAGGAACCCCTTATCGTGGTGAACGGCAACATCCTTGAGGACTACAACGAGAGCGACCTTGACCTTGAGAATATGGAGAACGAGGAGCAGTTTGCCAACCTTCTCCAGGTTGCCCCGGACGATATCCAGAGCATCAAGGTGCTTAAGGACGCCGCCGCAACGGCTGTGTACGGCGCGCGCGGTTCAAACGGTGTGATTGAAATCACCACCCGCCGAGGTGCACGCGGCAAGACCCGTGTCAACTTCAATTACCGTTTCTCGGGTGCTTGGCAGCCCTCGGGCATGAAGATGCTCAACGGTGACGAGTACACCATGATGCTTAAGGAGGCTTACCACAACCCCCGCACCCTCACCGACGAGGCAGCGGACATCGTGGAGATTGACTACAACCAGAACTACTATTCTTATTACGCCAATTATAATAAGAACACTGACTGGATTGACGAGGTGACGCAGTTCGGTCAGACGCACAACTATTCGCTGGCTGTGTCCGGCGGTGGTGAGAAGGCGCAGTTCCGTGTGTCCGGTTCCTACGACCACGAGACGGGTACCATCATCAAGCAGGCTCTCGACCGCCTCACCACGCGCCTCGCGCTGGATTACTATGTGTCGGACCGCATCAAGTTCTCCTCCAACTTCTCCCTTACCTACACGAAGAACAAGAAGAACTACAGCAACGACATTCTTTCCCGCGCATACAACGCGATGCCTAATATGTCCGTGTACCGTTACGAGCATGTGCCCGGGACGGCAGGCGACTATTACAACACAGGCGAGTATTTCCTGATGCCCAAGGCGGCTTCTTCCGCCGGTCTCATCGGAATGAACGACGGGGTGAGCTCCTACTACCTCTCCGACATGGTGAGCAACGGAAACCCCGTGGCTCTCGCAAACCTCGCGTGGAACAACCAGTCCACTTACACCATCCAGCCGCAGTTCCAGCTTGAGTACAAGCTCCTTGGCAAGGACGACCAGTCCACGCAGCTCAACTACACGGGCGAGGTTTACATGAACGCCTACACCAACTCGGAGAGCGCGTACAAGCCCGGCTCGCTGACTTCGTCGACGCAGAACGACAAAATCTACAACACGTCCAACTACGAGTTCAAGAACCTCACGTTCACCACGCGCCACACGATGGTGTTCCATCCCCATTTCGCAAACGACGCGCACGATTTCCAGATGATGGCGCGTTGGGAGATGACAACCAGCAGCAACACGCGCCAGAGCATCGGTTCGTCCGGTATCGTGGGCGGCATCACCGACCCGACGGTGCAGGGCTACCTCACTTCGGCAAGTTCCGGCTCGTATAAGGGACACTCGGCTGCCGCGATGGCTTCCGTGCACTACGCTTTCAAGAGTAAGTATGTCTTTGACGTGACGCTCCGCGCGGATGGTAGCACGAAGTTTGGTTCGGGTAAGAAGTGGGGTGTATTCCCCGGTGTGTCCGGTCGTTGGAACATCAGTGACGAGAATTTCTTCAAGCCGTTGAAGAAGGTTGTGAACATGCTTTCGTTCGCACCGGGCTGGGGTATGACAGGTAACCCGCCGGGCAGTGAGGGCTTGATGTACAACAAGTACGCCTCCAACAGTACCTCTTATAATGGTGTGCAGGTGATGGTTCCCTCCAACTTGAAACTGACGGAGATTCGTTGGGAGAAGAAGTTGGCCTGGAATATGGGCGTAAAACTGAGCTTGCTTGACGACTTGCTCCAGTTTGACTTGAACGTGTACAACAACAAGACGAAGGATCTTCTCAACTCCACCGTGCGCGTTTCCTCCACGACGGGTTACTCTTCCCTTGAGTGGGCTAACGTGGGCGATATGGAGAACAAGGGATGGGAGCTTTATGTACGCACGAAGCCTATCCTCAAGTTCGGTAAGTTCAGTGTAGTTCTTCGCGGTAACATCGCGCAGAACATCAACACCATCACCGCAATGGATGCCTCCGTGCTGGCTGCCGCCAACAAGGACTACGGCTACTCCAATGAGGAGGTGATGATTCGCGCCCAGGTGGGTAACGCCCTCGGCGGTATCTACGGTTTCAAGTACAAGGGCGTTTACGCTTACGACTACGACCACAACGGTTATTTCGCAAATCCGGAGAAGAACCGCTATTATAATGCGGACGGTTCGCTCAACACGGCCGCTGGTAGCAGCAACCCCGACCTGCGCACCTCCACGCCTATCGTCTTTGACGCTGACGGAAACGTGGTGTATGACAAGAACGGCAACCCGCTGCCGATGTACTTCAACTACGGTAACCGCAACTACCAGTTCCAGGGCGGTGACGCCATCTATGAGGATATCAACCACGATGGTAACATCGACGAGCTTGATATCGTCTACCTCGGCAGCTCCAACCCGAAGGTTAATGGCGGCTTCGGCGTTGACTTCACCTACGGCCAGTGGCAGTTGAAGACCTCATTCAACTTCCGTATTGGTAACAAGATTATCAACCGCGCCCGCCTTTACGCGGAGAGTATGACGAGCAACAAGAACCAGAGTGCCGCAGTGCGCCACCGCTGGCGCAAGAACGGTCAGGAAACCGAAATTCCGCGTGCCGTCAGCTCCCAGGCTCAGAGCAGTACTTACAACTCGCTCATCAGTGACCGTTATGTGGAGCCGGGTGACTTCCTCCGTTTCCAGTACTTCCAGCTGTCTTACAACTTCAAGCAGTCCGTGCTGAAGCGCATCGGTCTTAGTTCGCTGCGTCTTTCCGCTTCGGGTAACAACCTCTTCTGCTGGAGCAAATACTCCGGTGTTGACCCCGAGCACTCTGCCAGCGGTATGAACCCCTGCATTGATGATTCGCAGACGCCGCGCTCGCGTTCGTTCACGTTCAGCTTGGCGGTAGGTTTCTAAGGCATCATTACACAAAGGCATCATTATGAAAATCAGAAAAGGATATACTAAATATCTCTTCGCGTCGGCTATGCTGGCAGTGGGCGGGGGGCTGTCCTCCTGCGAGGACTTCCTCACCATCCTGCCTACCGACCAGACGCCTGAGGAGTATTTTTGGCAGGAGAAGAGCGACTTGGAGGCAGTGCGTGCCGGTGCGTACCAGCTGCTTGCTTCAAGCTCCCTGACCGAGAAAATGCTGCTTTGGGGTGAGGTCCGCTCGGACAACCTCCAGCTCAACGACATGAGCCAGTCCAACCTCGAGTACTTGCAGAACGCAGTGTTGCAGCCCAACCTCTCAATGTTTGACTGGTCGGACTTCTACAAGGGCATCAACTATTGCAACCTCATCCTTGAAAAGGGCGAGGAGATGACTGAGCCGGGCAAAGAGGTCGACCCCAGCTTCACGCGTTCCGACTGGAACATCATACAGTCCGAGGTGCTTTCGCTCCGCGCGCTCTACTACTTTGAGCTTGTGCGGGCGTACCGCAACGTTCCGTTCGTAACCACCGCCATCCGCACAGACAAGGAGGCGACCGCAGCAAAGCCGTCCGCCACTTCGGGTACGGCTATTCTTGGCGAGCTTATCTCCGAGCTGGAGTCGACGGTGAGTGTCGGGGCTGAGAACTACGGCTCGTCCTCCGACAACAAGGGACGCTTCACGAAGTGGAGCACGCACGCGCTTCTGGCGGACATGTACATTTGGCGCGGTTGTCTCTTGCAGAATTTCCTGCAGAAGCCCGACCACGGCAATGTAAACCTTACCGATATCACGCAGGAGGATGGCTCGCTGACTGACGCTTCGGGCGCTGCCATCAACAGCAGCTACTGCACCACTCTGGCAAACCAGTGTTTCCAGAAAGCGCAGGAGCACTGCCAGGCGGTGATTGACCGCATGAAAAAGGAGTATAAGGAGAAGATTGACAAGAATCCGTTGTCCTACACCGACAGCGCGAAGACGCAGCCTTATCCCCTTTACCTTGTTGATGTGATTGACCCGTCTGCGCCGTCGATTTCCGCTTCCGATGTGCCCTATGCTAAAAACTTCGGAACGCAGAACTCGGACGAGAGTGTGCTTGAGTTGCAGTATAATGGTACCAACACTACCAACTCTATCATCAACTCCTACCTGTCTTCCTACTCAAGCTCTTCCTTGACGGCTAAGTATTTCACGCTTAACTCGTCAATGTATAGCAGTGCTACGAGCGTTAACCCCGATATGGGTTACGGCAAGACGGATATGCGTCTGTACGAGACCATACATTACAACTCCGTTGAGTCTACGAAGCCCATCATCAAGTTCCTCGCACGCAGCATCAGCTTCGACAACCTCAAGGATCTTTCCAAGAACACCAACAACCGCAGTATGACGGATATCTACACGGATATCCGCAGTAACAGCAACAATGACGCTCACTGGCCTGTCTACCGCCTTTCGGACGTGCTTCTTATGAAGGCCGAGGCAATCGCTCGTAGCAAGACAACAGATGCGGAGACGCTGCGGGAGGGTTTCCGTTGCGTGAATCAGATTTTCAAGCGCAACAATCCCGCCCTTGTCGGACCTAACGACCTCAACGCCGCCACTGTGACGGACAACGAACTCAAGGTTGACCGTTGCGGCTACGACTATGGTATGTCCGGCGGCACGTTCAGCAAGACGGCATCCGACCTCCTTCCCCTTGTTTACCACGAGCGTCAGCGCGAGTTCGTAGGTGAGGGCAAGCGTTGGTTCGACCTCGTGCGTCAGATGGAATACGTTTACCAGTCTGGCACGGCTGCCATGACTTCCATCTCCTCTTATGTCAGTGTGAAGACCAATGTCCGCACGCGTATGACCAACCTGTATTCTTTCTACAACCCCATCTACTCGGAGGAATTGAAAGTGAACAAGAATCTGACCCAGAATCCCGTTTGGCTGCGTTACACCAAGAAATAAGGCAAGATTATGAAAAGCAATTCATTTAAAATATCCCGTTGCTCCGCCGTGCTGGGGTTTGCGCTGACGCTGCTTGCCCCTGCCGTGCTTGGCGGTTGCAAGGAGGACATCAGTGACGACGCTTATGCCGTGAAGACCGAGCAGACAATGGTCGACCGTATCTCCTCGGAAGCGCAGCTGTCCTCTATAAAGGCTGTTTTCCAGCGTGTGAAGCTGGGAAACACCAGCAATGCCTCCACGTTGTACAGCGTGCTTTCCGCGCGTGGCAACTATACCGTCTTTGCTCCCACCAATGATGCCCTGGCAGCTTATGTCAGTAAGGTGACGGCGGGTGCCAGCTCGGATGTGAATGCGCTGACCTATGACCAGGCCAAGCACATTGCGCTTAACTGCATTATCGACAACGGGTCGTCCGAGGCTTACGAGACGGCAGACTTCCCCACGGACGGCACCAACTTCGCCGTATCCACGTTGGGTGACCGCCGCCTCTCCTGCGTCAACGGTCCCGACTTGTCCAATCCCAGTGACCAGGACGACTATTATTTCATCACTTCCGACTCCGCAAAGGTTGTTACTGCCAATATGGAGGTGTCAAACGGTGTGCTTCACATCGTGGACAAGGTGATTGCCCCGTCTACTAAGTCGGTGTTCGACCTCGTTTCCGACGCAGGCAATATGAAGATAATGGCGCGTCTGCTTGCCGAGACTCACTGGAGTGACTCCCTTGGTTTGCACACTGATGAGGAGGAGGCGTATATCACGGAGTACACCGACAACATCGGCCAGACCAAGACGCAGCCCGCCCAGAGCACAAAGTTTGAGTTTATGGACAAGCGCCTCATCAAGTTCACCGCTTTCTGCGAGCCTGACGAGGTGTTCCAGAACGAGTGGCAGTGCCCCGCCCCCGTGCTTGACGAGAACGGCAACATCACTGACGCAAGCTGGAATGAAATCTATGCCGTTATCAAGGATCGTTGCCAGACTTTGCTTGGCACTACTGCGGCTTCTGACGATCCCACCAACTACGACAACGCTGTAAACATCTTCGTGGCAAGTCATTTGCTTGAGGGCGGTGTGGCGTTTGACTCTTTTGTTCACCACTACAACGAGTACGGCTACAACTACGGAGCGGACAACCAGCACCCGCAGACCAGCTCGTGTCCCGTGGATGTATGGGACTACTACGCCACGATGGGAAATGTGCCGTGCCTCCTCAAGGTTACGCAGCAGGCCAATATGGACAGCCCCAACAACGAAGATCCGGGCGGCATCTACCTCAACCGTGTCTGCAAGTACGATGACGGAATCAGCGGCACTTACAAGTTTGTCAAGCTCAAGGACAACGCTGAGAACGTACCTGGGCAGAATGGTCTGAACATCAAGATTCAGAATTCCAACGGCAATTACAGCAACAACGCTGTTAACGGGTATTACTATCCCATTGACCACATCCTGATTTACAACGAGCGCACGCAGGCGATGCTCGGTTCGGAGCGTATCCGTTTCGACATCACCACCACTTTGCCTGAGTTTGCTTCCAATGATATGCGCGGCAAGCGCGTGGGCTACTTCCCCACCAATTATTTCAAGCACATCATATGCAACAACGAGGCAGGTACGTTCTTCTACGCGCAGCACGGTTACAGTGGTACGGGCGGCGGATGGAAAGACTACCAGGGTGACGAGATTAATGTGCTTGGCCGTTACGACTTCACCTATCAGCTTCCGCCCGTTCCCGCAGATGGAACTTATGAGATACGTATGGGTATCTCCAACAACTCCGTGCGCGGTATGGCCCAGCTCTACTTCGCCGAGGGTAACCCCAACAACACACAGCCTATGGGCCTGCCTATCGACTTGCGTGAGACGATGGACATGATTCCGGGTACGCCGTGGAAATCCGACGACAACCTCGACGAGACGGCTATCCGCGAGGTAGACCGCAACCTGCGTAACGTAAGCTATATGAAGGGTCCGAAGTACATCTGCCTGACGGGTACTCCCTCCACCTCCATCCGTAACGTGGAGGGAACTTCCGGCGATGCCGGCGGTCTGCGCCGTATCCTCGCCACGAAGGAGATGAAGCGCGGCGTGAAGTACTACATCCGCTTCAAGTCCGCCCTCAGTAGCTCCACCACGCAGCTTTATGTCGACTACTTCGAACTCACTCCCACCTCTGTGGTGAATGGAAGCGAGACGGAGGACGTTTGGTAACGCAGTTTCTCAAAAAGGAATTAATCTATGAAATTCGTAGGATATAACATAGTGACAGGCAGCCTCCTTGGAGCAGCGATGCTCCTTGGGGCGGCCGCCTGCACCGACGACCATTACGACATAAAGACGGATGGCTCGGCTGCGGGTAACACCATCTGGCAGAATATCAAGCAGAACTCCGAACTGACGGAGGTGGCCGATATCCTGCAGCAGATTAAGGTGTACCGTCGTGAAAACGACTCCAGCGACAAGTCCGGCCAGACCTATGCAGGGCTGCTTGACGCGTCGCAGTCGCTCACTTTCTATGCGCCGAAAAACGGGACGTTTGACTATGACGCGGTGAAAGCCGAGCTTGATGCCATCAGCACGCTTCGCCAGGAGGCTGCGCAGCTGCCCGCCGGCGACGAGAAAGACAGCAAGACCACCGAGGCAGACAACCGCGAGTACACGCTCGGAGTGCAGTTTGCACAAAACCACATTGCACGCTTCAACCACGAGAGCGAAAAGTCAAACCAGGCCGTGTATATGCTCAACTCCAAGGTGTGCTACCTTGACGCGGGCAACGGCACGTTCAACGGTGTGAAGATGGAGGGAACCTATCCCGCCTCCAATGGCGTGATGCACCTGCTTGACGGACGCTCTCCGTTCTCATACAACGTCTTTGACTATATGAAGTCGCACACCTCCACCTTCTCCAAGGTATACGGAGTGCTGAGCGACCCCGAGATAGACAAAAACGAGTTCAGCGAGTCCCAGAGTATCCAGGGCACGATGAACAGTCAGGGGCAGATGGTGTACGTTGACAGCGTTTATGTCAACTCCAACGCCCTTCTTGACAACTCGCACGCCTACATCAAGAACGAGGACTCCATCTATATCGCTGTAATCCCCACCGACAAGGCTTGGGACACGGCTTATGGGAAGATAGAGAGCCTTTACCGTTACGGTAAGAGCTATAATATGAATTACAGCTCCGACGACGGAAAGTACGCCACGAAGAACCAAACCTTCAACGCCGATTCCCTGAAGTCCTACAACGCCAACCAGGCGCTCATCACCAACATGTATTTCTCCCCGGGTTACTTCTCGCAGGAGTTCTCCCGCACCGATTCGGCCGGGATGATTAATTACGCGCTTTATGCCGACTCCTTGCGTTCGACACGCGGCACGTATTTCTACAACTCCAACGCTAAGGGTGACGGGACGAAAGCCGGACGCAACCCACTCTTCGGGGCTGAGGACGTAACCCCCATCAAGGCTTCCAACGGCTATATCTTTGCCATTGACGACTATGTCTTCGACCCCTCCTACGCATACCAGAAGAAGAAAGAGATTAGCCTCAACTACCTTGGCCAGGTTGGTTATTCCAACTCCGAGATGGTAGGAAAGGAAGTCATCACCCTCGTTGACGGCACCAACTGGAACAAGGAGGTGACCGGCGAGGTGGAGAACAACGCCTACCTCTATGTCTACACCGAGAAGAACAAGCGCGACGCCACGGTGGAGATTCCCCTCCGCAATGTTCTCAGCGGCAAGTACCGCGTGAAGGCAATCCTCCTTCCCAACCGTATCTGCACCGATAATATGTGGGTGACCGAGGAGAAGGACGAGGAAAGCGGCGAGACCACCGAGACTGAGGATATGCAGGAGACGAAGTTCACTTGCGAAATCTACGATGACTCCGGCACGCGTCTCGCGCAGGAGAAGGACATCGAGGTGAGCGACGTGGCAGTGGAGACCAAGGTGCTGATTAGCGAGGTTGAGTTCACGAAGTGCTACGACGGGCTTCCCTCCAGCATTACCAACTCTTTCCCCGTAATGCGTATCACCTTGCCGCGCGGCAACAAGTACCGCCCCGGCGACCACAGCCGCTACGGACTGAGCATCGCCAAGATAGTGCTTGAACCGATACACGAGTAGCCTCTTGTTAACTAAAAATCTCAGGAAATGAACAACAATAAGAAAATACACTTGATGCAAGGAGCGCTCCGGGCAGGCGTATGTCTGTTCATGGTGTCGGGTGCATGCGTCCTTTCGGCCCAGACGCCGGACGAGGGCGTGCCCGCCGCGCAGGAGGCTCCGGCCAAGCCCGCCCCCAAGAAGCGTGCCGCCGCCCCCAAGTACAAGATGAAGGAGGTTTCCGGATATGTGTTTGACGGGGCTACCGGCAAGCCGGTCGCTGGCGTGAAGGTGCAGGCTCTCAACAACCGCTACTATTCCGCCCTCACCGACGAGGCCGGTAAGTACAGCGTCAAAGTGCCCGTCTTCGTGGACGCCTTGTATGTCAGCATTGACGACGGAAGCTACAATGCCGCGCAGCTTGCCATCAAGGGCAGTGAGAACCAGAACGTGAAGCTCAACTCCGGGATGAACGCCGAGTTCTTCACCGACGGCACAGCGATGAACAACAACCAGAAGCTCATTGTAAACGCCCCCAACGCCGAAACAGTGGAGGAGGAGATAGAGAAAGGGCTTGGCGGTGCTGTCCGCACAATCAATCGTGGCGGTATGCCCGGGCAGGGTGCGGCGATGTTCGTCAACGGCCTCAACTCGCTCAACTCAAACGCGCAGCCCCTTGTCATTGTGGACGGCGTGATGATAGATATGCAGTACGACCGTACCTCGCTGCACACCGGATTTATCAACAACGTGCTTAGCATCATCGACCCCGATGACATTGAGAGCGTGGAGGTGATAAAGAACGGTACCGCGCTTTACGGCGCGAAAGGCGGCAACGGTGTGCTGCTCATCAACACCAAGCGCGGAAAGAGCATGGTTACGCGCATCAATTTCCGCGCCTACGGCGGTTACGAGCTGCAGCCCGACCGCATCAAGGTGATGAACGCGAGCCAGTACCGCAACTACTTCACCGAGCTGCTCGGTACGCTTCCCGACAAGACTGCCCCCTCCAGCACGTTCACCGTGCCTTTCCTCAACGAGGATCCCAGCTATTTCTACTATCCGCTCTACCACAATGACACCGACTGGCAGGAGGGACTCTACCACGATGTCTTCACGCAGAACTACAAAGTTTCCGTTGAGGGTGGTGACGACATAGCCATGTACAACCTCTCGCTGGGTTACACAAAGGCAGACGCTACGGCGAAGAACAATGATTTCAACCGCTTGAACATCCGCTTCAACACCGACATCGTACTCTTCCCGAAGCTCACCTCCGCAATCGACTTCTCCTATGCCCGCAACGCGTACAATATGCGCGACAACGGTTGGGCGGAGAGCTACGACAGCCGTAACATCTCCTCCCCCAATGTGCTCGGGCTTATCCAGACCCCGTTCATCAGCAAGAACGCGCATTTCGTAAACTACGCCAACGGGAGCCTCAACCTCGTGGCCACCGACAAGGTTTACTCGGGTAAGGTATACTCCGACAGCAACAACCCGTTCTCGTTTGCCACGGGCTACGGCTATGACGCGCTGGTCAACCCCTACTGGATACTGGAGAACGGACAGGGTGACAACAAGAACTACCAGGAGCAGACGCAGTTTAACCTGAACGTGGCGCCGAAGTACCAAATCAACCGTTACCTCTCCCTCAACGACCGTTTCAGCTACATCCTCAACCGCGTCAACGAGCGTTACTATCTGCCTTACAACGGCACGCCGCCCAAGACCATTGAAGGCGTGGGTGATGTCACCAGTGTTGTCGGCTCGCAGTTTGCCAAGGAAACCACGCTCTTCAACGACTTCTTCGTTGACTGGAAGCGTGCGTACGGCGCACACTCCGTACACTTGCTCGGCGGCTTCCGCTACTCGTCCTACTCGTACAGCAACAGCTATGTGACGGGTTACAACAACACCAACGACAAGCAGCCCAACATGTCGTACGGCTTGCAGCACATCCAGTACGGCGGCTCCAACGACAACTGGCGCAACCTCTCCTACTACCTGCAGGCAGAGTACAATTTTCGCAACAAGTACTTCCTTTCCGCCGGAGCCACGATGGATGCTTCCTCCCGCTTCGGCAAGGAGGCTGACGCGGGCATAAAGCTCTGCGGCGTGTCGTGGGGTCTCTTCCCCTCCGTGCAGGCAGCGTGGCTCATCTCTTCCGAGAAGTGGTTCAAGGCTCCGGGTATCGACTACCTGAAGCTGACTGCCGGCTACGAGGAGAGCGGTAACGACAACATCGACTACTACGCAACCCGCACCTACTTCGAGAACACGAAGTTCATGGACGTGGCCACCGCGCTCGTGCTGAAAAACATCCAGAACCCGAAGTTGCAGTGGGAAACCACCCACCGCGTCAACGTGGGCTTGCAGGCCAGCCTGCTGCACAACCGCGTGAACCTCGGCATCGAGTACTTCCACAGCAAGACCACCGACCTGCTCACCCGCAAGACGGTGAGCGACATCACGGGGCTTGCCTCCATGTGGTCCAACGACGGCGCGCTGAAGAACTCCGGCGTAGACTTCACCTTCAACGCGATGCTCCTGCAGCGCAAGGACTGGCGTTGGCAGGCCGGCTTCTCCATCGGCCACTACCGCAACGAAATCACCAAGTTGCCCACCAGCGACCTCAACACCATCAAGACCTACACGCTCGACGCCAACGGAAAGAAGATTGAGTCCTCGCTGCAGACAATTCACGGCTACACCTCGTCCATCTACGGGACGGACAACGTGCTGACTGCGGTGGGTCACGCTGCGGGCGTGTTCTACGGCTACAAGACGTCGGGAGTATTCTCCACCGACGCCCAGGCCGCAAGTGCCGGCAAGTACGGCTACCTGCGCTACCCCACGGGCATTTCGCAGACTCCTTACCGCAACTTCAAGGCGGGTGACGTGCAATTCGTTGACCAGAACGGCGACGGCTGGATTAGTGAGGCCGATATGGTTGTGATTGGCGACCCCAACCCCGACATCTACGGCAACATCTACACCTCGCTGCAGTGGAAGGATCTGAAGCTTGACGTAAACTTCAAGTACTCGCTCGGCAACGATGTGTACAACTACCAGCGTTCGCAGCTTGAGTCCGGCAACAATGTCTGGAACCAGACCACCGCAATGGTCAACCGCTGGCGTTACGAGGGACAGGTGACCGACGTGCCCCGCGTGATGGACACAACGTCCGACCAGTGGGTCAACAACGAGCGCTTCTCCGACCGTTGGATAGAGGACGGCTCCTACCTCAAGCTCAAGAGCGTGCGCCTCACGTACAACATCCCCGTGCATCTGAGCTGGCTGCAGGGACTCTCCGTGTGGGGTGAGGCCAACAACCTCTTCACCATCACGAAGTACACGGGCAGCGACCCCGAGTTCTCTTGCGGCAACAGCGTGCTCTACCAGGGCATCGACACCGGATACCTCACGCAGGGACGCCGCTTCAACTTAGGTGTCACGATTAACCTGTAACGTACCTTTACCCCTTCGCAGCCGGAGGTCGGGCGGAAGCCCGCGCCCGTGCGCCCCTTGTGGGCGCGTCACGGGACGACGGCCGGCTTCCTGGCTGCGGAACAATAGCAAAGACAATGAAACATCATTCTATATTAAGTCTCTTCATCTTCCTCCTGGGACTTGGTGCCACCACCACGTCCTGCGAAGATATGCTGACCCCGGATATGGATCGTTACGCAACAGAGTTCAGCGGTAAGGATACGGTCTATTTCTATCAGGGCATCTTGGCCAATGTGCAGGACATGGTGGAGCAGAACATCCTTTTGGGTGACATCCGCAGCGACCTGGCCGACACCACGATGTACTCCAGTGACTCCATCGCCAGCATCGCCACCTACGACCGCCAGATTGACGGCGACAACGGGTTGCTCAACCGCGCCGCATACTACAAGGTGATTAACCAGTGCAACTTCTACCTCTCCAAGGTGGACATCACGGCGCAGAAAAACAACATCCGTTATATGACGAAGGAGTACGCGCAGGTGCTCAATATCCGCGCGTGGACCTACCTCCAGCTTGTGCAGACCTACGGGCGCGTGCCTTTCATCACGAAGCCCGTCGACAACGCCAACACGGGGTGGGAGACCAACCCCGAGGCCTGGGCCACGGCCGACAACCTCGTCGACCTCCTGCGCGACGACCTTGTGGAGGCAAAACGCTACGAGTACAACAATGACAACAGCAGCACGTCCACTTACAAGTTCCCCGGCTACGGGCCTTACAAGACGGGCAGCGGTTTCAATGTGCCCAGCGCCAACCTCTGCTTCTACTCCGACATCCTCCTCGGCGACCTCTACCTGCTCCGCAGCGCAGGTCAGAGCGACTACGTGAACGCCGCAACCTGCTACCACAACTACCTTGTGCAGACCAGCGCGGCTGTTTCCACTTCCGACGCCGCCACGGTGTCCGAGAGCCGCATGGGCGCGTCCAACAAGTCCTACACTTACAGCACGGACAAGTGGATATCCAGCGTGTTCCCCGCCTCCTCCCTCGGGTCGGACGTGGTCACGGTGTCCCCCTCCGCCGCCAACGGCGACTTCGGTAAGGTGCTGAGCCGCAGCGTGCAGATTTACGGTTTCGACCCCACGTCCAGCGCCACCACCACCACCGATGAGACGGCTTCCAGCGACCAGACCTCCACTTCGGGCAGCGTGTCCTTGAAAATCAACTACAAGTCGCGCCAGATTGGTCCCTCGCAGGCTTACATCAACCTTGCGAAGTCCCAGCTGTACACCAAGTCTACCATCACCAACAGTGTGGTGACCAACACCGAGTACTATGAGAAGCCGGGTGACGCCCGTCTGATGGCCACCGCGCCCTATTTCACCACCACCAACGGCACCGAGCGTTACATCATCAAGGAGGCAACCGCCAGTGTGGGCAACAACGGCTACGCAAGCGGCGCATCCTTCAAGTACTACAAGACGCTCTACCGCAACCGCCAGGTGTACCTGCGCTATGCCGAGGCCATCAACCGCGCGGGCTTCCCGCGCATGGCATACGCCATCCTGCGTGACGGACTCAACTACAACAAGATGCCGCTGCTGAAAAACGACTCCGTGCGCATAGAACCGGACAGTACGGAAAAGCGCGTTTGCTACCTCGAGGCCAACTCCACGGAGGAAGCGTACTCCACCGACTGGATAGGACTTGACGAGATACGCCGCGCCGCCCAGGTGCAGTCCGGCACTTCCAGCAGCTCCTCCACCAACACCTACCTCGACTACCTTGACTTCTTCTCTGATGTCAACAAAAACACCACCAACGGTGGCATCCACGGTCTTGGCAGCGGTACTTCGACGGTGAAGGACTCCCTCTGCTCCTACCAGTACATCGTGGCCCAGCGCATGATTGACGAGGCTAAGCGCCTTAACGGCGGTTCGGTTCCCGCTTCCGTGCAGAGCAAGGCCGATGCCCTTATTGCCGAGTGGTCCGCCCCCGTGGGATATGAGGACGAGGACACCGCCCCCAAGCAGGCCGACGAGGACGAAATCAACGCCGTCGAGACCCTCATCCTTGACGAGCTGGGTCTTGAGACCGCTTTCGAGGGAACACGTATGGCCGACCTCGTGCGTGTGGCACGCCACAAAAACACGGCAGACGGTACGGGCACCGAGTGGCTGGCGTGGAAGATTGCCCGCCGTTCGCTCAACTGCGCACCCTACGCCAATCCGCTTGACAAGGGCAACAGCCGCCTGTACAACCTCCTGCTCACGCAGGACAACTGGTACCTGCGCAACCCTGAGTATTGACAAACGGATAATGACGACGGCAAGTCCCGTTGTGCAATCCTGTAAGCAAAAGACCGTACACCTAAAAGTGTGCGGTCTTTTTGCGTTATTGCCCGGAGAAGTGTTTTTTCAGCAGAGTCGCAAGTTGTGGGTGGGGCGGTCATGCTGTGCAACCGGAATGAGTCGTCTTTCAGGTGGTTCCCGTTTCCCGTGCGTTTTTCCGCCGAGACGCATCCCCTTGTCTTGGCAGAAGCGGTGCGTGTCCTTAGCGAATGGCTGAGTGTGTGACGGAAGCGGATTTCGTATTTCTAGTCGAAAAAGCACATTGTCACTTTTCCGCCGCTTTTTTGAGCAAAATGACAAAATGCGCCTTGGGGCGGATTTAACACTTCCGCACCCGTCCGAAGCCTGTCGGCGGGCAAATTTTTGCACGCCGCCGACCTGTAGCGCCGATGCCGTGGCACCTTGAAGGCCAAGCCGCACTTCAGTGACGGGATACCACGGTACTTTGTGGGCCAAGTGCAGGCGTTTTGG
>CAVGTC010000033.1:0-20751 GCA_963632255.1 Lachnospiraceae bacterium | reverse complement strand
CCAAGTGCAGGCGTTTTGACTCGAAAGTGGCTGAAAATCAACACAGGCAAAAATATAGGGGCATCCCACTCGGGATGTCCCTATCTTGTAGTACAAAGATAATACATTTTCGGGCGGAATGCAAATGGGCGAAAATGCGCCCGATTTTTCAAAATGTCAGAAAAATGCGGCTTTTGCTTACACTTTGATTTTTGCGAAATTCCCCTTGCCCCAGTCTCACCCCCGCAGCGCGTCCACAATGGCACGCACCACGGCGGGCGAAGTCTCCTTTCGGCTGTACTCGTCGGTGCCGGGCAGCCCCATCCCCACCCCGCCGCGCCTGAAAGTCATGCCGCTCGCCACCGCCGCACGCGCCGAGGCGTGTATCTCCTCCGCACCCGTGGCGTCGACGATGCGCCGCGCGTTTTCGGGCGTCACGCCACAACCGGGCATCACCGACACCCCCATTTTGCGTCCCGCCTCCACAAGGCTGCGCAGCAGCGGCAGCCCCTCCTCCGCAGTGGCGGCCTGTCCCGAGGTCAGCACCCGCTTGCAGCCCGCCCCCGCCACCACGAGGAGGGCAAACATCGGGTCGGAACAAAGGTCGAAAGCGCGGTGAAACGTGACGGACATACCGCCCGCAGCCTCCACGAGGCGGCACAGGAAAGGCAGGTCCACCGTGCCGTCGGGCTGCAGCGCGCCCACCACCACGCCGTCCGCGCCCGCGTCGCGGCACCGCGCCACGTCGGCAAGCATCACGGCCTTTTCGGCCTCAGTGTAAAGAAAGTCGCCGCCACGCGGACGCACAAGCACGTGCTTGCGCACCCCCTCCACGGCGCACGCCGCCGTTATGAACCCGGCGGAAGGCGTGACCCCGCCCTCGGAAAGCGCGGAGCACAGCTCCACGCGGTCGGCCCCGCCGGCGGCGGCTGCCATCACGCTGGCGATGTCGCCGGCGCATATCTCAAGCAATGTCTTTTTCATATGATAAGCATTGTGCGGGCAGCGCGTCATGACGCGGCGCCGCCTTGTTCAGTTGTTTGTTTTGTATCCGCCAGTCCGGCGCGGCACGCGCGGGCTCAGTCCATACTTTCAGCCGCTTTCCGCGCCACGGCTTCAGCCTCCGCACGCGCGGGCTTTCCCGTCGGGGTTAGCGGCAGGGACGGCACGGCGACATAGCGGCGCGGCACCTCATAGCGCGAAAGGCACTCGCGGCAGACAGCCTCAAGTGCGGCCGCCGGCACGTCCACACCCTCGTAAAGCAGCGTGACGGCCTGCCCCAACCGCGCGTCCGCCGTGCGTGTCACGACAAAAGGCACGGGCAGCCGCCCCGCGAGTTTGCGCTCTATCGCCTCCGCCTGCAGCTTCACGCCGCCCGAGCAAATCACGTTGTCAAGCCGCCCCGTCACACGGAACGAGCCGTCGGGCAACAGCTCGGCGAGGTCGTTGGTGACGAGCCTTTCGGCGTTTACCGCCGGGGCGTACACGCAAAGCGTGCCCTGCGGCGAGAGCGACACCTCCACACCCGGCAGCGGCGTGTACGCGTCTGACGCCCCCGCGCCGTTGACGCGCCGCAGGGCGATGTGCGACAGCGTCTCCGTCATGCCGTAGGTGGCCCATACGGGGTTGGGGAAAGCCGCCAGCAGTTTTTCAAGCCCCGGAGGCAGCGCGCCGCCGCCGATGATGAGGCACAGCGTGCGGCGCAGCAGCGAGCGCTCATGCGGTACGCGCACAGTCTCGTACACCTGCATCGGCGTGAGCGCGGCGAAGTCCGGCGCCTCGTGCAGCCCCGCGTACGGGTGCGACGACGGTGCGACGGGCACAAGCGTCAGTCCGCCCGCAAAAGAGCGCACCACCACCATCTGCCCCGCAATGTGGCGCAGGGGCATGGCAAGCAGCGCCGTGTTGCCCGGCTGCAGCCCGAGCGCCCCGAGGGTGAGCCGCGCGCTGTCCCACATCCTCACCTTTTCGGCCTCCATCACCTTCGGCTCGCCCGTGCTGCCCGAGGTTCGCACCTCCATCACGGGCGAGGGCGACAGCCAGCGGCGGCGGAAGTTGTCCACCTCGCCGAGGAAAGCGCGCTGCCGCTCCGCGCCGTACCACATCGTGTCGCCCTCAAGACTCAGCGGGTAGCCGTCGTGGTTGCGCTCGAAAAGCCGCCCCGTGCCCAGTCCCTGCGGCAGCGGACTGTCGGCGTCGGCCGCCGCGCACCACTGCGCGATGGCGTTAAGCCCCACGTTGCTCTCCAGCGCCGAGGTGGTCCAATGGCCTATGCCGCGCTCGCGGGCAAGTGACATCCACTCCGCCGCACCCGTCAGCGCGCCGTGCAGCGTGGGCTTCAGCACGATGTACTGCGGGCGTATGGTGTCGAGAAGCTCGGCCTTGCGGGCTGGGTCGTTTACGCCTATCAGCTCCTCGTCAAGCGCGACGGGAAGCGGCGTGGCAGCGCACAGCCGCGCCATCTCCTCCCACTGCCCCTGGCGTATGGGCTGCTCGATGCTGTGTATGCCGTAGCGTGCCAGCTCTTCCAGCCGGCGCGGCGCGTCCTGCGGCGAGAAAGCGCCGTTGGCGTCGACGCGCAGCTCCACCGTCTCGGGCGAGAACCGCGCGCGCAGGCGGCGCACGAGGTCGAGCTCGCTCTCAAAGTCTATCGCGCCTATCTTCAGCTTCACGCAGCGGAAGCCCGCCTCCAGCTTCTCCTCCATGCGGCGGCACATCTCCTCGTGCGACCCCATCCACACCAGTCCGTTGATGGGGATGCCGCGCCGCCCGGCGGTGAAGTCGGAGGGGTAGAGCAGGCGGTAGTCGCCGTGCTGCAGCGACCCCGCCGCCGAGCGGAACGCCGTCTCCAGACCGAAGAGCATGGAGGGGCGGTCGCGCAAGAGCTCCCCGTCAAGGTTCTGGCCGCGCTCGACGGCGGCGCACACCGCGCGGAGACGCTCGCCGTAGCGGGCGTCGTAGTCGCAACTGAGGTCGTGAAGGGGCGCGCACTCTCCCAAACCGGTGAAGCGCACCTTGGGGTCGGCGGAGCTGACCACCACATACCACACATCACGCGTGAGGTACACGCCGCGCGACGTGCCTGCGGGCTGCAGGAACCGCAGTGTGCGCTTCGTCACACGCAGGCGGAAAGGAAGGAAATGCAAAGTCGGAATGATTTGGCGTTCAACATGTTTGTACCGATTTCCCGCGGAAAAGATTTAAGGCCGGTCCTGTATACCGGCTTTGATCGGAAACCCTTACGGCAGCTTGGGGTACTTTGAGAAGTCGGGCTTGCGCTTTTCAAGGAAGGCTCGTCCGCCCTCCTGCGCCTCGTCAAGCATGTAGTAAAGCATCGTGGCGTCGCCCGCCAGCTCCTGTATGCCCGCCTGCCCGTCAAGCTCAGCGTTGAGTCCCGCCTTAATCATGCGCAGGGCGAGCGGCGAGCGCTCCATCATGGTTTCCGCCCATTCCACCACCTCGTCCTCAAGGCGGGAGAAAGGCACCACCTTGTTGACCATCCCCATGCGCTCGGCCTCGGCGGCGGTGTACTGGCGGCACATGTACCATATCTCGCGGGCTTTCTTCTGCCCCACGATGCGGGCGAGGTAGGACGCGCCGAAGCCCGCGTCAAACGAGCCCACCTTGGGCCCCGTCTGGCCGAAGATGGCATTGTCGGAGGCGATGGTGAGGTCGCACACAAGGTGCAGCACGTGTCCGCCGCCGATGGCGTAGCCGTTTACCATGGCGATGACCGGCTTGGGCAGCGAGCGTATCTGCCGCTGCACGTCAAGCACGTTGAGCCTCGGCACGCCGTCGCCGCCCACATAGCCGCCGCGCCCTTTGACGTGCATGTCGCCACCCGAGCAGAATGCCTTGTCGCCCGCGCCGGTCAGCACCACCACCGACACGTCCTGCGCCTCGCGGCAGTGGCGCAGCGCGTCGCCCATCTCGGCCACCGTGAGTGGCGTGAAGGCGTTGCGGTAGCGCGGGCGGTTGATGGTGATGCGGGCGATGCCGCCGTACTGGTCGAAGAGTATTTCCTTGTATTCACTGATTGTTTTCCATTCTCTCATATGCCTGTGTCTATATATATAATGCGTGTGTGTATACCTTGGGCGGCTGCAAAGTTACGTTTTCCCCCGCCGCCAGACGCCCCGCGCGGGACTTGCTTGCACTGCGGCGGCGCATGCCATGCGTTTTTCGCGGGAAAATGCGCCGCAAGAGAGAAAAACAAGGGCGCGGCGTTTGGCAGTTAGCGAGCCAACGCGTATCTTTGCACCCGCAATCGGGAGAAATCCCGGCGGCTCACACGGGTAAGTGCTGTACGGCCAGCTCCCTTCAAATCCTCCAGGGCTTGACCGCAGCAAAGGTAGTTGGTTGTAGCGGCGCGATACAGTTAGCTTACCCACCCGCCTCTTTAGCTCAGTTGGCCAGAGCACGTGATTTGTAATCTCGGGGTCGTTGGTTCGAATCCGACAAGAGGCTCAAAAAGACATTGCGCAAAAGCACTGCGCAAAGACATTGCAAGAAGCCGGGCTGAAAGGTGTCACTTTCCAGCCCGGCTTCCTTTTTGCAGGCTTTTCGTTTTTGCGCCCGCAAGCGCCACGCACGCCCGCCCCGTCGTCAGCGGTACTGCTTGCGGCGGTGGAAATAGATGCCGGCGTATACGTTGACATAAAACACCCTGTTGGCAAGCGAAACCCCGTCGCGGCTGTACATATACACGTGGTCCACCACCGACGCGCCGGCGAAAAGCCGCGAGTTGTTCCACACCACGCCAAGGCGCGAGGTGCAGTCGAAGCTGAAGTTGGTCAAGTCGTCCCACAGCTCCTTGCCCGTGAGCTTCGCCCCGCTCATCTTGCGCAGCCCCAGGCTCGGCATGACGGAAATGCCGACGAGGAAGTTGCGGGCCGGCACCCAGTTGAAGCCATAGCCCGCACTGAGGTAGTAGTAGTCATAGCTCACACCCGGAAACTTCAAGCCATCCACTATCCGCTCCTTGCCGTTTTCGTCCATGAGCAGAGCCTCGGGCAATTTCGTGTAGTCGAAAGACACGTTCTGCCGGCTGTACCCCGCGCCAAAGAGCGCCGAGCCGCAGCTTTTGCGCTGCATGGTGCTCTGGTTGTAGGCCGCCGGGTAGGAGAAATGGCGGTGGTTTGCCACATAGTACGCGCTTACGGAAAGCAGACTCGACTTTATGCCGTTAAACAGCGTGCCCTTAAACTGCTTTTTCCCCACACCCTCAAAGCCTTTCGTGGAGCCGAGGCTATAGTTGCCGTCATTGCGCACATAAAGCGCGTCAACGCCAAGCATGGAGCTGTACAGACTGAGGCTGAGCTCGGACGAGCGTCCGAGCGAGCGCGGGTGCGCCACGTCGAAAGTGTAGCCAAGGAATATCCAGCGCCAGCCGAAATAGGGACCAACCTTGACTGTGGCTGCGGGCTTTGTGGAGACGCTCTGCTCGTTTCCGCCGGACTCGCCCGTGAGTGTGTACATCTGGAAGAAGTTGGTGCTTTGCAGCATCGCCGTGTAGTCGTAGTAGTTGGGCGCGATGTAGGTGGTGTCGTAGGAGTCAAAATTACGGATGAAACGCTTGAAAATGTTCATCCTACGTTTGCGCTTCCCGCCTTTCCCCACTGCCGATGCGTCTTGCGCCGCGGAGGACACGCTTTCAGTCCGTGCGGGCGCGGCGGCGGAAGAGTCGGCAGGGGAAAGTCCCGCAGCGGAAGGGTGTACTGCGACAACGACATCCTGCGCCCGGGCGGCAGGCGGCGCGACAAAAGCCGCCAGCGCAAAAAGCAAAGCGAGCGCCACGCGCTGCCACGCGCGGCAATGGAAGGGTCGCAGGAAAGGAAGACGGTAGTCCGCCCGCGCCCCGCCGCGGCGGGACGGCTGTGATGTCATATTGTGTGCCGCCAACAAGTTGTGTCTCTTCAAGTTCTCCACGCAAATAATCCCCGTGAAATGGGGCGCGTCCGCGCGGGCAGCAATACCCGCCGCACGAAATAGCCTACAATATTCGGCATTTTTTCGGGAAAATCCCCATCAAGGACGCACTTTCCGCGCGTTTCACCTCCCCTGGGGCGCAAAAAACCGTGGTTTCACCGCAAAAACGTCAGTCTCCCGCACTTACGCCGCGCCCGGCCGCCGTCCGCGCGTCCCGCCATCGCCCGCCGCGCTTTTTGGGGTAAAGCAAAAAAGGCGTACTTTTGCACGAAATTAGCCCTCCCCCGCAAGGAGGAGCGACGCACACCTTATAATGAACAACGCTTTCATAGACTTTGCGAGCCCCATGCTGCTTGTGGCCAAGGGACTGCTCGTGGGCATAATAGCCTCAGCCCCGATGGGTCCCGTCGGCGTGCTGTGCATACAGCGCACGATACGCAAGGGGCGGGCCTACGGCATTGCCACAGGGGCTGGGGCGGCGTTGAGCGACATACTCTACGCCATCGTGACGGGCTTCGGCATGTCGTTTGTCATGGATTTCATAGACAACAAAGAAAACCTCTTCTGGCTGAAACTCCTCGGCAGCGTGATGCTGCTTTTCTTCGGCCTCTACATGTTCCGCTCCGACCCCCGCAAATGCCTGCGCCCCGGCGACGCGACGAAAAGCAAAGGCTCGCTGGCGCACAACTTCACCACGGCTTTCCTCGTCACGCTTTCCAACCCGCTCATCATCCTGCTCTTCCTCGCGCTCTTCAATATGCTGACCTTCGTCATACCGGGCAACATCTTCGGGCAGTGCGTGGGATACCTCTCAATCGTGGCGGGGGCGATGCTGTGGTGGCTCGGGCTTACCTACGTGATAAACCGCATGCGGCGCAACTTCGGGCCGCGCGGCATACAGCGGCTCAACCGCACGATAGGCTCCGTGGTGCTGGCCGCCTCGCTGGTGTACGCCTGCACCACGCTGTTCAACCTCTCACTCTTCTGACACGCGCCACCCGCACATTATGGTAATAGCCGACAAACTGAGGACAACCAACCGTGCCGAGTACCTGCTGTACATGTGGCAGGTGGAGGACGTGATACGCGCCTACGGCGGCGACCCCGACCGCATAGCCGCCGAGTACGTCTCGCGCTTCACGCTTGACACGGAGACGCGCCGCCGCACCGTGCAATGGTACGCAGACCTCTGCGGAATGATGCGCTCGGAGGGCGTGATGGAGAAAGGGCACATGCAGATATGCCGCAACGCGCTGCAGGAGCTGACGGAGCTGCATAACGCGCTGCTGGGCTCAGCGAAGTTCCCGTACTACCGAGAGATGTACTACAAGGTGCTGCCCTACATCGTGGAGCTGCGCGCCAAGCGGGGCGCGGCGGCCGACACTGCGGCCGACACCGCGGACAAGCCCGAGCTGGAGACCTGCCTCGACCTGCTGTACGGCGTGATGATGCTGCGGCTGCAGAAGAAGCCGGTGTCGCCCGGGACGGAAAAAGCGGTGAAGGACGTGTCGGCGCTGCTGGGACAGCTGTCCGACTACTACTTCAAGGACAAGGCAGAGCCAATAGACTTCTGACCCACACAAGCTCGCACACATACACAGACAATGAAACAGATACTCGTCACAGGCTGCCTTGGGCAGCTGGGCAGCGAGCTGCGCCAGCTCGCGCCGCAGCACAAGGACACCTGCCACTTTTTCTTCACCGACAAGGACGACCTCGACATCACCGACCGCAAGGCCGTGTGCCATTTCGTCGAGGCCAACGCCGTGTCCATCATAGTTAACTGCGCCGCATTCACGGCCGTGGACAAGGCGGAGAGCCAGCCCGAACTGTGCGACCTGCTCAACCACACAGCCCCGGGCTACCTCGCCGAGGCGGCCGACGCCGTGGGGGGCAGCATGATACAGATATCCACCGACTACGTCTTCGACGGCGCGGGCTGCCGCCCCTACCGCGAGGAGGACGCCACCAGCCCGCGCACCGTGTACGGCCGCACCAAGCTGGCGGGCGAGGAGAGCGTGATACGCACCTGCGCCGGCTCGATGGTGATACGCACGGCGTGGCTGTACTCCACTTTCGGCAACAATTTCGTGAAGACCATGCTGCGTCTGGGACGCGAGCGCGACGAGCTTGGCGTGGTGGCCGACCAGGTGGGGTCGCCAACCTACGCACGCGACCTCGCACGCATAGTGATGGCGGCGGTGGAGAAAGGCGTGGTGCCCGGGGTGTACCACTACACGGACGAGGGCGTGTGCTCGTGGTATGACTTCACACGCGCCATACACCGTGCCGCCGGCATTGACAGTTGCCGCGTGCACCCCATACACACCGAGGACTACCCCGTCCCCGCGCCGCGCCCGCACTACTCCGTGCTTGACAAGAGCAAGATTAAGGACACGTACGGCATTGATATCCCCTGGTGGGAGGACTCGCTGCGCGAGTGCGTCAAGGCGATGTGAGAAAGCACCGTTGCCCGCACACTGACCATTCCCGGGCAACCGTCCCCACCCCCCCGACACAAGCAACACAATGAACGCTGAAATATCACGGCGGCGCACGTTCGCCATCATCTCACACCCCGACGCGGGAAAGACCACGCTCACCGAGAAGCTCCTGCTTTTCGGCGGGCAGATACAGGTGGCCGGCGCTGTGAAAAGCAACAAAATAAAGAAGACCGCCACCTCCGACTGGATGGAGATAGAGAAGCAGCGCGGCATCTCCGTCACCACGTCCGTCATGGAGTTTGACTACGAGGACTACAAAATCAACATCCTTGACACGCCAGGACACCAGGACTTCGCCGAAGATACTTTCCGCACGCTCACGGCAGTTGACTCCGCCATCATCGTGGTGGACGGCGCGAAAGGCGTGGAGGCGCAGACGCGCAAGCTGATGACGGTGTGCCGCATGCGCAAAACGCCCGTCATCATCTTCGTCAACAAGATGGACCGCGAGGGCAAAGACCCGTTCGACCTGCTTGACGAGCTGGAGCAGGAACTGCAAATAAAGGTGCGCCCCCTCTCCTGGCCAATCAACCAGGGCGCGCGCTTCAAGGGTGTGTACAACATATACGAGGGGCAGCTCAACCTCTTCGCGCCCGACAAGCAGAAAGTGACGGAAAAGGTGTCCGTAGACATCGCAGGACCGGAGCTGGTGGCGAACGTGGGCGAGGCTGACGCGCAGAAGCTGCGCGACGACCTTGAGCTGGTGGACGGCGTATACCCGGCCTTCAGCCAGGAAAGCTACCTCGGCGCGGAGGTGGCTCCCGTCTTCTTCGGCTCGGCGCTCAACAACTTCGGCGTGAAGGAGCTGCTCGACTGCTTCGTTTGCATCGCCCCGTCGCCCCGCCCCACACAGGCGGAGGAGCGCGACGTACAGCCCGACGAAGAGAAGTTCTCCGGCTTCGTCTTCAAGATAACGGCAAACATTGACCCCAACCACCGCTCCTGCATCGCTTTCTGCAAGGTATGTTCGGGAAGGTTCAGACGCAACACGCCCTACCTGCACGTGCGGCAGGGAAAGACGCTGCGCTTCTCCTCGCCCACGCAGTTCATGGCGCAACGCAAAAGCACAATAGACGAGGCATGGGCGGGGGACATCGTGGGTCTGCCGGACAACGGGGGTTTCAAGATTGGCGACACGCTCACCGAGGGCGAGCAGCTGCACTTCCGCGGACTGCCGTCGTTCTCCCCGGAAATGTTCAAGTACATAGAGAACGCCGACCCCATGAAGACAAAACAGCTCAACAAGGGCGTGGAGCAGCTGATGGACGAGGGCGTGGCGCAGCTCTTCGTCAACCAGTTCAACGGGCGCAAAATCATCGGCACCGTGGGGCAACTGCAGTTTGAGGTGATACAGTACCGCCTCGAGCACGAGTACAACGCCAAGTGCCGCTGGGAGCCTGTACACCTCTACAAGGCGTGCTGGATAGAGAGCGACGACGAGGCGGAACTTGAGAACTTCAAGAAGCGCAAGTACCAGTACATGGCAAAGGACCGCGAGGGGCGCGACGTATTCCTCGCCGACTCGGGCTACGTGCTGCAGATGGCGCAGCAGGACTTCAAGGGCATACGCTTCCATTTCACCAGCGAATTCTGAAACACGCCGCGCGATGATACTCACCATAGTAACCATCAACTACAACAACCTCGCGGGACTGCGCCGCACAATGCAGTCGGTTCTCGCACAACTGCCCGAGGAGGCGGAGTACATCGTCATCGACGGCGGCTCGGCGGACGGCAGCGCGGAGTACATCGCAGGGCACGCGGACAGGTTGGCCTACTGGGTGAGCGAGCGCGACAGGGGCATTTACCACGCCATGAACAAGGGCATAGCCAAGGCTCGCGGGCGGTACATCCAGTTTCTCAACTCGGGAGACACCTACCACGCCGCCGACACACTGGCGCTGGTGCTGCCGCGTCTCGCGGGGAAAGATTTCTACACGGGCGACCTCCTGCTACTGGAGGGAAAGCCGCGCATCTGCCGCGCGCCGCACATGGTCACCGCCGCGCACCTTTCCACCGACACTCTGATGCACCCCGCCACTTTCATACGCACGCAGCTTCTGAAAGACCGCCCCTACCGCGAGGACTTGCGCATCGTGTCGGACTGGGAGCAGATGTGGCACGAGCTGGCCATCGGCAACGCCACCTACGAAAGGCTTGACATCACCATCGCCGACTTTGACATGACGGGGGTAAGCGCAACCTGCGGCACGGAGGCACTCTGGAAAGAGCGCGGGGCAGTGCTCGCACAACTCGGACACGGACGGCTGTGGAGCGAGATAACGGGCGACCGCGCGACAAGGTACGAGCGCAAGCTGTGCAAGGCGCTGCGAAAGGGAAGCGTGTGGGCACGCTACTTCGCGGTGCTGTCACTCACGGTGCAGTACGCGCTGAAAAGCCTGATGAAAAGTCTCACGGGGCGCAAGGACAACAAGTGAAGCTCCCCACCGGGAAAGAGCGGCGCACACAGTCACGCCCGACAAAGGCACACCACGCGCACGACTCCACGCACTCGCAATAGGACTGCACATCACGAAAGAACTCGAAATCCCCCGCACGGCACGCGCCGCGCGGGGGATTTCGAGTTATCAGTAAGAAAAAGAGCCGGCAGGACGGTAAGCCGGGTTCTGTCTCCCCGAAAAGACGGGGCGGCCGCCATTTATCCACACGCGGCGTCACCGCCGCGCTCCATCGTTCTACCCTCCGGCGTGCCCCGAAAGACTCGGACGGGCAGCCCTCCGACGCCGGTATACATGAACTTTCAGCCCCCGATGCGCACGGCCCGCGCGTCACCGCGCGGCCGGTGGGCTCTTACCCCACCTTCTCACCCTTGCCCCCGCGCCCCGCAAAGGGGACGCGCGGAGGCGGTTGTTTTCTTCTGCGCTGATTTGCCCTCACGGACAACTTCCCGTTAAGAAGCGGGGCGCCCTGCGCTGCCCGGACTTTCCTCCTGCGCCACAAACGGACGCACGCGGCGGCCTGTCCAGCCGGCTCTTACTGTCCGCAAAGTTAACAAAAAACAAGTGTGCGCAAGCCCTTTCCCGCTTTTTGCCTAACTTTGCCTTAGGCTTCCCGCCGCGTATACTTTGAAAGGGAACACGGCAACACAACGATTAAAGCCCAAAAGAAGAATGACCCAACCCACAGTTCGCTTCATTGACCTTTTCGCCGGAATAGGCGGCATCAGGCTCGGGCTGGAACAGGCATTAATAAAGAATGGCTGTTCCCCGCTTTGTGTTTTCACCTCAGAAATAAAGCCGCACGCCATCAACATCCTAAGGCAAAACCATCCCGGAGAGGAAATCCACGGCGACATAACCCAAATAAAAACGGACGACATCCCCGACTTTGACCTGTTGTGCGGGGGATTCCCTTGCCAAGCATTCTCCGCTGCCGGAAACAGAGACGGATTTGCCGACACACGCGGCACACTGTTCTTTGACGTCGAACGTATTATAAGAGAGAAACAGCCCAAGGGTTTCATTCTGGAAAACGTTGAGGGACTGGCCAAGCACGATGGAGGCAACACGCTTGAAGTAATGGTGGAAAATCTGAATGCGGCGGGGTATCATGTCTCGTATAGAGTACTTAACGCCGCTGATTTCGGTGTTCCACAAGAAAGGAAGCGCATCTATTTCGCAGGAGTCAGAAAAGACCTCTGCGACGAAGGTCCCTCTTTGGATTACTTTCCCATACACCGACGAGCCATCGGAGAAGTACTCGAAAACGGCAAGGCAGTTTCCCAATCGCCTTTCGTCACCCACCTTCTCAGCCTTTTCCCCGCAGAAAGCCTCACGGGTAAATCAATAAAGGACAAACGCGGCGGAAAAGGGAACCTCCACAGTTGGGACTTACAAATAAAAGGTCCTGTTACGGATGAGGAAAAGACGCTGCTCAACAAACTTATGACCGAAAGGCGCAAAAAGAAATGGGCAGACCTTATAGGCATAAAATGGATGGACGGAATGGCATTAACAGCAAAGCAAATAGCACAATTCCACCCCGCCGACAATCTGCAAGAGATGCTTGACGACCTCACAGCGAAAGGATACCTTAAATTTGAACACCCCAAACAGCAGGTGTCTGAAACACGCATTGCCCCCAACGGGGAAAAAGTGACGGTGACGCGGCGGGTAAGCGACCCTACCAAGCCCAAAGGATACAATATCGTTGCCGGCAAACTTAGTTACGAAGTGGCGAAGATTCTTTCCCCGCACGAAACTTCCCCAACACTTGTAGCCACCGACATGCAACGTCTTTTCGTTGTGGACAACGGAGGACTGCGCACGCTAACATTACGCGAGGGTCTAAGACTCTTCGGTTACCCTGAAAGCTACAAATTTGACATAAGCAAGCCACTCGGATACGACCTATTGGGAAACACTGTCGCCGTTCCCGTCGTAGCAGCTATTGCTGACAGACTGATAAAGGCATTACTTCCTACAAACCTTAGTTCTGCACAATGAAAAAGAAGGCAACAAAATACTCGCCCGAAGATATTTATGAGAAACTCAGAGACGACTTCGGCTTTAACGAAGCCACCGGCTCTGTAAAGTTTTCCCTGAAAAGCTTCAAGATAACAGTAGAGCAAAACAACATCATCGGCAACATCCTTGAAGAGTGGCTTGCGAAATGGATGGACAGCAAAGGCATCGCAAACATACACAACAAGAAGCAGTCATCGCCGGATTTCTGGCTTGACCCTGACAATCTAGAGTCAAACTGGCTTGAGATAAAGTCATTCACAGGCACTCCAAACTTTGACATCGCCGCTTTCCGCAGCTTCATAAACCTCGTTCTTGAAAAGCCTTATAAGCTGCACTCAAAGTATCTGCTTATTAAATATAAGATGGAAAGCGGCATTGTCACGATTAAGGACTTCTGGCTTAAGGACATATGGGATATATGTTGCCCAAGCGAACGCTATCCGATAAAGGCGCAAGTGAAGCAAGGCGTAATTGTAAACATACGCCCCGCCACATGGTACTCACCCCAGTCCGAACGGCCTACATTCAAAAGCCTGGAGCATTTCCTTTCCGCGCTCGAGCAAACTATATACACATACCATGAGACCCGCCATTTGGCAGAAAGCTGGATGCCGAGGCTGCTTTCAGCCTACAAGGAATGCTATGGGAAAGAGTTGGTCGTCCCCCGCTGGATGGACATAAAAAGCGAGTACGTACAAGGATAAAGAGTCCGCACAAAAAATATACTGTCCTCATGAAACGCAAGACACTGCTCTCCCTCCTTTTTTCCGCGCTGCTGGCACTCCCCGCCGCCGCGCAAGCCACCGCCGGCGGAAAGGGCAAGACTGCCGACACAGCCGCGCAGGCATACACACCCACTGCGGAAAACCTCGCCGCGCGGCAACGCTTCTCAGACAACCGCTTCGGCATCTTCCTGCACTGGGGACTGTACAGCCTCTTCGCCCAGGGCGAGTGGTATATGCAGAACGAGGACATCGACAACCGCGAGTACGCCAAGTCCGCCAACGCTTTCTACCCCCACAGCTTTGACGCGAAGAGCTGGGTGGCGGCCATCAAGGCGGCGGGTGCGAAATACATCTGCTTCACCACGCGCCACCACGACGGCTTCTCGATGTGGGACACCAAACAGAGCGACTACAACATCACGCACACGCCGTACGGGCGCGACATCGTGCGGCAGCTTGCCGACGAGTGCCACAGCCAGGGGCTGGGGCTGCACCTCTACTACTCGCACATCGACTGGACGCGCGACGACTACCCCACCGGCCGCACCGGGCTGCACACGGGGAAGGACCCGCGCAAGGCCGACTGGGCGTCGTACTACGCCTTCATGAACGCGCAAATCACGGAGCTTCTGACGCAGTACGGGCAAGTGGACTGCATGTGGTTTGACGGATGGTGGGACCACGACAGCGACTCCACCGCCTTCGACTGGCAGCTGCCCGGGCAGTACGCCCTCATACACAGGCTGCAGCCCGCGTGCCTCATAGGTAACAACCACCACCAGACACCCAACGAGGGCGAGGACATACAGATGTTTGAGCGCGACGTACCCGGCGAGAACGCCGCCGGACTCAGCGGGCAGGTGATAAGCCACCTGCCGCTTGAGACCTGCCAGACGATGAACGGCATGTGGGGGTACAAGGTAAAGGACCAGAACTACAAATCCGCCGCCACCCTCCTGCGCCTCCTCGCCCGCACGGCGGCGAAAGGGGCAAACCTGCTGCTCAACGTGGGGCCGCAGCCCGACGGCAACCTGCCCGCCGCCGCCCTCTCGCGCCTGGCCGAAATGGGCAAGTGGCTCAACGGGCCTGCGGGAGAGAGCATCTACAAAACCGTGGCGGGCGGCTTCGCGCAGGGCGACAGCGTCGTCAGCACGCGCGGGCGGGAGGACGGCACGCTCTACCTGCACCTGCTTTCCGACAAGGCTTCCGCCTCGCTCACGCTCCCGCTCACCGAGAAATTCGCCGCCGCCACCGCACTGCCCTCCGGCGAGCGCGTCACCTTCAAGCGCGACAAGCGCAAAGGCACGGTGACCTTCCTGCTTCCGATGTGGAAGGACAATACAGCGGACTTCGTGATTAAGCTAAGCAAACGGTAAGCAAAGCAAATCAGGACAACAACAATGACACCCCCTACCGCACGGGGAAACGGACAACCAATGCACACAGACCGCCGCCACAGGGGGCAGAACGCGCCGAAACAAACCGCACCGGGGACAATTACGACATGAAAGCAAGCCGCATTATACTCACCGCGCTCTGCGCCGCCGCAAGCGCAGCCGCGCAGGGACAGCCCGGCCGCACGGAATACGCCGCGCCGCAGGTGAAGACCGTGCGGCTGTACGCCGGCGACGACGTTTCCTCGCTGCCCGTGCTGCGCCTCGGCGGCAGCGACGCGCTGCATTTCTCTTTCGACCTCATGGGGCACGGCTACCGGCGGCTGTGCTACCACATCGAGCACTGCGACCCCGAGGGGCGGACGAGCGACGGACTCTTTGACACGGAATACCTCGCCTCCACGCAGGACAACCCGCTCATCGCCGACTACGAGCCGAGCCAGAACACCACCACGCTCTACACACACTACTCGCTCGACATCCCCAACACCGACGCCCGCCCGCTGCTTTCGGGCAACTACCGCCTCACCGTGACGGACGACGACGAGGAGGATGCCGACACGCTGGTGACAACCTTTTTCGCCGTGACGGAGAACGCCGCATCGGTGAGCCTCAGCTGCTCCACCGACACGGAGATTGACCGCAACGCCACCCACCAGCAGCTGACGATGCGCGTCGACCTCGGCTCGCTCCCCCTGCGCGACCCCGCGACGGAGGTGCGCACCGTCGTGCTGCAAAACCGCGACTACGCCACCGCCGCACGCGTGCAGCCCACCATGCAAAACGGCTCCGCACTGTTGTGGGAACACGCGCGCGGACTCATCTTCCCCGCCGGCAACGAGTACCGCAAGACGGAGATGATTTCGACGCGCTACCCCGGGCTGCACGGCGAGAGCATGCGCTGGTACGAGCCGTACTACCACTACACGCTGATGGCTGACGCGCCGCGCCGCAACTACCTGTACGACGAGGACCGCAACGGACTCTCCGTCGTGCGCAACGACGGCTCGGGCGACGCTGACATAGAGGCTGACTACGTCGTGACGCACTTCACGCTGCAGTCGCCGCCCCTTGCCGGACGCGAGGTGTACGTCGACGGCTGGTGGGCGCAGCCCGCCGGCAGTGCGCCATACCGCATGGACTACAACGCCGCCGCCGGGGCGTACGAGGCGAGTGTGCTGATGAAGACGGGCTACTACAACTACCGCTACACCGTGCGCGACAGCGTGACGGGCGCACCCCTGCCCGGCGAGTCGCCCGAGGGCAACTACTTCCAGACGGAGAACGAGTACACCGTGCTTGTGTACTACCGCCCCTCAGGCTCACGCTACTGGCGGCTGCTCAACGCCGTAAGCAAGACCTACCGCCCGAGGTGATCCCGGCGCGGAGGCCGCGCAAGGGTGAGGCTACCCGCGCGGCGGCCGTCCGCCCCAAAGCGGACACGGCACAAAGACAAGAGACACAAGGAAAAATGGACATCGTATTTCTTGACGCATACACCGTCAACCCCGGCGACCTTTCGTGGGACGCGCTGCGCGCCCTCGGCACCCTCACGTGCCACGACCGCACCGCGCCCGGCGAGGTGCTGGAGCGGGCGGCCGGAGCCGATGTGCTGATAGTAAACAAGACACCCCTCACGCGCGAGCATTTCGCCCGCCTGCCCCGGCTCAGGCTGGTGTGCGTGGCGGCCACGGGCTTTGACAAGATAGACCTCGCCGCCGCCCGCGAAAGGGGCGTGCCCGTGTGCAACTGCGCGGGGTACAGCACGCCCTCCGTCACACAGGCCACACTCTCGCTGCTGCTTGAGGCGGCCGACGGCGCGGGCGAGTACGCGCGGCTCAACGCGGCGGGGAGGTGGTGCGAAAGCCCCGACTTCTGCTACACGCTGCGCCCGCGCCTTGAGTTGGCGGGCAAACGCGCCGCCGTCGTGGGCTACGGACACATCGGGGCGAGCGTGGCCGCCGCGCTGCACGCGCTGGGCATGGACACCGCCGCAGTGACAAGCAAAGGGGCGGACGAGCTGCCGCCGCACGTGCGCAAGGTGACGCTGGAGGAGGCTTTCGCCACCTCGAGCGTGGTGTCGCTGCACTGTCCGCTCACGCAGCAAAACACCCGCATGGTGGACGACGCGCTGCTGGCAAAGGCTGCTCCGGGACTGGTGGTTGTCAACACCGCCCGGGGCGGACTGGTGGACGAGCGCGCCGTGGCCGCCGCCCTGCGCGAGGGACGGCTCGGGGCGTACTGCGCCGACGTGCTGGCCGCCGAGCCGCCCGCGCCGGACTGCCCGCTGCTTTCCGCGCCGCGTACCTTCATCACGCCGCACACCGCATGGAACACGCCCGAGGCGCGCGGGCGCATTCTTGCGCAGCTTGAGCAGAACATCCGCGCTTTCCTTTCCGGCAAACCGCAGAACGTGGTGAACCCGTAACGCCGCCGGCTCCAAGCGGCGGCACACGCTACACACTCTCCGACAAAACCCAAAAACGGCGGGCAAGGAAGTCCCGCCTCCCCATCCCCCTTCCGTGATAACATTCGTACAAGTACTCGACTTCATAGGCACGCTGGCCTTCGCCATCTCCGGCATACGCCTGGCCTCGGCAAAGCACTTCGACCTCTTCGGCGCCTACGTCGTGGGCGTCACCACCGCCATAGGCGGCGGCACGATGCGCGACCTGCTGCTCTCGCAGCCGCCTTTCTGGATGACCAACGCCTTCTACCTCATCTGCTCGGGTCTCGCCCTCGTGTGGGTGATACTGTTCCGCCGCTTCCTCGTGCGGCAAAACAACACGTGGTTTGTCTTCGACAGCATTGGCCTCGCGCTCTTCACCGTGACGGGCATAGAGAAAACCATCGCGGCGGGCTACCCCTTTTGGACGGCCATCATCATGGGCACGCTCACGGGGGCGGGCGGCGGCGTCTTCCGCGATGTCTTCATCAACGAGGAGCCGCTCATCTTCCGCAAGGAAATTTACGCCCTGGCGTGCGTGGTGGGCGGCCTGGCCTACTACATCTGCCACATGGCGGGGGCTGACAACGTGGCGGCGGGCCTTGTCTGCGGCGGCGTGGTGTTTCTCACGCGCGTGCTTGCCGTGAGGTACAAGTTGCGCCTCCCCACCCTCAAAAGCGAGGACGACGACAAATGACCCCCTACCCGCCGGACGCGAGCCGGCGCGCTACCCGCAAAGCCATGACAGCAAAAGACACGATATTTCCCTACTTCCCCGCGCTGACGGAAAAACAGCGCACACAGTTTGAAAGCCTTGGCGCGCTCTACCGCGAGTGGAACGCGAAAATCAATGTGGTGTCGCGCAAGGACATCGACAGCCTCTACCTCCACCACGCGCTCCACTCGCTCGGCATAGCCAAGGTCATCAGCTTCCGCCCCGGCACGGAGGTGATGGACATAGGCACGGGCGGGGGCTTCCCGGGCATACCGCTCGCCATACTCTTCCCCGAGTGCCGCTTCCACCTCATCGACAGCATCGGCAAGAAGGTGAGGGTGGCCGAGGCCGTGGCCGCCGCCATTGGCCTTGACAACGTCACCACCGCACACCGCAACGCCGTGGAGGAGAAGGGCAAGTTTGACTTCGTGGTGAGCCGCGCCGTGATGAGCGCGCCCGACCTTGTGGCGCTTGTGCGCAAAAACGTACACCACAACCAGCGCAACGCGCTGCCCAACGGACTGCTCTGTCTGAAAGGCGGTGACCTTACGGAGGAGCTTGCGCCTTTCGCCAAGCGGTGCGAGGTGTGGGACCTTGCCGAGAGCTTCAGCGAAGAGTATTTCGAAACGAAGAAGGTGGTGTACATCGCCCTCTGACGGCTGGCAAGCCACAAAACACGCACACGGGAAAATGCTGAACATACAACGACTGACGGTAAACATGGTGGCTGAAAACTGCTACCTTGTGTGGGACGGCACGCGCGAGGCGGCCGTCATTGACTGCGGGGCGTTTTTCCCCGAGGAGGAGGAGGCACTCGCCCGCCTTGTGGCGGACAACGGCCTCACCGTGAAACTGCTGCTCAACACGCACGGGCACTTCGACCACATCTTCGGCGCCAACTTCATACACCGCCGCTACGGCGTGGGCATCTCACTCTGCGCCGACGAGGAGGGCACTTACGACGACGCGCCGCGGCAGATGCAACAGTTCATCGGCCAGGCGCTGCCGCTCACGCTCGCGCCGAAAGCCGCCTTCTTCAAGGACGGCGACACGCTGCGCTTCGGTCACACCGAGCTTGAGGTGATAGCCACGCCGGGACACACGCCCGGCGGCGTGTGCTTTCTCTGCCGGACGGAGGGCGTGCTTTTCAGCGGCGACAGCCTCTTCCGCCACGCCATAGGCCGCTGCGACCTGCCCGGGGGCGACCACGCCTGCCTTGTCACCGCCCTGCGCGAAAGGGTGCTGACACTGCCCGGCAATGTGCGCGTGCTGCCCGGGCACGGCGCGGAGACCACCATAGCGGAGGAGCGGGCGTCAAACCCTTACCTTGCGTAAGCAACGCCCCGTCCCCCGCACACGCAAAAAGCGGAGGGGCGGAATTATCAGGGCGGAAAGGCAAAACTGACACACGATGAGCGGAGAGACAATCTGGATTTCAGACAGCGGAAGCACGAAAACAGACTGGGCGGTGACCCGCGGCGGCACGCCGGCGGCGGAGCTGCACGGCGCGGGACTTAACCCCTTCATGCAGAGCGTGGAGAGCATGGCGCAAACTGTGGCGCGTGACACCGCCGCCGCCCGCGAGGCCACGGGCACTCCCGCCGCAGTCTACCACTACGGCGCGGGCTGCCGCGGACGCGGCACGGAGAATATGCGCGCCGCCCTGTCACGCGTCTTCGGCGCGGGGGTGGCAATACACGTCCACTCCGACCTCCTCGGCGCGGCGCGCGCCCTCTTCGGCGACGGCGAGGGCGTGGCGTGCATCCTTGGCACGGGCAGCAACAGCGGGCTGTACACGGGCGGCGGGCTGGCGCAGAATGTGCCGCCCCTGGGCTACATACTGGGCGACGAGGGCAGCGGGGCGTCGCTGGGACGCCGACTCCTGGGTGACGCGCTGAAAAGGCAGCTGCCCGAAAGCATTTGCCGCGAGTTTGCCGCGACTTACGCGCTTACGGCCGACGAAGCGGTTGAACGCGTCTACCGCTCGCCCTACCCCAGCCGTTTCCTGGCATCGCTCGCGCCTTTCCTCGCCGCCCACCGGCAGGAGGATGCGGTGAGGGAACTACTGCTTGACGAGTTTTGCCGCTTCTTCCGCCGCAACGTGGCGCTTTACGCGCGGCCGGACCTGCCCGTGTCTTTCGTGGGCGGCGTGGCCACGCACTTCCGCGCCGAAATTGAGGAGGCGGCCTCGCGCCTCGGCTTCACCACGGGACTTTTCCTCGAACGCCCGCTGCCGCGCCTCGCCGCCTACCACGCCACCTGCCACGGCACGGGTGCCGCGAAGTGAGCTTTCCCCGTCACGCGCCCCTTTCCGCTGTGCATACCTTGCGCCTTACGGGCACTTTAAGCGGGATTTTCCACGCCCCGACGGACTACCCGCAAAAGTCAGAGTGTAAGCAAAAGCCGCATTTTTCTGACATTTTGAAAAATCGGCCGCATTTTCACCCATTTGCATTCCGCCCCAAAATGTATTATCTTTGTACTACAAGATAGGGACATCCCGCGAGGAATGTCCCTTTATTTTTGCCTATATTGATTTTCAGCCACTTACGAGTCAAAACGCCTGCACTTGG
>CAVGTC010000032.1:0-20828 GCA_963632255.1 Lachnospiraceae bacterium | reverse complement strand
TATTTTTGCCTGTATTGATTTTCAGCCACTTAAGAGTCAAAACGCCTGCACTTGGCCCACGGGATACCGTGGTATCGGGTCACTGAAGTGCGGCTTGGCCTTCAGAGTTCCGCGGCATCTTGTCACCGAAGTGCAGGCTTGGCTTAAAAAAGGGTGCACCGGGCCGCTACAGGCCGCCGGTCCCGTTAAACTTTCCTAAAAGTTGCCCCTCCTTTCTCGGCGGCGCGTTTTGTCGTTTTGTCAGTTTTTCGGGCGTTTTGCTTACACTGCGTTTTCCCGTTTGTCACGTCTGCCGGATGCCGACCCCGTCTTATGCCCCCGTCCTGTGTCCTTCCGCCCGCCGCCCGCCTTGCGGCAAAAACTTGGCTCTGCCGGCAGGCGGTACGCCGCCATTTTCAAAAGATAAGTTTTGTACTTAGCACGCCATAAAGTAATTTTGCAAGCGTTTCCGCTAAGGGTGGCAATTCACAGGAAAGCCCTTAGTCCGTACGGGCAAAGACAAACTTGCTTAGGCTTTGCCGCGGCGTGGAAACGAACTTTTCGCAGAAAAGACAGGATATACCAAACGGGCGCCAGACACCGCCAAGCCAAAGCCATACGGCATTGAGGCGGAAAGGCGGCGCCGACGACACACGCACACAAGGCAGGACGAAGATGAAATTCACCGAACGCAACGGGTTCAACCTCTACGAGGTAAACGAGGAGGTGCTTGGCCAGTGGGACAAGGACAACCTTTTCAGCAAAAGCATGGAACAGCGCGAGGGCTGCCCCTCGTTTGTCTTCTTTGAGGGTCCGCCCTCGGCCAACGGACACCCGGGCATCCACCACGTCATGGCGCGTACCATAAAGGATGTGTTCTGCCGCTACAAAACCATGCAGGGCTTCCAGGTGAAGCGCAAGGCGGGATGGGACACGCACGGACTGCCCGTCGAGCTCGGCGTGGAAAAAGAGCTGGGCATCACAAAGGAGGACATAGGCAAGACAATATCCATAGAGGCGTACAACGCGCAGTGCCGCAAAAACGTGATGAAGTTCACGCAGGAGTGGACGGACCTCAGCCACCTCATGGGATACTGGGTGGACATGGAGCACCCGTACATCACGTATGAAAACTCGTACATCGAGTCGCTTTGGTGGCTGCTCGGACAGCTGTACAAAAAGGGACTGCTTTACAAGGGCTACACCATACAGCCCTACTCTCCCGCCGCCGGCACGGGTCTTAGCTCGCACGAGCTCAACCAGCCGGGCTGCTACCGCGACGTGAAGGACACGACGGTGACCGCCCTCTTTGAGATTACCGACCCGAAGCCCGAACTCACGCACTGGGGCAAGCCTTGCTTCGCGGCGTGGACGACGACCCCGTGGACGCTGCCCTCCAACACGGCGCTCTGCGTGGGACCCGCCATCGACTACCTCGGCGTGAAGACCTTAAACCCCTACACGGGCGAGCCGCTCACGGTGGTGGTGGCGAAGAGCCGCCTGTCGGCCTACCTCGGCGAGGAAGGGCGTGACGCCGATTTCGCCGCCTACAAGCCCGGCGACAAGGTGGTGCCTTACCGCATAGTGGGCGAGTGGAAAGGCACCGACCTCGTGGGCATGCACTACAAGCAGCTGATGCCGTGGGTGAAGCCGCTTGAGAAAGTGGACGCCAACAGTCCCGCTTTCGTGAAAGAGTACGCCGCCGCGCACCCCGAAAAGGGTTTCTCCGTTGGGGCGGACAACTATGTCGAGCTCTCCGGGGAGGCTTTCCGCGTGATACCCGGCGACTATGTGACGACGGACGACGGCACGGGCATCGTACACATCGCCCCGACTTTCGGAGCTGACGACGCAAAGGTGGCCAAGGCGGCGGGCATCCCCTCCCTCTTCATGGTGAACAAGGCGGGCGAGACGCGCCCCATGGTGGACCTGCGCGGAAAGTATTACCTCACGGACGAGCTTGCGGAAGAGTTTGTCGCACGCTGCATGGACAAGGCGGCGTACGCAAGCCACGAGGGCGACTACGTGAAGAACGCTTACTCGCCCGAGTTCAACAAGGACGGGAAATACGACGAGAAAGCCGCCGCCAAGGCCGAAGACCTCAACATCGTCATCGCGCTCGAGATGAAACAGGCGGGGCAGGCGTTCAAGATAGAGAAGCACGTGCACAACTACCCGCACTGCTGGCGCACGGACAAGCCGGTGCTGTACTACCCGCTCGACAGCTGGTTTATACGCAGCTCGGCGCTCAAAGAGCGCATGATGGAGCTTAACCGCACCATACGCTGGAAACCGGCGTCCACGGGCGCGGGGCGCTTCGGCAAATGGCTGGAGAACCTGAACGACTGGAACCTCAGCCGCTCGCGCTACTGGGGCACGCCGCTGCCCATCTGGCGCAACGCGGAGACGCGCGAGGAGATTTGCATCAGCTCCGTGCAGCAGCTCTACGACGAGATAGAGAAGAGCGTGGCGGCGGGCGTGATGGATAGCAACCCGCTGCGCGACAAGGGTTTCGTGCCGGGTGATTACAGCGAGGAAAACTACCACCGCATCGACCTGCACCGCCCCTATGTGGACAACATTGTGCTTGTTTCGCCCACGGGCAAGCCCATGCGCCGCGAGACCGACCTCATCGACGTGTGGTTTGACTCGGGCTCCATGCCTTACGCGCAGATACACTACCCGTTTGAAAACAAAGAGCTGCTCGACTCGCGCACGGTGTACCCCGCAGACTTCATCGCCGAGGGCGTTGACCAGACGCGCGGGTGGTTTTTCACCCTGCACGCCATCGCGACGATGGTTTTCGACAGCGTGGCGTTCAAGACGGTGATAAGCAACGGACTCGTGCTCGACAAAAACGGCGACAAGATGTCCAAGCGGCTGGGCAACGCGGTGGAGCCTTTTGGCGCCATACGCAAGTACGGCTCGGACGCGCTGCGCTGGTATATGATTACCAACTCCTCGCCGTGGGACAACCTCAAGTTTGACGAGGAGGGCGTGCAGGAGGTGGCACGCAGCTTCTTCTTCAAGCTTCACCAGACGTACTCTTTCTTCGCGCTCTACGCCAACGTCGACAACTTCGACCCCGTGCAGGCACAGGTGCCCGTGGCGAAACGCCCGGAGATTGACCGCTGGATTATCTCCGAGCTCAACTCACTCATAAAGGACGTGACGGCGGCCTACGAGGACTACGAGCCGACACGCGCCGGACGCATGATTCAGGCTTTCGTCACTGACAACCTTTCCAACTGGTATGTGCGGCTCAACCGCAAACGCTTCTGGGGCGGCAACATGGACGACGACAAGCTGAGCGCATACCAGACGCTGCACGCCTGTCTGCTGGCAGTGGCGAAGCTGATGGCGCCCATCGCGCCGTTCTACGCCGACCGCCTGCACGGCGACCTCACGGGCTGCGCTGCGGGCAGCGTCCACCTCGCCGCCTTCCCCAAGGCGGACGACGCGCTCATCGACAAGGACCACGAACGCTGCATGAAGCTGGCGCAGCAAGTGTCGTCAATGGCTCTCTCGCTGCGTAAAAAGGAGCATGTCATCGTACGGCAGCCCCTGCAGTGCATCTCCATACCGCTCACGGGCGGGCAGCTGGAGGAGGACCTGGCACGCGTGAAGCAGCTTATACTTGACGAGGTGAACGTGAAGGAGCTGCGCTTTGCCGACGCCGGCATGCTGGAAAAGAAGGTGAAGTGCAACTTCCGCGTGATGGGCAAGAAATTCGGCAAACGGATGAAGGCGGTAAGCGCGTCGGTGGCGGCGCTGTCGCAGGACGAGATTACGCTCCTTGAAAAGGACGGGCAGCTCTCCCTCTCCCTCGCTGACGGCGACGCGCTCATCGAGCGTGCCGACGTGGAGATTGTGAGCGAGGACATGCCGGGATGGACGGTGGCCAACGAGGGCGCGCTTACCGTCGCGCTCGACCTCACCATCACGCCGCAGCTGCGGGCGGAGGGACTGGCACGCGAGCTTGTGAAGCGCATACAGGCGCAGCGCAAGGAGAGCGGCTTTGAAATAACCGACCGTGTCTGCGTGACCGTGGCGGCGGGTTCGCCGCTCGACGAAGCTGTGGAGGGCTTCCGTGACTATATCGCTGCACAGGTGCTGGCCGACAGCGTGACGCTTTCGCCTGAAAAGCCCGCCGGCGCGACGACATTCGACTTTGACGACTTCAAGGCGGAGGTGTCCGTCACGAAGAAATAACTTGCACCGACGCGCCCCGCACCTGCCGCCTTGCACGGACGGCGGGTGCGGGGCGCGGAAGTTTTCCCCTACCCTCTTTGCACACACAAAACAAACCAAAACGTTATGACTGAGAAAACACGCTACACGGACGAGGAACTGGAGGAGTTCAAACAAATCATACTGAAAAAGCTCGAACGCGCCCGGCAGGACTACACACAAATGATGGACGTGCTGACCAACCGCGGCGGAAACGGGGTTGACGACACGATGCCCACTTACAAAGTGCTGGAGGAGGGGTCGATGACGCAGACCAAGGAGGAGCTTACCACGATGGCTGTGCGCCAGCAGAAGTTCATCCAGTGTCTCGAGGCCGCGCTTGTGCGCATCGAGCACAAAACCTACGGCGTGTGCCGCGTGACGGGAAAACTGATACCCAAGGAGCGCCTCCGCGCCGTGCCGCACGCCACGCTCAGCATCGAGGCGAAGCAGATGAAGGACCGCAAGGACTGAGCACCCGCGCAAAGGCCGCTACTGCCCGGGACGCAACTGCGTGTGCCGGAGGTGCGGCATACACCACCGTCCCCCGTAAACTGCCAACAAACCTTTCACACACCCAGACACAGATGTCGCTTTCCCGCAGAGGGGCTTTGGCGACGGCGCTTATCGCGGCCGTCATTGTCACCGACCAGCTGATAAAGTTTTACGTGAAGACGCACTTCTCACTGCACGAGGCGGTGAGGGTGACGGACTGGTTTGAGATTGTGTTCACCGAAAACCGGGGCATGGCTTTCGGCATGCAAATTGTGGGGACGCTGGCTCTCGCGCTGTTCCGCGTCGCCGCCGTTGCGGTCTTCGCCGCCGTGCTTGTGAGGGCGGTGCGCCGCCGCGCCCCGTACGGGGTGGTGGTTTGCCTCGCGATGGTGATAGCCGGCGCGGCGGGCAACATCATCGACAACGCGCTGTACGGCGTACTGTTCACCGAAAGCACGCCGTTCGGTTTCCCCGCGTCTTTCGTGGGTCTGGCCGGCGGCGGCTACGGCTCGCCGATGGCAGGGCGCGTGGTGGATATGTTCTACTTCCCGCTCTTCACCTGGCCGTCGTGGGTGCCGCTTGTGGGCGGCGGGACTTTCTTCGGCGCGATATTCAACTTTGCCGACGCGTCCATCTCCTGCGGGGCGGCAGCTTTGGCGCTGTTCTACTACCGCTACCTGTCCCACTCCGGGCTTTTCTCCCTCGACTTCAAGCGGAAATAACCGCGCCCCCCCCTTATAATACTGCATACACCGCATATGGCGGGGCGTTCCGCAGCGCATGAATGTATACGCCGCAGCGTCTGACAGCAAGACACCGACGCCGCACATCCGCCACCAAGTTGCCCCCCCATCCCGCAACCCGCAACACAGATTAATCTCCCATGACCCCGAAACTTCCCCGCCCCGCCGCATTGGTGGCTATCACGCTGCTGGCCGTCCTTCTTGCCGGCTGCAAACCCGGCGTGCCGGACGGCATACTGGGCGAAGGGGAGATGGAAGCAACGCTCTACGACTACCACCTCGCACAGGCAATGGCCGATGAGGCGGCGGGCGACAGCGCGGCTTTCTACGCCACGCACTACCGCCTGGCGGCACTGCGCAAGCACGGACTCACACAGGCGCAGTTTGACCGCTCCATGGAGTGGTATATGCGGCACACGGACAAGCTTGCGAAGATATACACGCGTCTTTCCGAGCGTTTCGGAAACAATTCCGCCTCCGCGTTGCCCGCAGTCAGCGGTGACACCTTGGAAATTGGTCGGCTGCCGCTCTTCGCGCTGCTCAATGCGCAGGGCAACAACCGCCTGACTTTCGAACAACGCGCCGACACCACGCTTCACGGCGGGGACGAGGTGCAGTGGGTTTTCACCACGGGATGGTATTACCACGAGGGACTGCGTGCCGCCAGTGCCGTGCTTGTGCTACACTACGAGGGGGACTCGGTGGCGGTCACCCAGCAAGACATTCTCTCCGATGGGCGGCAGATTGTGTCATTGCGCGTTTCCCCCTCCCGCCGGCTGGAGTCCGTTTCCGGCTTCATTTACCAGAAGTCCGAATGGAGCGAGCGTCCGCGCCTGCTTTCCCTCTCCCTTATGCGCTTGTTACGCGTAAGGCGGAAGGACATTCCCGTAGTCCCCGCCGCCGCATCCTCCGGTTCTTCCCCCGCGACAACGGGAGACAGCGTCACCGCGTCGGGACAACACACCCGCACACCCCAGCAGCGGCTTCGCGACAGCCTTCTACGAGCCGACACGCTTAACGAGCGACGCTCGCATTTCAGATGAAAGTCCGCCGTGATGTCATAATGCAGCAGCACATGTCAGCTATTATCTGCGAAAAGTGCCTTTCATCGCCACGGCAAACCCGCTGGCTTGACTTACGCTGCGCTATCATTTCACCATCTTGCGACCACCAACTATATAAACGCCGCGCGGACAGCTGCTCCAATCACCCTTTCTCACCCTTGTGCCGTCAATGCGGTATACGGTTGCGGGAGCGGGTTTTCCCGCTACGCCAGAAATGCGCCCGACGGACTCAATAATTCGGTTGTGAACCTCCTCATTACGGGCATACCACCCCTTGATATACTCTGCCTCGACACTTAGTTTTTCATCCAGGTATATTGGCTCACCCAACCAATAATTGGGTATGCAATTCCACCTGCCGCGTTCGCGTTTCCATGCGCCTGACTGCTCTATCTGGCGTGTATAACGATCAACGACATCCCGTACGTGGGCACTGCTCAGAACATCATTATGCAGCTTAGCCCACAACGTAATGTACTTGTTCCAAAACGGCTGCACATGGTTATCGTACCACGGACGGAATGGGTGCGCGGACTGGTATACATGGCGGGCATCCGCGGCAAAGTCACACACTAAGGACGAGCCGTCACGCCCCAAACTTCCGTCCATATCCCAAGGCGTAATCCAACACTTGGCAGACTTTGTCGCATTTTTCACGGAAAGGTAGGAGTTGTGCATAAAGTTGTCAAGCAGTTTCACGCTCATAGCAAAAACAGCATACTCCACAAGGTTGTCTTCGTAAAAGCAGTCAAGCACAACCAACGCGCTATCTTCTGACAACGCTTCTCCGTCCGTGTGGCACATCAGAGTGTAGAGTGGCTCCCAGCATTCGGCTGTGTATTTTTCTTTCGGGTATTTCAGATACCAGTCATAGTAAACCTCCACGGAATCGGGGGGGGTAACTGATTATCAGATAGTTGTAATGAGTGTCCAAAAGTGTCCGCACTACGGCATTTGTAAAGCAACCCTTTCACCTCGCTACCCTCTTTATCCAATTTTGTCTTCTTCAGTCCCAACAGCGAGCGGTTTACCTTGTCAGAAAGGCAATAAAGCCCATTGTACTCACCGTCAATGAAAACCTCGCAAAAATAGCCGCGCGTGCCGTTCCGCAGCATATCACCGTCACGCAGAGTGGAAACCTCATTCCAAAGGTCAAAGCACACACGGTTGCGCATACGAGAGGGATCAATGGCCGCCGCATCGAGTATCCACGAATCGGTTTCACGTATGCCAAGCAAATCCGCATCACGTTCCTCCTTAACGCTATCCACCTTAATCTCTACAAACTCTACTTTATAACTCTTCTTGTCCATTTTTGCAGCAGTCGCCCCACGAAAACAAACGTTGGCATTGCTCTCAAAAACGCGCATTCGCTCCGTGCGTGCAAAAGGGTCTATGAGAGTAAAACGCACAGGGACACTATATTCAAGGCTGAAAGGAGCTGATGAAACCCTTTCCATAGTGACAACGGGCAAGGTGGTCAATACCAAAGCAAGCGTGTCCCTCTTTCCATCTGCATCTTCAAGTAACAAACGATGCGAGGCTTTATTGCCCAGTACAGTAGCGGTTTCGCCAACTTTATACAACATGCCGTCAAGGTCGAAATGCGTATAACGGCTCTCCCCCGAGAAAGACAAGTCCACGGAAAGACATGTGTCGTCCTCGGCGGCACGCACAACGGCGTAACGCACACCAGTGCTGATATCAACAATGGGGGGCTCGCCGTCAATATACAAGGTCTGCGCCAATGTCCTTTCCTGTACGCAGAAGAACAATAGTAACAACACAAGTGGAGTTCTAAATAATTCCATCGCAAACATTTTATTCTCTGGGTTACGTCTCGTGTATCTTACATTCTTTTCTATTGCTGTCCGGTAAAATTTCCAATCGCATAAAAAACAGCCCGAAGCCTCGTAAAACCGTGCTACCCCTACCCCCTTAAAACTTGTACATCAAATGCAATTAAGAGACAGTGGTATAATGTTTAGGTAAACAAGCGTCATATTTCTCATTGTCCAACCTGCCCGAAGAGGCTTACACGGGTAATAATGGAATGGACGGACTTATAAAGGCAGAAAGGATATAAAAGACTTGCACCTTTGCGGCGGGAAATATCCCACCGCAAAGGCGCATACATTTTGTAGCATACCGTTTCCTGCTCGCATATCATTGTCCACAGGGAAAGGCTGTGGATATTATGCCTCGGCGGAAGGAGCAGTTTCTGCTGCTGCCTCGGTCTCTGCTATCACCTCAAAGGGCACATCTACCGAAACCTCCTTGTGGAGCTTCACGGTAGCATGGTAGGAGCCAACCTCCTTGACATCCTTGACGGTGATGATTTTGCGGTCAACCTCGAAGCCCAACTTTGCGAGGGCATCAGAAATGTGCAGGTTGTTGACAGAGCCGTAGATGACACCGGTGGAGCTAACCTTGGTGACAATCTTCAAAGGCTCAACAGCTGCGAGCTTGGCGGCGAGAGCCTCGGCATCAGCCTTAATCTTCGCCAGCTTGTGAGCACGCTGCTTGAGGTTCTCGGCCAACACCTTCTTTGCGGAGGCGGAAGCGATTACAGCCTTGCCCGTGGGGATAAGGTAGTTGCGACCGTAGCCGTTCTTTACGTTTACGATATCGTCCTTGTAACCGAGACCCGAAACGTTCTCTTTCAAGATAAGTTCCATACTGCTAAATCCTCCTTACTTTTTTACGTTCATCAAATCGGTTACGAAAGGCAGAAGAGCCAAGTGGCGTGCGCGCTTTACGGCCTGAGCCACGCGGCGCTGGTACTTGAGCGAAGTGCCCGTGATGCGGCGGGGGAGAATTTTGCCCTGCTCGTTGAGGAACTTCTTGAGGAACTCGGGGTCCTTGTAGTCAATGTACTTGATGCCGCTCTTCTTGAAACGGCAGTATTTCTTCTTCTTAACGTCCACCGTGGGCGGGGTAAGATAACGGATCTCAGATTGTGCTTGTGCCATGGTTTAGTCCTCCTTCTTAAATTTGTTACGACGTTTTTCAGCGTAGAGCGCTGCATACTTCTCCAGCTTGACCGTGAGGAAGCGAATCACACGCTCGTCACGGCGGTAAGCCGTCTCAAGTTTGGCGAGCACGGCGGGCTCGGCCTTGAACTCGATGAGCTCGTAAAAGCCGGTGGACTTTTTCTGGATGGGGTAAGCCATGCTCTTCAAGCCCCATTCCTCTTCATTGATTATCTCGGCACCAGATTCGACGAGAAAACCTTTGAATTTTGCGACCGTCTCCTTCATCTGCTGGTCAGACAAAACGGGAGTCATAATGAAAACGGTCTCGTACTGATTCATCATAAACTTGATTGAATTAATATGGTTTTCCTTTGCAAAATTGCGGCGCAAAGGTAAGCATTACCTGCGTAACAGCCAAGTCCACACGCATTTTCTTGCCTATTGTCGCTGCATGGGGAGCAACGGACCGCCGTTTTATGCCCTAAGGACACTAAGGGAAGCCACTTCTTTCACGTCCTGACACCAGAAAAAATAAGGAATAACACGCCCGCGCCGTCCGACGCCCACTTCCAAGCGCATTAAATGCACTCGCATTTTGCAAGGTGCGGAAGCTAATTGCGGGGCATACGCGTTCCTTACCACTAAAAAATACTAATGCGCTCCATTTGGCGGAAACTTAAACGGGGCGCAAAGTTTTTTTGCCCTACCTTTGCAAGGAATTTCGGGAGGTCAGTCCCTTTCGTTGCGCGATTCCCTGCGGAAAACACGCCTTATATATAATAGGTGTATCAGAAGCGCACAACAGAAAGCGCACCAAAGCCTACCATATGGGTGGTACTCATTATATAAAGAGCGAACCCAACGAAATAGATGGCGCGGCACAACCCCGAAGCGCCGCCGCGCCACGGTATGGAAGCCCTCCCCCGGAAATACAAAAACGAAACAACAACACTTACATTATCCAACCAAACATGAAGAAAACCGCTATTTGGATGCTCTCCGCACTGCTCCTCACGGGCTGCGGCAGCAAGTCGAACCAGCTTGGCGAGGCCAGCAGCGATTTCGCAGTAGTGACCCTCCAAAGCACGGAGGCCGACCTGCAGACGTCCTATCCCGCCACCATCAAAGGTATGCAGGACATTGAGATACGCCCGAAAGTTTCCGGCTACCTCGTCAAGCTGCTGGTGGACGAGGGTTCGACCGTGCACAAGGGACAGCCCCTCTTCCTCATCGACTCCGAGCAGTACAAGGCAGCTGTAAAGGCAGCCCAGGCCCAGATACGCGTGTGCAAGGCAAACATCGCCACGCAGAAGCTGACGGTGGAGAACAACAAGATGCTCTTCCAGCAGAATGTCATCTCCAACTACACGCTGCAGCTTTCCGAAAACACCCTCGCCTCCTATGAGGCACAGCTTGCGTCCGCCGAGGCGCAGCTGCAGAGCGCGCAGGACAACCTTCGCTGGTGTACGGTCACCAGTCCGGCGGACGGCGTGGTGGGTTCCATCCCCTACCGCGTGGGTAGCCTTGTGAGCGCATCCTCCGCGCAGGCTCTCACCACGGTTTCCAACATATCCAAGATGTACGTCTACTTCTCCATGACTGAGAAGCAACTCCTCGCCTTCACCCGCGAGCAGGGCGGCATCAACTCAGCCATCAGCAAGATGCCCGCCATCAGCCTTGTGCTGGCTGACGGCACGACATACAGCCAGAGCGGCACGGTGAGTACGGTGAGCGGTGTCATCGACCAGACGACAGGCTCGGTGCAGATGCGCGCAACCTTCGACAATGCCGACCACGTGCTGCGCTCGGGCGGAACGGGTTCCGTGCTCATTCCCGTACACTCCTCCGATGCCATCCTTGTGCCGCAAAAAGCCACCTATGACATCCAGGACAAGAAGTTTGTGTATGTGCTTAACGCCGACAAGACCGTAAGTCCGCGCGAAATAGAGGTACTCACCCAGAACGACGGGCAGAACTACGTCGTGACCAGCGGTCTGCGCTCCGGCGAGCGTATCGTGGTGGACGGTGTCAACCAGCTGAAGTCCGGACAGAAAATCAACCCCATCACGCCCGCACAGGCCACGGCCGCACAGCAGAAAGCCAAGCAGGCGCTGAAGGACGGGAAAATGCCAGGCGAAAACTGACACGAGCCGCGACAGTGAAGCGCGCAACGCAGCGGGTGCGGGCAGCCGTACCGCTCGCGTGCCGTGCCATAACCTTTTCACTTAGTAAGCACATATGACACTTGACAGATTTATAAACAGACCGGTGCTCTCCACCGTGATCTCTATTTTGATTGTCATATTGGGCGTGCTGGGACTCATCTCGCTCCCCATCTCCCAATACCCCGACATCGCCCCGCCCACCGTGATGGTGAGCACCACCTACACCGGAGCCAACGCCCAGACGGTGCTTAACTCCGTCATAGCGCCGCTTGAGGAGGAAATAAACGGTGTGGAGAACATGGACTACATGAGCTCCACCGCCACCAACACCGGCTCGGCCTCCATCAACATCACCTTCAAGCAGGGCACCGACCCCGATATGGCGGCCGTGAACGTGCAGAACCGCGTTTCCAAGGCGCAGGGTTTGCTTCCCTCCGAGGTGACGCAGGTGGGTGTGGTGACGCAGAAGCGACAGAGCTCCATGCTTGTCATCTTCTCCATCTCCGACACGCAGGACAAGTACTCCATACCCTTCATCGAGAACTACGCCAAAATCAACATCGTGCCGCAGGTGCAGCGTATCAAGGGCGTGGGCGACGCGATGGTGATGGGCGCGGACTACTCCATGCGCATCTGGCTCAACCCCGAGAAGATGGCAGAGTACCACCTTATGCCCTCCGACATCAGCAGCGTGCTAGCCGAGCAGAACATCGAGGCCGCGCCGGGCAACATCGGCGAGCGCGAAAACCAGACCTTCCAGTACACGCTGCGCTACAAGGGACGCCTGACCCAGGTGCCCGAGTTTGAAAACATGGTCATCAAGTCCAACACGGACGGAACGCTCATCCGGCTCAAGGACGTGGCACGCGTGGAGCTTGGCCGAAGCACCTACGCCTACTCGGGCAAGGTGAACGGACACAACGCCGTGACCTGTATGGTGATGCAGGTGGCCGGCTCCAACGCCACCCAGATTGTGGAGGACGTGGAAGCTCTCCTCAAAGACTGTGAGAAAGACCTTCCCAGCGGCTTGGAGATAACCATCGCGCAGAATGTAAACGACTTCCTCTTCGCCTCCATCCACGAGGTGATAAAGACCCTCATAGAGGCGTTCATCCTCGTGTTCATCGTGGTGTACATATTCCTGCAGGATATGCGAAGCACCATCATCCCCTCCATCGCCATCCCCGTGGCCTTGATAGGCACTTTCTTTGTGCTGTACATCATCGGCTTCTCCATCAACCTCCTCACGCTCTCGGCCTTGGTGCTTGCCATTGCCATCGTGGTGGACGATGCCATAGTGGTGGTGGAGGGCGTACACGCCAAGCTCGACCAGGGCTATACCTCGGCACGCAAGGCCTCCATTGACGCCATGCGCGAGCTGGGCGGGGCACTCGTCTCCATCACACTCGTCATGATGGCTGTGTTCATCCCCGTGAGCTTCATGTCGGGCACGTCGGGCATCTTCTACCGCCAGTTCGGTCTGACGATGGCCATCGCCATCGGCTTCTCCGCGCTCAACGCCCTCACCCTCTCGCCTGCGCTCTGCGCCATCCTGCTGAAGCCGCACAAAAAGGAGGGCGAGGAAGAGGACAGCCTCGGCACACGCATGGGCAAGGCGTACAAGGCCGCAGGGCAAACTATGTACCAGCGCTACGCGGAGTCCGTCGAACGCATACTCCACCCCAGCGTGACAATGGTACTCGTGTTGATTTCCATCATCGGCCTCATCTTCGGCGGGTTTAACTTCTCCTCCCATCCCGTCGTGACGGTTATTCTTTCCATCGTGGCCGTGCTTGCCTTCATAGGACTCACGACAAAGAAGTTCCACAACGCCTTCAACAAGACGTTTGACAACCTACTCAAGGGGTACAAGAAAAACGTGCTGCGCTTCATCCAGCGCCCCTACCTCTCCCTCGGGCTTGTGGGCGCCGGCATCGCGCTGCTTGTGTGGCTGATGAACATCACCCCCACCGCCATGGTGCCCAGCGAGGACACCGGCACCATCATGGGTGTCGTGACAATGCCTCCCGGCACCTCGCAGGACCGCACCGAGGCCTATCTTGACAAGGTGGACAGCCTTGTGCGCTCCTGCCCCTCTGTGCAGATCAGCACCATCGTGTCGGGCTACAGCTTCATCGGCGGTCAGGGCCCGTCGTACGGCTCGTTCATCGTGAAGCTGAAAGACTGGGAGGAGCGCTCGCTCAAGGAGAGCTCAACCATCATCTTCGCCAACTTCTACCTCCGCGCCCGTGATGTCTTCAAGGACGCGCAGGTGCTCTTCTTCCAGCCGCCTATGATTACGGGTTACGGAGCCACCAACGGCTTCACGCTCAACCTGCAGGACCGCACCGGCGGCGACCTCAACAAGTTCTACGAAGTGGCGCAGAAGTTCCTCACCGACCTGCAGAAACGGCCTGAGATAGAGTCGGCGCAGACCACCTTCAACACCAACTTCCCGCAGTACAGCATCGACATCGACGCGGCCAAGTGTAAGCGCGCCGGCCTGTCGCCAAAAGACATACTCACCACGCTGCAGGGATACTACGGCGGCATCTACGCCTCCAACTTCAACCGCTTCGGAAAGATATACCGCGTGATGGTGCAGGGCGAGCAGAGCCAGCGCACCAACTACGAGAGCCTTTACAAGATAAAGGTGCGCAACGGCAGTGAGATGGCTCCCATCACGGAGTTCCTCACCATCAAGCCCACCTACGGTCCGGACAACATCAACCGCTTCAACATGTACACCTCCATGGCCGTCAACGGCAACCCGGCGTCGGGTTACACCTCCGGCCAGGCCATCAAGGCCATCGAGGAGGTTGCGGCGGAGTCACTGCCCACGGGCTACTCGTACGAGTTCTCCGGGCAGACACGTGAGGAGCAGCAGAGCTCGGGCAGCTCGACGGCCATCGTCTTCGTGCTGTGCTTCGTCTTCATCTACCTGTTGCTTTCCGCCCAGTACGAGAGCTACCTGCTGCCGTTCTCGGTGCTTCTCTCCGTGCCCTTCGGACTCGCGGGTTCGTTCGTCTTCATACAGGCGGTGGGCGCGGTCAACAACGTGATACCTGTCTTTGGTGAGGCAGCCAACAACATCTACGTGCAGATTGCCCTCATCATGCTTATGGGTCTGCTTGCAAAGAACGCAATCCTCATCGTCGAGTACGCCCTCGACCGCCGCAAGATGGGCATGAGCATCACCTGGGCCTCCGTGCTGGGAAGCGCCGCCCGTCTGCGACCCATCCTCATGACATCGCTCGCCATGATTATCGGTCTGCTCCCGCTGATGTTCTCCTTCGGCGTGGGTGCCAACGGCAACCGCTCGCTCGGCACGACGGCCATCGGCGGCATGCTTATCGGTATGATATGCCAGCTCTTCATTGTGCCCGTGCTCTTCGTCATCTTCGAGTATCTGCAGGAGAAAGTCAAGCCGATGACGTGGCAGGACACCGACAGTAGCGACGCCGAGAGCGACATAGCGCAGTATTCCAAGTAAAAGCATTTCCCGAGAGGAAAGAAGCAAGCCGCACCCCACCCTCCCCCGCCGCCACACCAGCGGCGTCGGGACGGGGAAGGCGGGGGCGGACAACATAGCACAACAGCGAAATGAAACAATTCATCCTACTAATAGCCGGTTCGGCGCTCTTCGCCAGTTGCGGCATATACAGCACCTACCAGCGCTCGGGCGAGCCGTTGGCCGGGCTGGACAGCCTCTACCGTGACACCACCGACACCTACGCCGTCATAAAGGGCGACACCACCAACTTCGGCAACACGCCCTGGCAGGAGGTATTCACCGAGCCGCAGCTGCAAGCCCTCATCACAAAGGCGCTTGCCAACAACACCAACATGCGTGAGGCCGACCTCACCATACAGCAGGCCGAGGCTGGGCTCAAGGTGGCGCGGCTCGCATACTACCCGTCGCTCACTTTCTCCCCGCAGGGCACCATGTCAAGCTGGGACTTCGGAAAAGCCACCAAGACCTACAACTTCCCCGTGACCGCAAGCTGGCAAATCGGTGCCTTCGGAAAGCTGCGCAACACGAAGAAGCAGCAGGAGGTTTCCCTCGAGCAGACGCGCGTGGCTAAGCAGGCCACACAGACCTCCATCATCGCTTCCGTGGCCAACATGTACTACACGCTGCAGATGCTTGACGAGCAGCTGCGCACCACGCAGGCCACTATCGACATCTGGAGCGAAAACGTGCGCGCCATGGAGGTGATGAAAACCGGTGGTATGACCACCGAGGCGGCAGTGGCACAGGCAAAGGCCAACTACTACAACCTGCTCTCCACCGTGCCTACCCTCAAGCAGAGCATCAGGAAGACCGAAAACGCCCTCTGCGTCGTGCTGCACGAGACACCGCACCCCATCGAGCGCGGCACATTCTCCGCAGACAACTTCCCCGCAAGCCTGAAAGCGGGCGTGCCCCTGCAACTGCTCAACAACCGTCCCGACGTGCGCATAGCCGAGCTCAACCTCGCCTCCGCACTCTACGGCGTAAACATTGCCAAGAGCGCATTCTGCCCCTCGCTCACCATCACCGGACAGGGCGGGTGGACCAACAGCTCGGGCGTGGGCATCGTCAATCCGGGCAAGATTCTGGCCTCGGCAATCGCCTCGCTCACGCAGCCCATTTTCGCCAACGGGCAGCTGCGGGCCAACCTCAAAATCTCCAAGCTGCAGTATGAGGCGGCGCAGCTCGACTACGAGCAGGCGCTCCTTGCCGCCGGCCAGGAGGTGAGCGACGCGCTCACCGCCTACCAGACGGCGCAACAGCAGGAGGAGGTGTGCCAGAAGCAAGTTGACGTGCTTGCCACGGCTCTTGACAAAACGCAGCTGCTCTACCAGCACAGCACCGGCACCACCTACCTGGAGACCCTCACGGCGCAGCAGAGCCTCATACAGGCGCAGCTCACGCTCATCTCCGACAAGTTTGACAAGGTGCAGGCCGCCATCACGCTCTACCAGGCGCTGGGCGGCGGACGCGAAACCGGCAACTAACCCTGCGGCGGGCGGACGGCGGACGCTTTCTACACACGGAAGCGGCACGCCGCCCGCCCGCCCGCGCCAATACCATAAAACATGATTAGTCCATTAGCATTTGTAGACCCTGAGGCTTCCCTTGGGAAAAACGTGGAGGTAGGCCCGTTCGCCTACATAGAGAAAGGCGTGGTGATTGGCGACAACTGTGTCGTCAAGCCGCACGCCAGTATACTGGAGGGCACCACCATGGGCAGCGGAAACGTCGTGTTCCAAAACGCCGTCATAGGTGCCGCCCCGCAGGACTTCCACTTCCACGAGGGCGAGAAGACGCGCGTGGTCATCGGCAACGACAACCGCATACGCGAAAACGTGGTGATTGCGGGCAGCTCCTACGAGGGCAAGTGCACCACCATAGGCGACGGCAACTTCCTTATGGACCGCGCCCACATCTGCCACGACGTGACGATACACAACCACTGCGTAGTGGGCATCGGCGCGTGCATCGCCGGCGAGAGCGAGCTGCAGGACTGCTCAATTGAGAGCAACGGCGTGGTGGTGCAGCAGCACGTGCGCGTGGGACGATACGCCCTCATACAGAGCGGCTGCCGCGTGCAGAAGGACGTGCCGCCCTATGTCATCCTCGGCGGAAACCCCGCCGTCTACCACGGTGTCAATTCCACAGTGCTGAAGCACATCGGCACCACCGACCGCATACTGCGCCACATCGCCAACACCTACCGCGTCATCTACACGGGCAACTTCAGCCTTGAGGACGCAGTGCTGCGCATCCCCGAGCAGATTCCCATGAGCGAGGAGATTGAGTACATACTCGAATTCATCAAGGAGGCCAAGCACGGCATCGTGCGCCACACCAATGAGTGACACCCTGCCCCCGCCCTTTTGACGGATGCGGCAAGGAAAGAAAAGACCGGGGCGGATTTCCTCAACGGGAAACCCGCCCCGGTTTGTTTTGCCGCATACATCGGTGGGCGAGCCTCAGTCCTCGTGAGTTACATACGAGGCGGGAATATGTGGGTTAACTTTATTGCTTGTATTTGCATAAAACTGCTTCAACAATTCGGCGTATAGGACAAATGCAGGAGCTTTCCTACTTCTTGATGAATACATTGCCCACAACTCCTTTCTCTGTCTTTTGGGCGGAAATACCAAAAATCCCTCACAACAATAGTCCCGAAAGACATGGTTGCAAGGGATTTCCTACTTGTAAACGGTTTTTCTACTGCACCGTAGCTTTGACGAGCTTCTTTCCGGCAGGTTTGCCGGAATCATTCTCATACTGGTCGGAATACTTTCCGGCGGGAAGGTCGGAAAGCACATATGCATTGCACTTTCTTCCGGCAATCACCTTGTCGGTGGCAGCAGTCTTGACGGCTGTGGCCACAAGGCCTACCAATGAGCCGAAGAGTCCGCTTCCGCCTTTCACGCTGGTGTCCACCTTTATTTTGCCCTCGCGGGTATAAAGGGTGTTTCCTGTCTTGGTGGAGCGGAGAATGTATTCAATGTCGACAGTGAGATTGCCGCCGATGTTGCTGCGTTTCCAACTCTTGATGATGGTGAACATTGCAGCGTCGGCTCCCAGCACAGTGCGGAAAGTGGAAAGGTCCGCCTCAAGGAAGTTCTCGGCGTCGTAGGCGCTTTCCTGCTGAAACATCTCCATCGTCAGATAGGGGGAGTATACATAGTAGCCTTTCTCGCAGAGGGGAAGGTACATCGTGGTGTAGAAATAGTCCTTTGCCTCCGCATGGGTGGTCTGGTTGATGGGCGGCATAATGGCTATGGTGACGGGCTTCTCCTCATACATGCCGGGATATTGCTCGCCCATAGTCTGTGTGGACGAGCACGACGCTATGGCAACAGCCGTGAGCAAAAGCAATATTATATTCTTCATTTCTCAAGTTGTTTGATGATTCGTGAAATGTACGTTTTCGACTCAGGATAAAGCTCAATTTCCTTGTTCATGTACTTCAGGCCCTCTTCCTTTTTGCCTTCCATGCAGAGGGCATAGCCATATTCGGCGTAAAGGCCGGGAGGCACCACCTTGCGGGTGCCCTGCTGGTTGTCAATCACCTTGAGATATTCCGTCATCATCTTCGTCTTCAGCTCGTCGGTGCGCTTCTTGCTGTACTGGTAAGTGGAGTCTTCGTAGTCGTACCACGAGTAGAGCGACTTGGTAGTGCCGCACGACGCCAAAAGGCTGACGACAGCTCCGCATAAAATCAGCTTTTTCATTACGGTAATAAGATTTGTTTTACTTCCTGTGTAGACACAAAGATTTTCTTCTGGTACAGATTCTTGCCGTCGCACGATACCGTTATGGTTCTCGTGCCAGTGGCTATACCATACTGGGAGCCCTTGCGGTTGGCATTCTTCTGCTTCACCACTGTGGCGGTGAAGGGGTTGTTGTTGTCAATCTTCACTTGCACCTCTTTACCGGCGTACTCGTTGGGGCTTACAAACAAGAGGTATGCAATGTCTTCTTTCCCGCTTTCCTGTGCTACTGGGCGCGGAGCGCGGCATCCTGTCAATAAGAGGGGGATGGCGAAAAGGATAGCCAGCTTTTTCATTTTGACTGCTCGATGATATAGTTGCTGATGTTCGATTCGTTGATGGTCTCGGTGGTGTTGAGCTCTACAAACGAGTACTCTGTCTCCGGCGTGTCGCCGCCCGTAGAGAGTACGGTGGCCGTGCCCACCTGCTTTCCGGGCAGGTTGATCATGATGCCCGTCTGCGGGTTCTTTACTTTCTTGCCCTTGGTTTTGATGGCAAACGTCATGCCTTCCTTGATGCCCTGGCTCTGGCCGCCGGCAATCAGCGTGCCGTCCGTGTCGCAGGAGATGATGTACGTCTTCCACGGACTGTTGGTGCACTTGTTGATGATGTTTTCCACAAGCTGCCCGATGGCTTCGGAGATGGCCTTGTCGCTCAGCGTGGCGTCAAAGCTTGCAGTGCCGCCCACGCCCATCTTCGTCTTCGTGGTAAGTTCTGCCGTCCCTTTTGCCTCGTCCGAGTAGATAATCAAACCCGTGGAGACATCCACAAGGCGGATGGAAACGGCCGCTTCCACCGTCTGTGTCTTTTCAGAGGAGAATACGCGGTTTTGCCCCGTGTTCTTGCGGCCGTACTCCGTGATAGAGCCGATAATCATATAGTCGGCTCCGATCGCCGAGGAGCCTCCGCCGTTTTTTTGGCACTCTTCCAGCAGCGAGGAAAGGTCACTGCGTTCCAACAGAATGAACTTGTCCGACGCGGCCAGCTTGGTGGAGAGTATGTCCAGGGCCTGCTTGCCCATAGGGTCGTTCTTCTTGTCGTAGAAAATGCCTTTCGCATATTGCGTCTCGTTGGAGAAACGCCCGATTGCCACTTTGCGTTTCAGCACCATGCCCTCCTCCTGAGTTTGCGTTTGGGGCGTCTCGACAATCTCTGTCTTGCGCTGTGCCGACGCAAACTGTACGGACACCAGCAAAGCGATTAGCAGACAAAACTTTTTCATTGTTTTCTTAGTATTTAGTTTTTGCACCAATGGCTCCTCATTGGCGGTTAATAGTGTCGTTATCCGTGCATGCAGGAAATGTGTGGAGCCCGTCCTTGCGCCGTCAGATTCACGCGTGATGTCTAATTCAAAACCGTTTGTGCAGCACAAACTTACTCGTTAAGTCTCACTCAAGCGTATGGTTCACTTTCAAAGCATGTACATCCGCCCCAACTTCTGTCCGTACCGCACTTTCATTATTGGGTAGACGAAAGCAAAGGTACAAATCAATATGAAATTATGATTGCTTCCACGATGAAAGAAATGCTTTTTGCAGATATACCAGCATCGTTCATATTCTACACAAAAGCTCCAATCACCAGTAAATAAGTCATTATAACACTGCACAAAAGAGGATAGAGTCCGAAAGCTCTTTCAGCGATGGGAGCGGAAGCCGCCAAAGTCCATCCTCCATGGCGTTGAGACCGCCCAGGAGCGGCGGGCACGAAAATCGAGGTGTAAGCAAAACGCCCGCAAAACTGACAAAAAGTCAAAACGCGTCGCCGCGAAAGGAAGGACAACTTTTAGGAAAGTTTAACGGCGTCGGCGGCCTGTAGCGTCCCGGTGTACCCTTTTTGAAGCCAAGCCTGCACTTCGGTGACAAGATGCCGCGGTACTTTGAAGGCCAAGCCGCACCCCAGTGA
>CAVGTC010000031.1:0-21171 GCA_963632255.1 Lachnospiraceae bacterium | reverse complement strand
GGCCCAAATGAAGCGGACCAAGCATAAAGCAAATCACCATAATAACAATACTTGTCATCTGGTAATTCCAAGTCAGAATAATACCACTGGTAATTAGTAAAGAAATTGCCGACACGAAGTACTTTGTATTTACCTTGTGACAATAGTTCTTCTTTTTTATATGCTCGACCATTCACAAAAGTCATAACGTCTTGCATCCTGCTCCATTCCCAACCATTCGGTATCTCAAACGGAATCTCCTCATCAATACACTTGACCTCACCCGTAGCAAGAACCTTCTCATAATAGGAATTATCCTCACTGCGGAAAATGACGGACGCGTTTTTGTCGCGTTTGATTTTCTTCTCTTTTATCAAACGCTCCTTCTCCTGGCGAATTCTCTCCAACAGGACGCCGGCGGGCTCATCGTTGGGGTCTTGTGGCACAAGTTTTCCCTGTACCGCCCATTGCAGTATGCTATTCTTTAATTGCTTTCCGTTCATTGTACTATTTTTCAGTTTCATCCAATAATTTGTCGAGCTGCGCTTGCAATTCTTCACGCTTGGGTAAATAGAGTTGGTAACGGGCCACGAATAACTGGTTGGTGATGCCCTCCAAGGCATACTCCATCAACAGTTCATCCTTTCTTGCTCCCAAAACAATACCCACAGGCGGATTGTCATCTGGTTGGCAAACCTCTGTCTTTAAATAGTTGAGATAGAGGTTCATCTGCCCGATGTCGCCATGCTTGATTTCAGCTCGTTTGAGGTCAATCAGCACATAGCATTTCAGAATGCAATGGTAGAACACCAAATCCACCTTGAACTGACGGCTTCCTATCTGCATAGAATATTGTCTGCCGACGAAGGCAAAGCCACGTCCCATCTCCAAGAGGAATTGTTCCATATGCTCTTTCAGAGCCTTCTCCAAATCGCTCTCTTTGTAGCGTTTCTGCTTGGGCAATCCTGCAAATTCAAGCACAAAGGGGTCACGGATGATGTCTTGTGGAGTTTGTACTTGATGCCCTTCGTTGGCCAAAGCAAGCACGCCAGCCTTATCCGTACTTAGTGCCAGTCGCTGAAACAGGCAACTTTTCATCTGCCTTTTCAGTTCCCTAACTTTCCAACCTTCCTTGATACTCTCCTTAAAATAGAATTGTAGTTCAAGCGTGTTGTCACACTTCAATAGCTCAAAATAGTGACTCCATGTCAATTGGTGAGACACTGTTTCACTTTTTGGGAAAGTAAGGTAAAACTTACGCATATAGATAAGGTTTGACCTGCTAAACCCCTTACCGTTCCTTGCCGTTAAGTCTTTGGAAAGGTTTATGATTAGCTTCTTACCATATTCAGCCTTTTGCTTTCCACCTTGCTCATACTCAACAATATATTTGCCTGTCTGCCAGTTGGCATCAAGCAATTCTGTATTGACCGCAGTGACAGCTTTGGCTTTGGCTTTACCCCACAAAGATGTAATGCTATCTATCAGTTGTAGATAGGCTGCATCGTTGATGTTTGCCAATTCTTTATTTCCCATGCCAATCTATTTATTTGTGGATAGCTCCACATTCTACAATTCGTCCACATTCACATTTATGCCCAAGATGCGTTGTATTTCTGCCAACGTTTTGTCTATTTCATGGTCAAGTGCCTTACGTTTCTTGAAATAGTCGGCAAGTAATTCTGCAGGCGGCAATATTTCTTCATCGTCTTTCGGGAACTTGCATTGGTCGAAGTTGCAGTCCATGTCGATGAGTTGCTGAGCAGTGAACACACGGCTCTTTTCGCCAATCTCGTCACCTGTTATCTCTTTTCGGTCGCTCCACCATTCTTTGATGGGTGCCGTATGTTCCAACTTCATTGGCTTGGTCTTGGAGAAATGTTTGTAACCTTCCGGCATATCCAAACGATAGAACCAAGTCTCTTTTGTTTTGAAACCCTCAGCACAACCTTCGGCAGCCTCGTTGTCAAAGAACAAAATGTTGGTGGCAATCGAGGTGTAGGGCGCGAAGATGCTACCCGGCAGACGGATAACGGTATGGAGGTTGAACTTGCGCAGGAGGTTTTCCTTCAAAGCGAGTTTTGCGCCGTCCGTGCCAAACAGGAAGCCGTCCGGAATGATGACCCCCGCGCGTCCGCCCGCCTTGAGGCGGTACATGATGAGGGCGATGAAAAGGTCGGCCGTCTCGCTGGAGCGGTACTGCGCGGGGAAATTGCTCTTGACGCTCTCCTCCGTGCTGCCGCCGTACGGCGGGTTCATGCCGATGACATCCACCTTGTCGCCCTCCTTGAAGTCGGCAAGCGGGGTGGCGAGCGAGTCGCAGTTGCGTATGTTTGGTGCCTCGATGTCGTGAAGCAGGAGGTTGGTGATGCTCAGAAGATAGGGCAGAGGTTTCCACTCCTGCCCCACGACGGCGTGCTGCAGCTTCTCCCCGTCTCCGGCGGAGCGCACATTCTTTGCCATGTGGTTGAGCGCGGAGGTGAGGAAGCCGCCTGTCCCGCTTGTGAAGTCGCCGAAAGTTTCGCCCAACTTCGGGTCGAGCATTTCCACGATGAAGTCGGTCAACGCCCGGGGCGTGTAAAACTCCCCCGCGTGTCCGGCCGACTGGAGGTCCTTCAGTATGCCCTCGTATATGTCCCCGAAGGTGTGGCGGTCCGCCGCGTCGTCAAACTCTATCTCGTTGACGATGTTGACCACCTGCCGCAGCAGTGTGCCGTTTTTCATATACTGGTTGAGGTCGGCGAAAGTCTCCTGCACGATGGACTTTGCCCGCGGGGTGGCGGCGTCAACGGGCAGGCTTTTCAGCGTGGGAAACAGCTTCTCGTTGACGAAAGAAAGCAGTGCGTCGCCCGTCATGGCGTCGCCGTCTTTACGGTCCACGGCCCAGTTGCGCCAACGCAGCTCCTCGGGGATGATGGACTTGTACTCTTTCTTCTCGGCGTATGCTTTGTACTCCCATGTCTCCTCCTGCGTGTCGTACACTTTGAGGAAGAACATCCATGTCATCTGCTCAATGCGCTGCGCGTCGCCGTTGATGCCGGCGTCCTGGCGCATGATGTTCTGTATACGCTTGATTATGTTGTTTACTGCCATATGTCATGCCGTCTTGTAAATCTGCCTTTCCAACTCCCTCACCGCCTCTTCAAATCCGGCGGGGCCGCCAAACAGCCTTGTGATTTTCTGCGGTTTGCCTATTTCGTTGAACGGCGGAATGTCAAGTATGTTAGTCCTCTCAAAGTCGAGTATCCCGTTCTCCGCGTACTTGTCGAGCAACGCTTCCATCACCTCGCGTGCCTTGCCGGTGTACTTGCCGAAGTAGTCGCGCTTCTTCACGTTGTTGGCACGCTCCCTGCGGGTAAGTGGCGGCTGGTCGAAAGCCACGTGGCAAATGATGTCGAAGATGTCGGCGTGCAGCAGCGCCGGGTTTGCCTCCCTCACCGCGTCAATAAGGACGGCATACTCTTTAAGCTCGTCCATGATGGCCTGTTTGCGCTCCGCCTCCGTCCAGGTCCGGATAAACTTGTCAAGGCTCTCGAAGTGCCGGCGGATATGCCTGCGCGCGAAGCTCTGCACGCTCTCCGTCCTCATCGTCTTGCCGTCTTCGCCCAGCACCGACACTATCTCGTGGGCGATGCTGATGTCCGTGCCCTCAATGGTGTATTTCTTACGGTGACCGGGTTCGCCGGGTTCACCAGGTTCGCTTGTTTTGCCCGGATTGTCCGTCCCGGTCTTGTACTTCCGCCCCCGCCGCCGCTTTGGAGGGATGGGGTCGCCGTCAAAGTCGGGGTCCTTGAACTTGGCTGTGGCGTTGCGGAAGTCCAATATCTCCAAATGCCACTTGCCCTTGTCCTTGCGCAGGCGTGTGCCGCGGCCAATAATCTGCTTGAACTCCGTCTTCGAGCCAATCTCCTTGTCTATGACTATAAGTCCGCAGGTCTTGCAGTCCACCCCCGTGGAGAGCAGCTCGGACGTCGTCACGATGACCGGGTAAGGCTCGTCCACGCTGATGAAGTTGTCAAGCTGTTTCTTCCCCTCCTTGTCCTCGCCCACAATGCGCGTCACGTAATAGGGCGACTTGCGGCACATGTCCTGGTTCATGTTGACCAGCAGCGTGCGCATTTCCGCCGCCTCCTCCACGTCCGGGCAGAAAATGATGGTCTTTGTCATGCGCCCGATGTCCTTCAGCATTCGCGTGATGCGGTTGGCCACTATCATGCGGCGCATCTTTATGGCAAGGTCGCGCCCGATGTTCTGCCGCTGGTAGAGCTTCACCTCAATCTCCCTGCCGAAGAGGTCAAGCTCGCCCTCGTCGGGTGTCCAGCCCTGCAAGTCGACATTGATGAAATCCGCCGTCACGCGGTACGGGGCAAGAAATCCGTCATTGATGCCCTGCTGCAACGTGTACGTGTAGACAGGCTCGCCAAAGTAGTCGAGGTTGTTGGCGCCCTCCTCCGCCTTTGGCGTTGCCGTCATACCAATCTGGGTGGCGGAGCTGAAATACTCAAGCACCTTGCGCCAAGCCGAATCGTCCTTCGCGCTGCCGCGGTGGCACTCGTCCACCACAATAAGGTCGAAGAAATTGGGCTGCACCTCCAGAAACGGGTCGGGCGTCCCCTCCTTTCCCACCAACTGGTGGTAGAGCGCCATATACACCTCATACGACGAGTCTATCTTATCCTCACCCTCACCGACACTCGTGATTTTGGTCATGAACTTTTTGAAGGGCTTGAAGTCCTGCGCCATAGTCTGGTCGATGAGGATGTTGCGGTCCGCCAGATAGAGAATCTTCTTACTGGCCCCGCTCTTATGGAGCCGGTGTATTATCTGGAAAGCGGTGAATGTCTTTCCCGTCCCTGTCGCCATGACCACCAGCACGCGCCGGCTTCCCCGCGCTATGGCCTCGACCGTGCGGTCGACAGCTATGCGCTGGTAGTAACGCGGCTCATGGCTGTACGCGTCGTAATAATACGGAGTCTCGACGACGCGCCGCTCGTCGGGGGTGTAGTTTTTGGAGGAAAGGTAACGGCGGTAAAGCTCTTCCTCCGTCGGGAAAGCGTCCAACGGCAGCTCCGTCTCCTTGCCCGTGATGAAATCGTGCTCAAGGAAAGCGTCGCCGTTGCTTGAATAGGCAAACTTCAAGTCGAGGATAAGGGCATAATCCATTGCCTGCTGTATGCCGCCGCCGACGGCGTGCTTGTTGTCCTTGGCCTCAACCACCGCAATGGGCCTGCCCTTGTGGTAGAGAAGGTAATCGGCTTTCTTACCCTCGGCGACGGAGTGTTGGTTTCCCGCCACCAGCACACGCCCGTCCGTGAAGTAATACTCCTCACGCATATTGGCAGGCACTTCCCAACCTTTGTTTTTCAATGCCGGGGAGATGTACAGCGTGCGTATCTCCTGCTCTTTAAGCTCTTTCTTGTCAACGTTCATCATCTGGTTGCTCTTAGATGTAAAAGATTGCTGCGGGACGTTTCCGCGAGCCAGTCTTCATATATGCAGTGCCATCGGCGGACAATCCGACCCGCCTCCGGCTTGCCATAGGGGTAAAAGTGGTGTAATCTAAACGCGAAAATATAAAATAAGGACGGAACGAGCGGACGCTTTCGGCATTCTCACCCGTTTCCGGCCTCAGCAAGTGATTAGTTACGTAAATTTGCGCATGACATTTGGCGCTGCCCCGCACACAGACAAGGCCAACGAAACAAAAGCGGCGGGCGGTGCCTTGAAATGCTTATGGCACAATACGATTTCCTCATCGTCGGCGCGGGGCTGTATGGAGCAGTCTTCGCGCACGAGGCGAAAAAGGCAGGCCGGCGTTGCCTTGTGGTGGAGAAAAGGGCTCACACCGGGGGCAACATACACTGCGAAGACACGGACGGCATCGCCGTGCACCGGTACGGCGCGCACATATTCCACACCTCGGACAAGGAGGTGTGGGACTATGTCACGCGGCTGGCCGACTTCAACCGCTTCACCAATTCCCCGCTCGCCTGCCACAAGGGGCGGCTCTACCACCTCCCATTCAACCTCACCACCTTTCACGAGCTTTGGGGCGTGCGCACGCCCGCCGAGGCTGCGGAAAAACTGAAAGAGCAGCGCGGCGCGTACACCGCCGTCACTCCGCGCAACCTTGAGGAACAGGCACTGAAGCTTTGCGGGCGCGACATATACGAGACGCTCATAAAATGCTACACCGAAAAGCAATGGGGACGCCCCGCCACAGAGCTGCCCCCTTTCATCATAAAAAGAGTGCCCCTGCGCCTCACCTACGACAACAACTACTTTGACGACCGCTTCCAAGGCGTGCCCGTGGGAGGGTACAACACGCTGGTGGACGCGCTGCTTGACGGTGTGGAGGTGCGCACAGGCGAGGACTACCTCGCCCACCGCGCGACCTACGACGGCCTGGCGCGGCACATTGTCTTCACCGGCTGCATAGACGCGTATTACGACTTTCGCGAGGGACGGCTGGACTACCGCAGTCTGCGTTTTGACACCCGGCGGATGGAGACGCCCAACTTCCAGGGCAACGCGGTAATAAATTACACCGGGAGCGAAGTGCCCTACACGAGGGTGATAGAACACAAGCACTTCGACCTTGACACGCCGCCCGCCGCGCTCCCGCACACGGTGGTCACCTACGAGTATCCCGACACATTCGTCCCGGGGAAAGAGCCATACTACCCCGTCAACGACGACCGCAACTCGCGCCTCTACGCGAAATACCGCGAAATGGCGGCACATGAGGACGGCGTGTCGTTTGGCGGTCGCCTGGGGCAGTACACCTACGCCGATATGGACGACACGGTGAAGGCCGCGCTCAGCCTGAGCCGCAAGTTGCTTGCACAATGAAAACGCCCGCGCTGCTTTTGCTTGTCCTTTTTCCCGCCGCGCTGTTTGCCGGCAGCGTGTGGGTTGCCCCCTCCGAGCTGGCCTGCGCGCTTTTCACGCCGGAGCGGGCAGCCGAGACCGCGCGCTTCGTTGTGTGGGAGGCGCGCCTGCCGCAAGCCCTTACCGCCGCGCTGTCGGGTATGGCTTTGGCGGTGGCGGGACTGGTGATGCAGAGCCTTTTTGCAAACCCCTTGGCCGACCCCTCGCTGCTCGGTGTGAGCAGCGGAGCGTCATTCGGCGCGGCGGTGGCCATGCTGTGCGGGGGAGCCGGCGCGCTGGCGGCAGGGGCGGCGGGATGGGGCGGCGTGCTTTTCACCGTCTCCGCCGCTTTCCTTGGCGCGCTTGGCGTGATAGCCCTGCTGCTGTTTTGCAGCACGCTGCTGCGCGGCAACCTCGCCCTACTCGTGGCCGGCGTGATGATAGGCTTTGCCCTGTCTGCCGGCATCTCGCTTTTAGGCTTCTTCGCCACGGAAAACGGGCTGCACTCCTATCTGCTTTGGGGAATGGGCGACTTCTCCGGCGCGGGGATGGGGCTACTGCCGCTGTACACGGCGCTGCTGCTTGTGCCTGTGGCCGTGCTTCTGTTGCGCCCGCATGTGCTTGACGCGTTGTTGCTTGGCAACGACTATGCCGCCAACCTCGGCGTGCACGTACGGCGGGAACGCACACTGCTGCTGCTGCTGACGGGTCTGCTCACCGCCGTGGTCACGGCACTGTGCGGCCCCATATCGTTTGTGGGACTTGCCGTGCCACACATTGCCCGACTTTTCACGCGTACGGCAAGCCACCGCCGCCTTCTCCCCGCTACCTGTCTTTGGGGGGCGGACGTGGCACTGGTGGCGCTGATGCTTACACACTTGCCGTGCGGCGGCACAGTGTTGCCGTTGTCCGCCGTCACGCCGCTTCTTGGCGTGCCGGTGGTGTTTTACATCCTTGTGAAACGCAGGTGAGAAAAAGGAGGAAGTTTACCTCAGTCAATGAAACGGCGCGTGAGCGGACCGAACTCCTCGATGCGGCGGTCGCGCAGGAAAGGCCACCAGCGCCGCACGTTTTCGCAACGGGCAAGGTCGATGTCCGCAAAAACAATCTCCTCCTTGTCCACACTTGCCCGCGCCAGCATCTCACCCTGCGGGCCGCAGACAAAACTTGAGCCCCAGAAATCTATGCCGCGGGTCTGTCCCGAGGGGTCGTCCTCGTGTCCCGTGCGGTTGGCCGCGATGACCGGCAGACCGTTTGCCACGGCATGACCGCGCTGCACCGTCGTCCACGCCTCACGCTGCCGCTCCTGCTCTTCCGGCGTGTCACTGCTTTCGTAACCTATCGCCGTGGGGTATATAAGTATCTCCGCCCCTTGCAGTGCCATCAGCCTCGCGCCCTCGGGATACCACTGGTCCCAGCACACCTGCACGCCGAGCCGCCCCACGGAGGTGTCGATGGGGTGGAAGCCAAGGTCGCCGGGCGTAAAATAAAATTTCTCGTAGTAGGCGGGGTCATCTGGGATGTGCATCTTGCGGTATTTCCCCGCTATGCTACCGTCCGCCTCAAACACCACCGCCGTATTGTGGTAAACTCCCGCCGCCCGCCGTTCGAAGAGCGAGGTGACAAGCACCACGCCGAAAGTCTTGGCCAGCGTGCCGTAAAAGTCCGTCGACGGACCGGGGACAGACTCCGCGAGGTCGAAATTGTCCGTATCCTCCGTCTGGCAGAAATACAATGAGTTGTGCAGCTCTTGCAGCACAACGAGCTTTGCGCCGCCTTTCGCCGCCTCGGCGATGCTGCGGGCAAGTTTCCGTTTGTTCTCTTCCGTGTCCTTGCAGCAGCACTGCTGTATGAGGGCGACACGCAGCGGGGCGTTGTTTGCGGTCATGGTGTGTTGTCTTTAATGTGTTCTGCTTGAAAAATGACATTGCGTGCTTTGCGCGTCACAGTGCCAGCACGCCGCGCGGGTACTGCATCGTGGCACAGTGCAGCGAGCCGTGCTGTCGTATGAGCGCGCGGCAGTCCACGCCTACGATGTCGCGGTGCGGGAATACCTGCCGCAGCACACGGGCTGCGGATTCGTCGTTGTCGGGCTGCGCGTAAGTGGGGTAAAGCAACGCACCGTCAAGCACGAGGTAGTTGGCATAGGTGGCGGGCAGCCGCTCGCCGTTTTCGTCGTGTATGGCACGCGGAAGCGGAAGTGGAAGCAGGCGGTAAGGTTTCCCACCGGCAGTGCGGAAAGCACGCAGTTCGTCCTCCATAGCATGCAGTTCCGCGTAGTGTTCGTCCCCGGTGTCATCGCAGTGCGTGTACACGATGGTTTGCTGCGGACAAAGGCGGGCAAGGGTATCAATATGCGAGTCGGTGTCGTCGCCCGCCAGCGCACCGTGTTCGAGCCACAGCACCCGCTTCACACCGAGCCTTTCGCATAGCAGCGACTCCTTGGCGGAACGGTCAAGCTGCGGGTTGCGGTTGGGGTTGAGCAGACATTGAGCCGTGGTGAGCAGCGTGCCCTCGCCGTCCGTCTCAATGCTTCCGCCCTCAAGCTCAAAGTCGTTGCAGTCGACATACCTGCCTTTCAGGACGGGTGAGTCCCCTTGCGTGAGGCGGCGGCTGACAGCGTTGTCAAGCTCCGCCCCGAACTTTCCGCCCCATCCGTTGAAACGGAAGTCAAGCAGTTCCGTCCCCTCACTGCCCGTGACGGCAAGCAGTCCGTAGTCGCGCGTCCAGGTGTCGTTGGTGGGGCATTCGCGCAGCGCAATGTTGGCCGTGGCGCGGGCGGGGAGTTTCTCCGCCAGGAGTTTCCTCACATTCTCCGGTTCTGGCGTGACGATGAGCAGCGGCTCGCGCGTGGCTATCTCAAAGGCAAGGCGCAGGTAACACCCCGTTATGTCGTCGAGCATATACGCCCAGTCCGTGCCTATGTGCGGCCAGGCTATCTGCACGCCGCTTTGCGGAAACCACTCCGGCGCGAGGGTGCGGGTCAGCGCATGCGCCGCACCGCCACCGTTGCCACCGAGGAAGAGCGAGAGATTGAGGTCGGCCCGCGACTGGGCAGGGGGCAGGGAGAAAAGTGCCATGGGTGGGGTGTGTTGTGAACCGGAGCGGGATAGGGCGGCTTTCCCGCGATTCTCAGATTTGCTTTTGCAGCTTGAGGTAATTGATAAACGCGTCCGTAGTGGTGGGCAGTCCGTCCGCCTCCACCACACTCGCGGCGGGGAAGAACTTCGGTCCGTACCCGTCACCGCCCGCGGTCATAAACTCGTCCGCGACAAGGTAACACATTTTGCCGTCTTTCAGCTGTGTGCGCTTTCCCTGCGGACTGACATAAGCCAGTGCCGTCACATTGCCATTCTTGTCGGTGGTGATGTCAAGGTTGCCCGTCTGCAGCCAGCCGTACTCTGTGTTGTGCAGACCATACTGCGCCAGCTCTTTCAACTGTTTTGCCGTGAGGCGGTACACAATGAGGCGGTTGGCGAAAGGCAGTGCCTCGCCCACGTCCAACACGCTCACCTTCCCTTTCGCCAGTCCGCCGCGTATGCTGCCGAAGTGGCTGCACCCCACGATGACTTCCTTGTCACCTTTTCCCGCCGCCGTGCGGTAAGCCTCGGCGTACGACTTGCACACCAACGTGCCGAGTTCCGTCTGCGAGTACTTGTGGCTGCGGTCGTGCGGCATATTGTGCGAGGCCACGGCAAGCTGCTCGCCGATGGGCGTGCCGCCCTCCGTGCGCGTGTGCTGCAAGAGGGAATCTATCTGCGCCTGTAACCTTGCCGGACCGGCCTCAAGGTGTGCTTTCGGCGTGACGCGCAGGGTGTGCGGCGTGACGGAGGTCACCTGCATGGTGGCGGTGTCAACACGGCACACAAGGTAACTGATGAAGTCGCCGTGCCAGCGCCCCTGCACCACGGGCAACGCGCCGCTGTTGATGCGCCCGCAGACATACTCATGCGTATGGGATGAGAACATCCCTTTCCAAAGCGCGGTGTCAATGCGCTCAAGCTCTTTGCTGTCGCGGTCGAACCACAGCGGATTTCCCTGCGCGTCGCTCTTTGTGCCGATGTGCGTGAGCAGCAACCGCACGTTGGCCTCCCTTAGCGGAGCGGCAGCGGGCAGCCTCAGCACGGAGTCGAGCACCGCGTTGTAGCGTCCGTCAAAAGCGAGTCCGGCGATGCGACGCACACTGGTTTGCTGCGGCGTGGAGGATGTGAGCAGACCCGCCAGCCCCACGGTGAAAGTCTTTCCGCCGGGCAGGGTAACCGGCACGGTGGCGAAAGGCTGGGCGAAAGCGGGGACTCCCCCTTTCTGCGCGTCGCGTATGTTGGCGCAGACATACGTTATGTCCCAGTCTGCCGGGTGCATCGGCGTGTCTTTCCATTTCGCGGCAAGCGACTCCTGCCCACTGTCAAACTCGTGGTTACCCACGGCGGAGAGACGTATGCCGAGATTGTTGAAGAATACCGGCAGCAGCACACCATGCGTGGCATTGTAGAAATAGCTCCCGCCGAAGTTATCACCCGCCGAGACGGTGACATGGCAGGGGTACACGGCTTTCAGCGAATCGAGCGTCTGCCATACGGACGGTGCTCCGGCGATGCCTTTGTCGTCGTTGCGCACAAAAGCACCATGAAAATCGTTTACGGAGAACACCGCCACATCCACCTGCGCCTCCACCGTCAGCGGGGCTGCAAGGAATGAGAACAGGGCGAGGACGGACGGCAAGGCCCGTTTGACGAGAATATGCATGGATATCTGTAATGGAATGTTTCTTTTTCAGCAGGGCGGCGCGTCAGCTGCGGCTGATTTGCAGTCCCGTGTGCGACACGCTCATCTCCACGAAGCGCGAGTTGGGCGTGAGCGGGTTGTCAGTGAGCGTCTTGCGTATGCGAGCGGCGGCGGCGGTGTCTTTCGCCACCATATACATAAAGCCGCCCCCGCCCGCACCGGGCAGTTTGTAGCCGAGGCAGAGGTCGTCTATGCGACGGCACAGCTCATCAATGACGGGCGGATTGGTGCCGCTGTCAAGTGCCTTGTTCTGCCGCCATGTTTCGCGCACTTTCCGCCCGTAAGCATCAAGGTCGCCGGTCTGTATCGTGTCGAAAAGCGAAAGTGCGTGCTGTTTCATCCCGTCAAGCAGGCGCAGGCGGTGAGAGTCGTTGAGAAACATACCGCGCACTATCTCCGCAAGGATGTTTTTCGCAGTGCGCGTCACACCCGTGTAGTAGAGAAGGTGGCAGGGCGCGGTTTCCGGGGCGGTGAAGAGCGTGTCGGGCAGCCAGCGCGCGGTGGCATTCTGGTCGAAGCCCGCACCGGTCTGCAATAGTTTGAGTCCGTGCAGTACGCCGCCGTATTGGTCCTGCCAGCCGCCACCCGTGGTGAGCAACTGCTCCAGCGCGAGGGTGCGGTTGCACACTTCGTTTTTGTCCCAGCCCAGACCGCAGAAGTCGCTCAGTGCGCCCAGCACCGTGGCGGCCAGTATGCTGCTTGTGCCAAGTCCCGACCCTGTGGGGATGGCGGCAAGCAACGTAATCTCTATGCCGCTGCCGAAGTGCTCGAGCTGCTGATGCAGGGTGGCGTAACGCTCCACGCAGAAGCCGGGCAGAAAGCCCGCCAGCGACAACGCAGCCTTGGGGATGGAAAAAGGCGAGCCCACCTTGTTGTACTGCCGCAACTCTTCATAGGTCTCAATGCGCTCCGTCGCGCCGAGGTCGATGGAGCGGCAAATCACCACAGGCTCTTTGCACGGCTTCACGTAGACCTGCAAAGGTTGCTGCCCGTTCAGCTCAATGGCAAGGTTCACCACATTGCCGCCGGCGGTGAGGCAGTAGGGCGGCGTGTCCGTCCATCCCCCCGCAAGGTCAATGCGCACGCTGCTGCGCCCCCACACTATCTGGTCGGCGTAGGTGGTGGAGCGGGGAAGGCACGGGTGGCGCAACGCGCCCTGCGTGAGTCCCTCGCGCAGGAGGGCGAAAGCCGCATCGCCATAACGCTTCGCCGCGTCTGCATCGATGTGGCGGGTCACCTCCGCGCGGAACATCGCGTCATGCACGCGCGACATCAGCGGCGCGTCCTCCGGCAGTTCGGCAGGCAACGTCCATCCGCCCGCCACATATTTCTGCGCCATGCGCAGCAGGTTGGTCTGGTAGAAAACACTGCGCCGCCAGTTGTCCGCCATCGCAGGCAACGTGTCCGCCGCTATCTCTTCGCGCTGCGCAAAAAGGCGCGTGAGGTTGGCGGCAGCGGAGAGTCCGTCGGCTGAGTAATGCGGCAGAGCTCGCCACAGGGCAGTGGCTTGGGGCGAAGGGGTGTCGGACAGAAACCATTCGAGCAGTACCCCCAGTTTGTCCACACTTTCGGTGACGGGGAAGAGCTGGGCGGCCTGAAGGTCGTCCGTGCGCCCAAGTTCCGCAGGACTTATGCCACGCAGCGCAAGCCAGTCACACACGGGCTGCTGAAGAAAATGCGTGGAAGCATCGACCACACTCCCGCGGAAAGCGTCGTCAAAACCGTAGGGGCGCAGCGCATAGCCCTTCTCGCCTACGGGGACGACATCAAGGCACACGCCATCGGAAAGTGTGACGTGCCAGTCGTTGCGCGGTACGCCGGTGATAATATTGCGGCACGTGTAGTGGAAATGCTCACCGAGGCGGGAGTTTTCAATCCACACCTGCCCGGTGCTCGCGTCTGGGCGGTTGGCCAGGGTGCAGTTTTGCGTGAAGACAGAGCTTTGAGGCTTTAAGCCACGCTGTATGATGAAACGCTGGTCCTTCACGAGATTCTGGACGGCGACGGTCGAGGCAATCATGTCCGAGCCTGTGCCGTAGTGGTAGAATTCGCCGCCCGGTAGCGGAAGTATGGCCACACTCAGTCCGTCCACCTCTTTGTCGGGGCAGGACGGGTGGCTGCCCAGCGCGCAGCCGAAGTCGGAGTAAAGGTCGTAATAGGCGGGTATGCCATCGCTGCCTTTCGCAGCTGTGTCCATTCCGCACTTCCGCGCCAGGACTTCCACTGCGTGGTCGGAAAGAAGCCAGACACCGATGTCCATCAAGAGGTAGTGCGTGGAGGCGAGCTGCGCCTGCCGCTCCGTGGAGGGCTTTTGCAGCATAAAGTCCAGCGTGCCGGGGTTTTGGCGGCTCATGGCAAACATACCATGGTGGGAGGCCTGCTCGGGCGCTGCCCAGAGTCCGTAGCACACCACGTCCGCCTGCGGTATGTCCTGCAAAGGCTCGGTGGCACGCAGCAGCACGTCGCCGCTCGCGATGAGCGTGTGCAGCGTGCCGGGGGCTTTGCGCATAATGTCTTCGTAGAGCGGCAACTGTAGGTCGAGCAGATTTTGGTCAATGCGCTGCCCGCGAGCCCACCGGAAAACCGGGATAGGCGTGAGTATCTTTCCGCTCGGCGCATAGGCGGGAAGGCGGCGGCTCTGTCCGCCCGCGTGCAGCAGTATGCGCTTCTCGCGCCCTATCCATTCGCTGAATGTGCAGTCTCCCCCCTCCGCCTTGTGGGCGGCGGAAAGCAGCCACGCCGTGCCGCCGCCCGAACCAAGCTTGCGGTTCTGCGGGTCGGAGGTGCAGAAATAGTGTTCGGGGGAAAGTCCCGTGATTTTATGGAATGCGCCCACCACATGAGGAGGCAGGGAGAGTAGACACTTCATTGGGGATGTGTTTCGGTGTGTAGGTTCCGGCGGACTTGGCAAAGCCAGCAGTGTGGCGGCGGCACTTATTTCCCGCCAAGTGCCTTGTACGCTTTCTCGAGGTCGGGTATGCCGTAGCCGTAAATGTTGTCGGGATGCGCCGCGTTGTCCGCGCTCTGCTGCAGGACGCGGATAAGCGTCTCCGGGCGGGCGGAGGGGAAAGCCTGCACAAGACACGCCGCCGCGCCGCACATTATCGGGCAGGAGAACGAGGTGCCGTTGGCCACGTCGAGCGTCCCGTCCGGGCGGTAGACGGTGGCCTCAAGCCCCAGCGCCATGACATCGGGCTTCACGCGTCCGTCCGCTGTGTTGCCTATGGAGGAGAAAGGCACGTTCTTCCCGTCGCAATCCACAGCCCCGACGGTGAGTATGTCCGCCGCGTCGGCGGGGGCGGATATTTTCTTCCAGCTGTCCATTCCCTCGTTGCCCGCACTATTCACCACCAGCATGCCGCGACTTGCGGCGAGGGCGGCAGAGCGGCTGACTAAAGCCGAGCGACCGTCGAGTGCGGCGTACTTGCGGTTCATCCAAGCATGGTCGTAGGTGGTGTAGCCCAGCGAGCTTGTGGCAATGTCCGCCCCGAGACTGTCAGCGTACTCAAGCGCGGCCACCCAATAGTCCTCCTCCACTTCCTGCTCACTCTCGCCGTCCTCGCTCACAAGGAGATAGAACTTTGCGGCGGGAGCGGTGCCCACGAAGCGGTGCGGCGTATTGGCAGCGATGGTGGAAAGCACCATTGTGCCGTGGCGCTGCTCGGCGTAGACACTTTCCGCAGGGCGCACGAAGTTGCGTGTGCCGAGTATGGCCGCCCCGCGCAGTCCGGGCACGAGGTCGGTGTTGAGGAAACCGCCGTCAAGCACGGCGATGGTGACCCCCTCCCCGTGCAGTCCGCGCTCGTGCAGCTTCTGCAGGGCGAGCTGCCGCACCTGCGAAGCCCCCGCGCCGTAGAAGTCGGGCAGGGTGTCTGCGGCGGCGCTGTCAGACTCAATGAGGGACGCGCGGTTTTTCACAGTCGTCGAGACGGGCTTCCCGTCAGCCGTCGCCCACACGCTGTCCGGCCCAACCCACACGCAGCGGCTCTCGCGCACGAAGGGCATTGCCACTGCGGCGGCGGCTTTCGCGCTGTCAGCGGTCTCCACCACCACGGTATTGTTCCATTTGCTCTTGGCGCACACTTTCAGTCCTTTTGCCGCCAGCTTGCCGAGGTATGCCGGCGTGAGCGGCAGGTCGCGCTCGTCAACTTTCAGGCCGTAACGCCCGCGCCGCGCGATGGCTTTTGCTGAAAGGAAGTCCTGCGGACGGCTCAGCGAGTAGCCGTTGCCTTTTTTGTCGGTGAGGGTCAGGCGGAAGCGGTAGAGGCGTTCCACCTTTATATAGTGTCCGTCGTTCTCGCTTTCTGCCTCTTCCTCTCCCTGTGCCTTTGCCGTGGCGGCGCAAAGCGGCAACAATAAAAGTATAAGTATGCGTTTTATGTCCATTTCTCCTTTTAAGTGTCTGTGCTACTTAACGCGCGAAACCGCAATATTGTGCTGTGTGGTAGCCCGTCCGTACTTATTCTGCGTCTCTTGGGGAAATGCACCCCGCCAAAGCACATGCGGTACTTGGCTTTCGTCGGTTGGCTTTGCGGGCGCTTGTCCACATATCCTTTTTCGGATTGCAAATATAGGAAATATCGGGGGATGCCCCGCCGCCGTGGCTCGAATGGCTATACTGCGCCGTGGACTTGGAACTGACAGGGGGAGCATGGAAAGGGAACTCCTATCCCCCCACCCGCCCAAAAGGAAGACCCGCCGCCCCGGTATTGCAGCCAGGGACGGCGGGTCTGTAAGTTTTTACCCGTTCCGTATAATGAGCGGAGACGAGTTTAAACCGTTATTTACTCGGCGCGGAGCGTGAAACGCTTGAAGTCCGTCACGGTAAGCTCCTTGTCAGCGGCCTTGAGATAGGCGGAAACGCTGAGCTTCGCGTCCTGAATGTACTCCTGGTTGAGCAGGCAGGACTCCTTGTAGAACTTGTTCATACGGCCGTTTGCGATGTTCTGCACCATCTGCTCGGGCATGTTGGCAGCCTTCTCAGCGGCGACGGTCTTCTTCAGCTCGCGAATCTCGTCGGCCTGCTCGGCGGTGATGTTGCCCTTCATGATGCCCTCCTCGAGGTGCTCCTCGCTCTCTGCGATGTAGAGGTTGAAGCCGGCTTTCTTCAAGGCAGCCTCGACAGCCTTGTTTACCTGCTCCTCCTTGGTCTTCTCAATGGCAACCTTGAGCTCCTCATCCTTGATGGCCTGGGGCACGCTTGCCTCGTCAAGAGCCACAGGATTCATTGCTGCAACCTGCATGGCCACGTTGTGAGCCTGCTCCTCGGCGGGCTTGTTGGTCTGTACCATAGTGCAGAGCATATGGCGCCCCATGTGGTCGTACACGGAGATGTTTGCACCCTCGATGAAGTTGTAGCCGTCAAGCTCCATCTTCTCACCCGTGATGCCGCTGCGGTCCGTCACGGCCTCTGCCACGGTGCGCTCGCCGAGGGAGAGAGCCTTGACCTCGTCAAGGCTCTTGCACTTGTTAGCAACAGCCGCGTCGAGGATGTCCTGAGCCAGCTTCACGAAGTCGGCGTTGTTTGCCACGAAGTCGGTCTCGCACTTGAGGGCGACGATGGCACCGAAGTCGGCGGTGGCCTTCACAAGCACCGCGCCCTCGGCTGCCTCACGGTCGCTGCGCTTTGCGGCAACGGCCTGACCCTTCTTGCGGATGATTTCGATAGCCTCCTCGATATTGCCGTCAGACTCTGCAAGAGCCTTTTTGCAGTCACCAAGACCGGCGCCCGTGAGGGTGCGCAGCTTCTTGATGTCTTCCAATCCTACTGCCATAGTAAAATGCTGATAGATTATGGTTTGTTGTTGTTTTGTTGTTTTCCTGGGAAAAAAGCGAGGAGCTTATGCGCCGCCTTTCCGCCCGTCCGTCCCTCCCCGCCGCGCCTTGCGGCACGAGCCGCACTGCCAACGGGAAACTTTGGGGCGAAACACCTGCGGAGGCAGACCCATAAGCTCCTTGAAAAGCCGCGGGGCTTACGCCTCGGCGGGAGTCTCGGTTGCGGGAGCCTCGGCGGGAGTCTCCTCACCCTTGTCGGCGCGTGCCTTGGTGGCACGCTTGGCCTTGCCCTCACCGGCGGCCTCTGCGTCAACCTTCTCCGCCTTGCGCTCCTCGATGCCCTCGGCGATGGCACCGCACACTGCGTCAAGCACAGCCTCGATGCTCTTGTTGGAGTCGTCGTTTGCGGGGATTACATACTCCACGCTGTTGGGGTCGGAGTTGGTGTCGACGATGCCGAAGACGGGGATGCCGAGACGCTGTGCCTCTTTCACCGCGATGTGCTCCTTGCACACGTCCACCACGAAGAGGGCGGCCGGGAGGCGGGAGAGGTCGGCGATGGAGCCGAGGTTCTTCTCCAGCTTGGCGCGCTGGCGCGTGATTTGCAGAATCTCGCGCTTCGAGAGGTTGGAGTATGTGCCGTCGTTCATCAGCTTGTCAATGTTGGCCATCTTCTTGACAGCCTTGCGGATAGTGGGGAAGTTGGTGAGCATACCGCCCGGCCAGCGCTCCGTCACGTAAGGCATGTTGACGGACGCAGCCTTCTCGGCAACCACTTCCTTGGCCTGCTTCTTAGTAGCTACGAAGAGGACACGCTTGCCCTGCTTCACGAGTTGCTTCAGGGCTTCCGAAGCCTCGTCTATCTTTGCGACAGTCTTGTGGAGGTCGATGATGTGGATGCCGTTGCGCTCCATGAAAATGTAGGGAGCCATGGCGGGGTTCCACTTGCGCTTGAGGTGGCCAAAGTGGCAGCCAGCCTCCAGAAGAGTGTCAAAGTTTGTTCTGGACATTTTCTTGTCAGTTGTTTTGTTTGTTTACTTTCTTGTGGGTTGTGCTTTGGTCTGTCCCGCCCCATCCGGCTTTTTCGCCGGACTCTTGGGCGGATAACATCAACCAGCCTGCGGGTAGCCTCCCCCGACGGTGGCGGGAAAGAGTCCCGGAGGTTTAGATACTAAACGCAATTCCAGCAGCAGTGACGGCCGAATATTAACGTTTGCTGAACTGGAAGCGGCGGCGTGCCTTGGGACGTCCCGGCTTCTTGCGCTCCACGGCGCGGGGGTCGCGGGTCATGAAGCCCTCGGCGCGGAGAGCCTTCTTGTCCTCGGCGTTGATTTTCACCAGCGCGCGGGCGATGGCGAGGCGGAGAGCCTGACTCTGGCCCGTGAAGCCGCCGCCGAAGATGTTGGCTTTGATGTCGTACTTCTCGGCAACGTCGAGGAGTGCGAGGGGCTGCTTCACAACGAACTGCAGAATGGAGGAGGGGAAATACTCGGTGAGGTCTTTCTTGTTGATGGTGATTTTGCCAGTTCCCTCCGTGAGGTAGATGCGGGCAACGGCGCTTTTGCGGCGGCCCAGTGCGTTAATCATTTCCATTGCTGCGGCTGTTATTTGAGAAGGTTAATGTCTATTGCCTTGGGGGTCTGAGCCACGTACTTGTGCTCGGGACCCGCGAAGACGTGCAGGTTGGAGAGCAGCTTCGCGCCCAGCTTGTTTTTGGGCAGCATGCCCTTCACCACGCGGTGCAGCAGCTTGTCGGCGCCGTTGGGCTTCGCCATGATGCTGGCGGGGGTGTGCTCGCGCTGGCCGCCGGGGTAGCCCGTGTAGGTGTAATAGACGCGGTCAGTCCACTTCTTGCCCGTGAGGCGCACCTTGTCGGCGTTGATGATGATTACGTTGTCGCCGCAGTCAACGTGCGGGGTGAAGTTGGGCTTGTACTTGCCGCGCAGCAGCTTTGCCACCTTCGTGCAGAGACGGCCGAGGACCTGGTCGGTCGCGTCCACAACGACCCATTCCTTGTTGGCGGTCGCCTTGTTGGCGGAAATGGTCTTGTAACTTAAAGTGTCCACTTTGTTGGTTTTGTGATTTGTGTAACTACTAAGGTTATCGCCCGCGGGCTTGCCTAACCGTATACGCCTTGGCCAATCAGGCGCAACTATTAACCGCGCGGGTCGCGCCCCTTTCACAGGGCGCTTGATAATAATCGGCGTGCAAAATTACCACTTTCCACGGAAAGAGACAACCCTTGCGCGTTTTTTCGGGTTGCGGGCGAAAGCATCCGCCGCGCACATACGCGTGCGTTACGCGCGCGTATTATTATATTGGAGTCGTCCCTCACCTTGATGCACCTGCCCAAAATCCGGCAGCGAGAGCAGATGGCGCACCCTGCGTCTGGACACGGCTGAAGCAGATAAAAAAGATTCCGCCGCAGCGCAAGAGTATTCTTGCGCTGCGGCGGTATAAGCCATTCACCGAATTGCGGCGGACAAGTCCGGCGCAAGACGCGATTGTGCGGTCTTAGTTTTTGAAGAAATCCTTCACTGCCTCGTTGGGCACCATGCGCTCGTCAAAAACGTAAGCGCCGGTTTTCGGACTCTTCACCATCTTTATAACCTTGGTATACGAACGCCCGTCGGTCTTACCCTCCTGGAGCGTTGCCACTGTTTTCTTTGCCATGGTATGCCTGTCGCTTTATTTGATTTCCTTATGGATGGTCATTCTCTTGAGGATGGGGTTGTATTTCTTCAGCTCCAAACGCTCAGGGGTGTTCTTGCGGTTCTTCGTGGTGATGTAGCGCGACGTGCCGGGGAGTCCGCTCTCCTTCATCTCGGTGCACTCCAATATCACCTGTACGCGGTTGCCTTTAGCTTTCTTTCCAGCCATTTTATGTTAGGTTTTAACCGATTACTTTTATGTCTTTCCAATCGCAATATCCTTTGGCTACCGCGCTGGTGAGTGCGGCGTCCAGGCCTACCTTGTTGATAAGGCGCAGGCCGGCGGCACTGATGCGCAGAGCCACCCAGCAATCTTGCTCAACGTAGAAGAACTTCTTATAGAACAAGTTTACGTCAAACGTGCGCTTTGTGCGGCGCTTCGAGTGCGAAACATTGTTGCCGACCATGGCTTTCTTTCCTGTAATTTGGCAAATCTTAGACATTGCTTTCGCTTTGTTTCAGTTGTGGATTAATGTCCGCGGACCGGGCTTCCTCCGCCGGGTTTCAGACTTTGTTGTTGCGTAATCTTGGGGTGGTTGTCTTACATTGACCGCCTTCACAAGGGCGCGCAGTCCGCATACGGGGTGCAAAGTTACGCATTCATCCCGACCCGCGCAAGCGATGCGGATTTGTTTTTCACAGCAAGACAAACAAACGGAGATTTGTAACAGGCATCGGTAAGGGGATTTCATTGCCGCTCGTCCCTTCTTCCGGGCAACGGCCAATTGCCCCATAAGCAGGGAAGACGTTTGACGGACGGAATCAGGAAGTGCCCCGCCCCCCGCCCACAGACGGCTCGGGAAACCATGCGGCGGCGCAAAAATGCGCCAAAACGGCCGCCGCACCTCGCGGCATCCCGAAATCCCAAATGTCAGATTTCGCATGCAAATTCTGACACTTTGATTTTACCCGCCTATTTTAACACATTTGCAAAACGCCCGAAAATGTATTATCTTTGTACTACAAGATAGGGACATCCCGCGAGGAATGTCCCTTTATTTTTGCCTATATTGATTTTCAGCCACTTACGTGTCAAAACGCCTGCACTTGG
>CAVGTC010000030.1:0-21186 GCA_963632255.1 Lachnospiraceae bacterium | reverse complement strand
CGTGTTGCGGGGTCGTGATGTTTTCCTATCTTTGCCCGTGGCTATGGTGTCCCTTTGTGGGACACCCCCGGCTTCTATTGTTCCGCAAACAACTTATACGGAAATGGCGAAAAAGATTGATTTGAAAGGGAAAACTATTTACGACCTTTACGATGACGAGGCTGGTGTCGCCCGTCTTTTGAAGATGCATAATATGTATTGCGACAAGGAATATATGCGCACTTTATCAGAGTCTGTGCGGATGATGTACATTTGGAATTTCGCCTGTTGGGTGTCGAATGATACCTTACGGGATGCCGCCCATAAGGCTTATAAGGCAGCGATGGCAGAGGAAGACCGCATCGCTATGGAGGGGATAAAAAAAGGTATTATCATAGATTTCTAACATTTACAGGAGTCCGTGTCTTTCAAGCCATGCTTTTAGGCAGCGTTCCCTGTCTGCACTCTTTTCGTCTAACGTATTCTTTATCTTGCTTAAAAGGTCACTTAGTACATTTCCCTTTACTGCCGTCCCGTCTTTCTTCTTAATGCCGCCCGCCTGCAGCCCTTTCATCAAGCCCGCCTTGAGTTCCCTATACGACCCATCGTAGAGGTTGCGCCGCACTTCATCCAAAACTTTATTAGCGTCAAGGTTGAGTTCGGACACGCACCAGTCGTAATTCGTTACCATTGCGTTGTAGCCGGTTTTTTCACGGGACTTAATAAAATTAGCGTACGGCGTTACTGGGAGTCCCAACGCCTTGTAAAACTCCGGCAGCGTGTTCCGTGCGACATACTCGTTTGCCAGTTCCATAAAGCGTCTTTTATCGTAGTCACCACCGCGCTTGAAGAAATACTTCCATTGGAAATTCCCATATTTATCCCATGTCAGCTTGTTGCGGTTGTGCGTTATCTCGTGCCAAAGGGTCGCCATCGCGTCCGCCTCGGCCTCCGTGATTTTCCCCCATTTGCACGAGCCTATCTTTGTCATTGCGGATTTCACCCTTTCCATGCGTTCCGCCGTGAGGTAAATTACCCCGTTCATAGTCGTTGAACCGTTGTTCTTCGGGTCCGTTTCAATGCGCAAGTCTAAGTCCCCGTGCTCGAACCATTTATTTTTCACCATTCCGTTCAGTTTCTTGAACGTCTCGTTTATTTGCTCCGGAGTTTCATATTTCTCTCTAAATACGGCATTTTCCCTCAGCTGCTTTTTCCACTCCCGGTATTCCTGCAGTTCCGCCTCCCTTTCGGGGGTTCTTCCCGCGTGGCGCACCTTTGCCGCTGCGGATATTTCTGCCCTGCGGGCGGCGCTTATGACTTCCGTTTTCTTTGCAGTCCGTGCTGCCGCCGCCTTTTCAAGCTGCTCCCGCTTTTTCAGTATGTCCGCAATGGCTTCTTGCGCTTCCGCCTTGCGGAACGGTAAACGCCCGTCCTCGCCACGGACAAATGCAAGCCCCACACTGCACCGCTCCGACGTGGAGCAAACCGCCCGGAAATATGCAGAAAACACACATTCTTATATAGGGTGGTTTCGGAGAAAAGCGAAAAGGGCTTAACTTTGCGCAGAGTTGCGGAATGGAGCGAGGACTTTCCGCGCATAGCCTAAACACACCACACTCGCCGCAAAGACAACACAAAACACATTTCGGGGACATGTGCCCCACCCCACTATTTTATGGCAAAGACAACAGAACAGCTGGTAGAGACCGTCATCAAAGGTATACAGGAAAAAAAAGGACGCGACATCGTCACGGTAGACTTACGAAAAATAGACACCGCGCCCTGCGCTTATTTCGTGCTGTGCAACGGCGGATCGCCGCAACAGGTGCAAGCCATTGAGGACTCCGTGGAAGAGACCGCCCGCAAGGAAGCACAGGAAAAGCCCGCCAAAGTGGCCGGCATGCAGAACGCCGAGTGGGTGGCGATGGACTACGGCACGGTGATGGTACATATCTTTCTCCCCGGCGCACGCGATTACTACGACCTTGAAAGCCTCTGGGACGACGCCGTGCTCAACTCCGTGGCCGACATAGACTGACCCCGTTTCCTTTCATTCAAGAAAAAGACATGAGCAACAACCAAAACGCCACGCCACGCCCGGGCGGGCAAGGCAACGGGAAGCAGCCAGACGGGAAAATGCCGCGCTTCAGCCTTTCCTGGCTTTACATCCTCATCATCGTGGGCCTTGGCATCATGCTCTACCAGGGCAACCGCAGTGACAGCGGGGGAATGAACAAGGAGGTGGACTACTCCACTTTCCGCACGTATGTGCAGCAGGGTATGGCCAAAGAGATTGTGGTGAACAAATCCGACGGCGAAGCACGCCTTGTGCTGCGCCCCGAATACATACGGCAGATATTCCACGCGGGCAGCGACCAGGTGGGCAAATCGCCCTCGGTTTCGGCGAAATACCCCTCCATAGAGAATATCACGGGCTACCTTGACGCGACATACAAGGGTTCGCTGCGCTTTGAGGAGAACGACCGCATCCTCATCACCATCCTGAGCAGCGTTCTGCCCATATTCCTGCTGGTTTTCCTTTGGTTCTTCCTCCTGAAACGGATGGGCGGCGGTTCCATGAGCGGCGGCATCTTCAATGTAGGGAAGAGCAAGGCGCGGCTATTCGAGAAAAACGGCAAAAACACCACTAACGTCACCTTTAAGGATGTGGCGGGACAGGAGGGGGCGAAACAAGAGATACGCGAGATAGTGGATTTCCTGAAAAACCCTCAGAAATACACCGAGCTTGGCGGCAAGATCCCCAAGGGAGCTTTGCTTGTCGGTCCTCCGGGTACGGGCAAGACACTGCTGGCAAAGGCCGTAGCGGGCGAGGCAGATGTGCCTTTCTTCTCAATGTCGGGCAGCGACTTCGTGGAAATGTTTGTGGGCGTGGGCGCAAGCCGCGTGCGCGACCTCTTTGCGCAGGCAAAGGAGAAAGCCCCATGCATCATCTTCATTGACGAGGTGGACGCCATTGGGCGCGCACGCGGCAAAAACCCCTCTATGGGCGGCAACGACGAGCGGGAGAACACGCTCAACCAGCTGCTCACGGAGATGGACGGTTTCGGCACCAATACGGGCGTGATTGTGCTGGCGGCCACCAACCGCGTGGAGATTCTTGACAAGGCACTGCTACGCGCCGGGCGCTTTGACCGGCAGATACACGTCGACCTGCCCGAGCTTTCCGAGCGCGTGGCCATTTTCAAGGTACACCTCAAACCGCTCAAACTGGACAAAGACCTTGACATCGAACTGCTGGCACGGCAGACTCCGGGCTTCTCGGGGGCAGACATTGCCAACGTGTGCAACGAGGCGGCACTCATCGCCGCACGCCACGACAGCAAGACGGTGGGGCGGCAGGACTTCCTGGACGCCGTCGATCGTATAATAGGCGGACTGGAGCGCACATCGAAAGTGATGACCGAGGACGAAAAACGCAGCATCGCAATTCACGAGGCGGGACACGCCTCCGTGTCATGGCTGCTGCGCTACGCCAACCCGCTTGTGAAGGTGACCATCGTGCCGCGCGGACAGGCACTCGGCGCGGCCTGGTATCTGCCCGAGGAACGCAGCATCACGACGCGCGAACAGATGCTTGACGAAATTTGCGCCACGCTGGGCGGACGTGCCGCCGAGGAGCTTTTCACCGGACATGTGTCGAGCGGCGCGCTCAACGACCTTGAGCGCGTGACGAAACGTGCCTACGGCATGGTGGCCTACCTTGGCATGAGCAAGTCGCTGAGCAACCTCTGCTACTACAACAACGACGAGTACGGCTTCACGAAACCTTACTCGGAGAAAACGGCCGAGCGCATCGACGAGGAGGTGGCGGCTCTTGTGTCCGAGCAATACGAGCGTGCAAAGAAAATCCTCACCGACAATGCGGACAAGCACGCCAAGCTTGCGGGCATCCTCGTAGAACGCGAGGTGATATTCACCGAGGACGTGGAAAAGATATTCGGTCCGCGCCAGTGGAAGAGCCGCGCCGACGTACTGATGGAGGAGGAAGCACTAAAACTGGCCGAGGAACGCGCAGAAAAGTCCACCGCAAAAAGCAATAAGGACGAGTCCACAGAAAACGGAGGGAAGCCGGAGGACAACCGCGCGGCCATAACCGCAGTCGAAAACGCCAACGACGACGCCACCGGCAGTGAGTACGGCGGCAAATCCGGAAACGCATCCGGCGACAAATCCACAACAGCCCCCGCAGCCCCTGCCGAAACGGGAACCGACACTCAAGCCGGCGGGAAACCTGCGGAAGAAGACACGGAGAAATGAGGAACCTCATCATACGCACGCTCACCGGACTGGTGTTTGTGGCGGCGCTTGTGGGCTGCACGCTTTACTCGCCGCTGACGTTCACCCTGCTTTTCGCAGCGGCAACAGGACTCACCGTGTGGGAGTTCTCTACCAATGTCAACCGCCACGCCGGCGCGTCGGTAAACAAACTCATCAACACGGTGGCGGCGGTATACCTCTTTCTCGCTTTCGCGGGCTTTTGCGGCGAACTTGTACCCTCACGGGCTTTCATACCCTATCTCGTTACCATCATTTACCTGATGGTGAGCGAGCTTTACCTGCAAAAGCCCGACCCGCTGCGCAACTGGGCATTCGCTTTCGCCTCGCAGCTGTACATAGCGCTCGGCTTCGCGTTGCTCAATGTGCTGGCTTTCCGCTTCGACCCGCTCACAGGGCGCACCGTCTTTGCCCCGTGGTATCCGCTCTCCGTCTTCCTTTTCCTTTGGGTCAACGACACGGGGGCGTATGTCTGCGGCAGTCTGCTGCACAAGCACTTTCCCGCCAAACTCTTTGAGCGCGTGTCACCAAAGAAGTCGTGGGTGGGCAGCATAGGCGGCGGTGTGCTTTGTCTTGCGGCAGCCACACTGATGTGGCAGTTGTTACCCGACGAGGGACTCACCCTGCCGCAGTGGCTGGGACTCGGTCTCACTGTCTGCGTTTTCGGCACATGGGGTGACCTTGTGGAAAGCCTATTCAAACGACAGCTCGGCATAAAAGACAGCGGGACGACACTGCCCGGTCACGGCGGTATGCTCGACCGCTTCGACTCTGCCCTCCTTGCCGTGCCCGCCGCCGTGCTCTACCTCTACACTTTTTGCCCATTCTCTTGAACCAGCCGCCCATGGCAAACACATCCAGCGACAACGCCCGCCGCACGGGGAAACGGCGGGGGGCGGCGGCTGTCGCCGCGCTGCTGCTTTTGGCGGCAATGGTGGCACTTTTCGTATGGAAACGTCCCTTTTCCGAAGGCTTTGAAATAACCGACCAACTTGGCGGCAACATTTTCCCCTCGGCCATTCTCTCCGTGGCCACTACCGACGCCGAGGTGGTGAAGCCCACGGGCACGCACTGCCTGGGCAACACGAAAGGCGGCATCGCAATTGAGGTAAAGGCACGCCGCCCGGGCAGCCGCGTGCGCATTGAGCTTGCCGAAACTCCGTTCTATGCCCGCAGCGTGTCGGAGTTTGTCCTCCCCCAAAAGGACACACTTTACACGGTGTACCCGGACATTCTCTGGCGGTATGACAGCCTCCGCACCAACACGCAGGCCGAGCCCGTAAGCGTGGTGGCCGAAGTGGAGATGGACGGGCGCAAGCTTGGACAGCGTGTGCGCACTTTCTCCGTGCGCAGCGTCAACGAGTGCCTCCTCGGCTATATGCGCCAGACAGGCGGCGGGCGCACCGACTTTGTCAGCACGCGCCTTTTCTTCGCCGCATACGTCAACGAGGAGAGTCCGCTCATAGACAAAATACTGCGCGAAGCACTCAACACGCGTATCGTGCGCCGCTTCCAGGGCTACCAGCGCGGCACTGCGGAGTCGGTGGACAAACAGGTGTATGCACTTTGGTACGTGCTGCAGAAGCGCAACTTCCGATACAGCTCGGTTTCCTACTCATCCCTGTCCAGCAACGTAGTATACTCGCAGCGTGTGCGCACGCTTGCCGACGCGCTAAGCTCCTCGCAAATCAACTGCGTGGATGGCAGCGTGCTTTTCGCCTCATTGCTGCGGGCCATCAACATCACGCCGGTGCTTGTGCAGACTCCCGGACATATGTTTGTGGGCTACTACACCGACAGTTCGCGCAAGCAGCTCGCTTTCCTTGAGACCACAATGATAGGTGACATCGACCTTGACGACTATTTCCCCGAAGAGCGGCTCGACTCGGCCTCCACGGGTAAGACACAGGCGGAGATGTCGCGCCTCACCTTTGAGAAGTCAAAGGAGTACGCGATGAGGGAGTTTGTCCGCAACGAGAAAAAGGTGCGCAACAACGACAAGGGGTATATGTTTCTTGAAATAACCAAGGCCGTGCGCCGCAGCGTGCAGCCCATCGGGAAATGACACCCCGCCATATTCCGAGAGGCGGGGGCGCATACCAGTTTTGCAGACTATAACAACACCATAATAACACATCGAATGAAAAGAATCTTCACTATCTGCGCGGCACTTGTGCTGTATTTCGCCAGCGCACGCGCCGACGAGGGGATGTGGCTGCTCACGCTTATGCAGCAGCAGCACCTCGAGGACTCCCTGAAAAAAGCGGGGCTTCTCCTCCCTCCCTCCGAGCTTTACAGCGAAACAACCCCCTCCCTGCGCGAGTGCGTGGGCATCTTCGGCGGAGGCTGCACCGGCGAGGTGGTGAGCGCAGACGGACTGGTGCTCACCAACCACCACTGCGGCTTCAGCTTTGTACACCAAATGAGCGGCATTGGGCACGACTATATGAAAGACGGCTACTTCGCGCACAGCCGAGAGGAGGAGCTGCGCACACCGGATGACCTCAACTTCACTTTCGTGCTTGCAATAAAGGACGTAACGGACATTGTCAACAGCACGGCGGACAAGCGCGGCGTGGACGAGTACGAGCGTATGGGCGAGGGGTTCCTTGAATCACTCGCCGAGCCGCTGCTCAAAGCCAGCGAATACAAGAAGACGAAAGGTGTCACCGCACGTATCGTGCCTTACTTCGGCGGCAACCAGTACTACATCTTCTATGAGCAGACTTTCCTTGACGTGCGCCTTGTGGCGAATCCGCCGCACAACATCGGCCAGTTCGGCGGCAACACGGACAACTGGATGTGGCCCCGCCAGAACGCTGACTTCGCCATGTTCCGTATTTACGCTGACAAAAACGGAAATCCCGCGCCGTACAGCAAGAAGAATGTGCCGCTGCACGTCAAAAAGTTCCTCCCCATCTCGCTCAAGGGCATGGACAAGGGCGACTACACGATGGTGATGGGCTTCCCCGGCAGCACCTCACGCTACCTCACCGCCTCGGAGGTGGAGCTGCGCTGCAAGAGCCGCAACGAGCCGATGGTGATTGCGGGCGAGCCGCTGCTGCGCTTCTACAAGGAACTGATGGACAAGAGCGACTCGCTCCGTCTCATCGTGGAGGACGACTACTTCACCTGGGGCAATGTCATCAAAAATTTCGGCGGAATGAACGAGGCGGTGAAGTCTGTCGGACTTGTTGCGCAGAAAAAAGCCGAAGAGGAGCGTTTCCGCACCTTTGCCGCGCAGAGCGGAAAGTCCGAATACCTTGGCGTGATAGAGCGCATCGACTCGGTATGCGCAAAGTACAGCGACGTGGCTTATGACGCTTCGTTGATGGCCATCACACTGCTTGGGCAGAACTTCACCATGCCCGTGCCGTTCGCGCAAATGTACGGTGGGGCACTGATTTCGGGGAAGAAGAAACAAATTGCAGAATGCAAGCAGCTCATCCGGGCGTACTGGAACGAGAATGTGAAGAATGTCAACCGCGACATTGACAAGCAGAAAGCTCTTCTCCTCACGCCGTATTATGTGAAGTACCACAAAACCTCCTGCCTCCCCGCCTACCTTGCCGACGGGCGGGACTGGAAAGCACTCATCGACTCGGTGTACAGCGAAAGCGTCTTTACCGACAGCCTCAAAATGGAGAAGGCTCTTGCGCTGAACGACTACAGCGTGATAGCCAACGACCCGATGATACGCCAGTCCAAGGACATCTACGCGGTGCTGCCGTCCGATGAAGTACAAGCCTACTCACAGGCACGCGGCGAACTTGACAAGACCTATGTGCGCGGCCTCTGCGAGATGTACGACTGGGCAAAGTCGCCCGATGCCAACTTCACGCTGCGCATGACCTACGGCCACGTCAACGATCTCCAGCTCGGCGACACCGTCAACAAGGGCTGGCGCACCGAGCTCGACGGAATGTTCGCCAAAGAGAGCAAGACGGAGAGCGACTACTTTGTCAACGAGAAGCTGCGTGCCCTCTACGAGGCGAAAGACTTCGGGCGCTACGCCCGCGAGGACGGCAAGCTGCCCGCCTGCTTCCTCTCCGACAACGACATCACCGGTGGCAACTCGGGCTCGCCCGTACTCAACGCGAAAGGCGAACTCATCGGACTCGCCTTTGACGGCAACATCGAGAGCCTCAGCTCCGACCTGCAGTACGACGCGGCACTCCAGCGCTGCATCAATGTGGACATACGCTACGTGCTTTTCATCATCGACAAGTTCGGCGGCGCGAAGTACGCCATCGACGAGCTTGACATCCGCTAAGCCAGACGGCGGCACCGCAGCCGCTTTCCGCGCCACACGCAATATTATATATAGGGGCGTGCCGCACACATTTGCGGCATGCCCCTTGTTTCACTGGCGTTTTCCACCGCCGTCTGCTATGTGCAAACAACAAAATAGGCACGCCGCGCACCCTTTTCAGTGGGAGAAATCTTATATATTTGCACCGAGTTTGCCTTTTCCCGCACAAGCAGAGGCTTACATTGACGGGAAAAGGCGCAAAGACAGGATACAAAAGCTACGACAATAATGAAGAAAAACGTATTTCGCGCTTTGGCGTTTTCCGCACTCCTCCTCGCTGGAGTAAGCGGCGTGCAGGCACAGCAGAAGACTTATGAAGTGCCGCCCCTCAATCCCGAATACCAGGCGCAGGCCGACGAGGTGATTAACCTCAATATGGAGGATCCCGACGCGGCCAACAAGATATACATGAAGCTGGAGAGGAAAATAAGCAAGAGCAAGGAGGACCTTGTCTCCGTCGGCTCTTACTTCCTCGACCACAACAACTACCCCGCCGCCAAGCGCTGCGCCGACCGTGTTTACCAGCTCGCGCCCGAGTACATCCCCGGTCTGATGTTCAGCGGCGAGGTGTGCATGATGCGCAAGGACTGGGGCGGAGCCGGTCAGAAGTTTGACGCCGTGCTGCTTGTCGACTCCAACAATGTGGCCGCCCTCAAGCGCAACGCTTTCGTATACAAGAACGTGAACCCCCATGTCGCCCTTGACGCACTCAACCGCATCAAGTCCATCGAGCCGGGCTACTACACGGCCGACAAGGACAAGGGTGACATCTACTACAAGCTCAGCGAGTACAAGGATGCCGTAAGCTGCTACGACAGCTACTACCAGGCTGCGCCCAAGGACAAGACGCTTGACATCCGCTCCTGCGAAAACTACCTCCAGTCGCTCTACTCCATGGCGGCGGTCAATCCCGAAAACTTCAAGAAGATGACGGGCATTGTGGAGGAGATAATGCCCCTCGACCCCAAGGACATGGTGCTGCACCGCATGGATTTCTTCGCCAAGATGAACATCCTCAACGACGCATTGGACTATGACGGCGCTCTCAAGGCTGCCGAAACGGCGGCGGGCTACATCACCAGCGGCGAGTTCGCAGACAGCCTCTTCCTCTCCGTCGACTACGAGTACGCCGCCAGCCTCGCACGCGAGAAGGGTGACATCCCCGGCGCGGTGTCGTACTTTGAGAAAGCCCTTGCCAAAGACCCCGACAAGGTGCCCAACTACAAGGAGCTTGCGAAGTACTACCGCCAGAACAAGCAGTATGACAAAGCCGTGGCGACCTACCTCACCTATATGGAGAAGAAAGGTGACAAGGTCGACGCTGTTGACTACTTCGGCCTTGGACAGGAATACTTGATGGCAAGCCGCAACACCACCGATCCCGAGACGAAACAGAAGTACATCGCCGGCGGTGACGAGGCTTACAACAAGGTGCTGGAGAAGAAGCCCGACTACTACCGCGCCGTGATGCAGCAGGCTGTGCTGCACATCACCGACCAGTCCAAGCCGGAGGATGAGCCCAAGGCACTCTACGAAAAAGCGCTTGGCATGATGCCTGAGGGCGACGCAAGCACCAATTCCTCGCGTATCCTCGCCGCACAGTACATCGCTTTCTACTACGCGCAGAAGGACGATTACGACACTTGCCGCAAGTATGTGGATATTATGCTCAAGGCCGACCCCGAGAACGCGCAGGCAAAGAGCTTTGACGCGTCCCTCAAGTCTATGGGCAAGTAAGGCGAAAAGCAAGCAAACCACGCCCCGCCCGGACTTCCCGACCGGAATGCCAAAGGCGAGGGAAAGCATAAATAACGCCGCCACTCCGAAAGGAGCTGGCGGCGTTATTTGTGTTTTTGGAAAACCCGCTGCGAAGTAGTTACGGGGATGCACATCACGGTATGCCCCGATAAAACACATCCCGACGGCATAGCCGTTTCACGCTTCAATATAGGTGCTACCCTACACGGACGGCATACCCATCCGATGCCACTGCGAAAAAAGGAAGCGCGTGCGGCGTGGACTATTTGTCCGCTCCGCACGCGCCCTCAGGTCTGCGCTTATGTCAGCTTCCCCAATTAATGGCCGCACGCGGCGCAGGGGGAAAGCTGCTTAAAGAAATCGTTGCCCTTATCGTCGACAAGGATGAAAGCGGGGAAGTTCTCCACGCGAATCTTCCAGATAGCCTCCATACCCAGCTCGGGATACTCCACGCACTCAATGCTCTTGATGCTGTCCTTTGAGAGTACAGCCGCCACGCCGCCGATTGTGCCGAGGTAGAAGCCGCCGTGCTTCTTGCAGGCGTCCGTCACCTCCTGCGTGCGGTTGCCCTTGGCTATCATCACAAGACTCGCGCCGTGCGACTGGAACTCGTCCACATAGGGATCCATACGGTTGGCCGTCGTGGGTCCCATGCTGCCGCAAGGGTAGCCCTCCGGGGTCTTAGCCGGACCGGCGTAGAGGATGGGGTGGTTTTTGAAGTAGTCAGGCATCTCCTCACCGTTGTCAAGGCGCGCCTTGAGCTTGGCGTGCGCGATGTCACGCGCCACGATGATGGTGCCGCGCAGATTGACACGCGTGCTGACGGGATACTTGGCAAGCTCGGCACGCACCGCGTCAATGCCCTTGTCAAGGTCAATCTCAATGCCCTTGCCGCCCTCACCGGGACGGCGGTACTCCTCGGGGATGAGTTCCTCGGGGTTGTTGTCCATCTTCTCAAGCCAGATGCCGTCCTTGTTGATTTTCGCCTTGATGTTGCGGTCGGCGGAGCAGCTCACGCCCATGCCGATGGGGCAGCTTGCGCCGTGGCGGGGCAGACGGATGACGCGGATGTCGTGGGCAAGGTACTTGCCGCCGAACTGCGCGCCCAGTCCAATCTTGGCAGCCTCGCGCAGCAGTTTCACCTCAAGGTCGAGGTCACGGAAAGCGCGTCCCGTCTCGTCACCCGTGGTGGGGAGGTTGTCATAGTACTTGATGGAAGCCAGCTTCACGGTGAGAAGGTTCTTCTCCGCGCTGGTGCCGCCGATGACAAAGGCGATGTGGTAGGGCGGGCATGCCGCCGTGCCGAGGCTCTTCATCTTCTCCACGAGGAAAGGAAGAAGCGTGCCCTCGTTCTGTATGGTCGCCTTGGTCATGGGGTAGAAGTAGGTCTTGTTGGCCGAACCGCCGCCTTTCGCCACCATGACGAAGCGGTACTCGTCGCCCTCCACCGCCTCGATGTCAATCTGTGCGGGGAGGTTGCAGCGCGTGTTCACCTCCTCGTACATCGTGAGGGGTGCGTTCTGCGAGTAACGGAGGTTGTCCTGCGTGTAAGTTTCGTACACACCGAGGCTCAGTGCCTCCTCGTCCTCAAAGTCCGTCCATACGCGCTGTCCTTTCTCGCCGTGTATGATGGCCGTGCCCGTGTCCTGGCAGAAAGGCAGCACGCCCTTCACCGCCGTGGCGGCGTTGCGCAGAAACTGCAGGGCGACGTACTTGTCGTTTTCCGACGCCTCGGGGTCGGACAATATGGCGGCCACCTGTTCGTTGTGCTCGCGGCGCAGCATGAACTCCACATCGTGGAAAGCCTGCCGCGCAAGCTGCGTGAGTGCCTCCTTCGAAACCTTCAATATCGTTTTGCCCTCAAAGTCGCCGGTCGTCACGCCGTCCTTGCCAAGCAGGCGATACTCGGTCGTGTCCTTGCCCGTCTGAAACATCGGGGCGTACTTGAATGCTGGTACTTGTGCCATAAAGCTCTCTTATGATTGTTACGCTTGCCGCTTCCGGGGGCGTGTGCGGAAGACGCGGCCGTCCCTGTATGCGGTTGTCCCTTTTTATTGTCCTATAATATAATGCGTGCGGAGCCGGTCTGTCCCTCGCGCCGCCCGCAACGCCTCAGCACATCGTGGCGAGCAGCGTGGCCAGTCCGTCGGCCACCTGCTGCAGCGGTTTCGCCACCACGCCCTTCATAAAGAAGTTGACCTCCGCGCCCACCGTCACGCGCAGGCGGCTGGCCGCGTCGCCGTGCGGCAGCAGCTGCACCCACACATAGAGGGGGACGGGCGCGCCCTCGGAGGCAAACTTGACGCACTTGGGCTCTTCGCGCTCGACAATGCGCAGCGTGACGGCTCCAAGCGGACTCTGCATGCGCATGCTGTCCTTGTCAAACTCCATCGCGTCGATGTAGCGTTTCACCTCCTCCATCTTGTCGGCGGGCACCTGCGCGGAGATGCGCTCCTGCATGGCGGGGTCGGCGAAACGCTCCTTAATGGAGCTGAAATGGGTGAGGTCGGAAAAGCGGGCGTACAGTGTTTCCTGCGGCTGCGGCAGTGTCTTCACCTCGCTCTCGTATTTTGCCAGTGACATTGCTTTTCTTTGCTGTGGATTTCCCGCCCGTCTGCCGTCCGGCGGGACGGCTGGGGCGGCGTTGTGGATTATTACCTGTGGATGTTTCCGAAAAGCCGGTTACCCTGAGGACGGGCATAAAAGGCAAGCGGGCCGCGCACCGCGCCCACGGGAAAAATCTTCTGCAAAATTACACCTTTCGCCGCACACCGCCCCCGCCGCGCGGCGGAAAAGCGGGCGCGGCGCGGCGCGGCGGCAAAGGGGGCGCAACGGGGCGCGGCTTTCTGAACAGAAAAATCTAATTTTACCGCCGTAAGCCCCCGCCGCAGCCGCACCGCGGGGCGGGGGCTCGACACAACGGCGGGAGGCAAGGCGGACACGCCGCAAAGATGCGCGTACCCGGAAAGTGGACACGCCGCAGCGAACGGCTGGCCGCAGAGACAAAGCGCATCGAAAGGAAGCCCCGCCCGCCACCGACACACAAACACGCTCCGCACTATGTCCGACAACAGAAGTCTGGTGACAATTGCCAACCTCACGAAGGAGAAGATTATGTACCTCCTTAGCATGGCCGGCGAATTTGAGAAAAAGCCCAACCGCACCTTCCTCAGCGACCGCGTGGTGGCAACGCTGTTTTTCGAGCCCTCCACGCGCACGCGCCTCTCGTTTGAGACGGCCGCCAACCGTCTCGGCGCACGCGTCATAGGGTTCACCGACCCCAAGGTGACGAGTTCCGCGAAAGGGGAGACGCTTAAAGACACCATCATGATGGTGAGCAACTATGCCGACGTGATAGTGATGCGCCACTACCTTGAGGGCGCGGCACGCTACGCCAGCGAGGTGTCGCCAGTGCCCGTGGTAAACGCCGGCGACGGCGCCAACCAGCACCCCTCGCAGACGCTGCTCGACCTTTACAGCATCTACAAGACACAGGGCACGCTCGACAACCTTGACATCTACCTCGTGGGCGACCTGAAATACGGCCGCACGGTGCACTCGCTCATTATGGCGATGCGGCACTTCAACCCTACATTCCACTTCATAGCCCCCGCCGAGCTGGCCATGCCCGAGGAGTACAAGGTGTACTGCCGCGAGCACGGCATACGCTACGAGGAGGGCGAGGCCTTTGACGAGGACGTGATAAGCGGCGCGGACATACTTTATATGACACGCGTGCAGCGCGAGCGCTTCACCGATCTTATGGAGTACGAGCGCGTGAAGGACGTGTACATACTGAAAGCCTCAATGCTGGGCAAGGCGCGCGCCAACATGCGCGTGCTGCACCCGCTGCCGAGGGTCAACGAGATTGCCTACGATGTCGACGCCGACCCGCACGCATACTACTTCGAGCAGGCCCGCAACGGTCTCTACGCCCGCGAGGCCATCATATGCGACGCGCTGGGCATAACGCTCGACGAGGTGAAAGAGGACGCGCTGCGCGGCAAGTGACGCGGCGGGCACAAAACAGCAAAGACATGAAAAGAGAAGAAATGATGGTGGCCGCCATAAAGGACGGCACCGTGATAGACCACATACCCTCCGCCAAGCTCTTCGAGGTGGTGCGCCTGCTAAGGCTGGAGGACATAAAGCAGTCTTCGGTGATGATTGGCTACAACCTGCCGAGCGGCAAGATGGGGCGCAAAAGCATCATCAAGGTGGCCGACAAGTTTTTCACCGACTCCGAGCTCAACACGCTCTCGCTCGTGGCTCCCAACGTGACGCTCAGCGTGATACGCGACTACGAGGTGGCGGAGAAGAAGTGCGTCACACTGCCGGAGGAGATAACGGGCATCGCACGCTGCGCCAACCCCAAGTGCATCACCAACAACGAGCCGATGGCCACGCGTTTCCATGTCACCGACCGCGAGCGGGGCGTAATACAGTGCCGCTACTGCGAGAAGGAGCAGAGCCTTGACAACATAAAGCTGCTGTGACCGCGATGGACAACACCCTGCCCGAGAAGGAGGACTGGAAGCCCGGCACGCTCATCTACCCGCTGCCGGCGCTGCTGGTGTCGTGCGGCGCGGAGCCGGAGGAGTACAACCTGATAACCGTGGCGTGGGCCGGCACACTGTGCACCAACCCGCCCATGTGCTACATCTCCGTGCGCCCCGAACGGCACTCGTACGACATCATCAAGCGCAACATGGAGTTTGTCATCAACCTCACGACGGAGGAGATGGCGCGCGCGACGGACTGGTGCGGCGTGCGCTCGGGGCGCGACTACGACAAGTTTTCGGAGACCGGGCTCACGCCCACGCCGTCGCACAGCGTGCTGGCGCCGTCGGTGGCCGAGTCGCCGCTCAGCATCGAGTGCCGCGTGAGGGAAATCACGCACCTCGGCTCGCACGACATGTTCGTGGCGGACGTGCTGCACGTGCGGGCGGACAAGCGCTACTTCACCGACGACGGCAAATGGCACCTCGAGCAGAGCCGGCCGCTGGTGTACCTGCACGGCGGGTACTACGGCCTGGGCGACCTCATCGGCCGCTTCGGCTGGAGCGTGCGGCAGAAGCCGTAAGGCGCACGCGGAAAGCGAAAGAGAGAAACAAACCAACCTGACACACACTTACACACACTATGGAAAAAGACACGCGCGTCTTCACCCTCATAGAGGAGGAGCGGCAGCGCCAGCTGCGGGGCATTGAGCTTATAGCGTCCGAAAACTTCGTCAGCGACGAGGTGATGCACGCCATGGGGTCGTGGCTCACCAACAAGTACGCCGAGGGCTACCCCGGCAAACGCTACTACGGCGGCTGCGCCGTGGTGGACGAGGTGGAGAGCCTCGCCATCGAGCGCGCCAAGAAGCTCTTCGGCGCGGAGTACGCCAACGTGCAGCCCCACTCGGGCGCGCAGGCCAACGCGGCGGTCTTCCTCGCCGTGCTGAAGCCCGGCGACACCTTCATGGGGATGAACCTCGACCACGGCGGCCACCTGTCACACGGCTCGAAAGTGAACACCTCGGGCATTCTCTACAACCCCGTGGGCTACAACCTCAACCGCGAGACGGGGCGCGTGGACTATGACGAGATGGAGCGGCTTGCGCTGCAGCACCGCCCGAAGATGATTATCGGCGGAGGGTCGGCGTACAGCCGCGAATGGGACTACGCCCGCATGCGCGAGATAGCCGACAAGGTGGGCGCGATACTGATGGTGGACATGGCGCACCCTGCCGGACTGATAGCCGCGGGACTGCTTGACAACCCGGTGAAGTACGCGCACATCGTCACCACCACCACGCACAAGACGCTGCGCGGCCCGCGCGGCGGCATGATACTGATGGGCAAGGACTTTGAAAACCCGTGGGGCCTCACCACGCCGAAGGGCGCGGTGAAGACGATGGGGCAGCTGCTCAACAGCGCGGTGTTTCCCGGCATACAGGGCGGCCCGCTCGAGCATGTCATCGCGGCCAAGGCGGTGGCCTTCGGCGAGGCGCTGCGCCCTGAGTTCAAGGAGTACGCCGCGCAGGTGCAGCGCAACGCGCGCCGCCTTGCCGCCGAGCTTACCCGACGCGGCTTCACCATCGTGAGCGGCGGCACGGACAACCACTCCATGCTGGTGGACCTGCGCTCGAAGTACCCCGACCTCACGGGGAAGGTGGCCGAAAACGCGCTGGTGTCGGCCGACATCACGGTGAACAAGAACATGGTGCCCTTCGACACGCGCTCGGCTTTCCAGACCTCGGGCATACGCCTCGGCACGCCGGCCATCACGACGCGCGGCGCGAAGGAGGACATGATGGCGGATATCGCGGAGATGATAGAGGAAGTGCTCTCGGCTCCCGAGGACACCGCACACATCGCCGCCGTGCGCCAAAAGGTCAACACGATGATGGCGCAGTACCCGCTCTTCGCGTGGTAAGGCAGCACGGTATGTAAAGCCCGGCACGCCCGCGCAGGGTGACCGGCGACTGCACAAAGCGAAGTAAAATCCGCCCCGCCGCTCTCTTTCCGAGCGGCGGGGCGGACTGTCTTTCCATACCGGGAGGGACGGGCGGCGGAGCGTGGCAAGTTTGCGACTGTATGCATATCCGCCATGCGCCAATGCGGAATGCACGCAACACACGCAGCGCACACGCGGAAGCCACGTTGACAGACGCGCAAAAGAAAGGCGTGCCGGCCACCTCTTCGCGAGGTGCGCCGGCACGCCGTCTTTGTTGTCAGGCAGCGCCCTGGCCGTGTGTCAGCTTAGTCGGCCAAAGCCACCTTGTGAGCGCTCACGTTGCCCTTGGTGTCCGTCACTTCAAGGAGGACGGCGTGGCCGGCGGCGCGGTCAACCGAAAAGGAGGCCTTGCGGCTGCGCTGCACGCTGCGTCCCGCGAGGTCGTACACGCGCACCTGCTTCACGTCGCCCGAAAAGCTCACCTTGCGGCCGTCCACGCTCAGCACGGGGGCGGAGGCGGTGGCGGAAGCGGACTCAATGCCGGTGTACGAGCCGTCGAAGTCGAAGACATACTCCGTGCCGGCCTCGCCCTCAAGCGTGCCCACTCCGTTTGCGTCAACGTCGAAGTCAGCCTTCTTGCCGTTTACATACACGGTGGCGGAGGAGAGGTTCTTGTACAGCACGGGGATGGTCTGTCCCTGGTTGTTGGTAATCACCACACGCGTGGCCTTGCCGTTTTTCCAGTAAGTGCTCACGGTGAAGTCCTTCACGGCCTTCATACCCGTCATGTGGCCGGCTTTCCATGCGGAGGGCAGGGCGGGCAGGATGCGGATGGTGTCGGCGTTGCTCTGCATCACCATCTCGGCGATGCCGGCGCATGCGCCGAAGTTGCCGTCAATCTGGAAGGGGGCGTGCGAGTCGAAGAGGTTGTAGAAGACGCCCGCGCCGCCGTTGCTGTGCGAGAGGGCGTTGTTCAGGATGGTGCGTGCGTGGTCGCCGTCGAGGGCGCGTGCCCAGAGGTTGATTTTCCAGCCCATCGACCAGCCCGTGGCACCGTCGCCGCGCAGCTTCATGGAGTTGACAGCCGCGTCAAAGAGCTTTGTGCCGTGGGCTATCTGCGAGAAGGGGTAAACGCACATGAGGTGCGACATGTGGCGGTGTCCGTTGGAGCCGGAGGTGTAGTCGCTGTACTTCCACTCGCGCAGAATCTCCGTGCCCGACGCGATGGCCGAGGTGCCCCAGTTGCCGGTGTAGGTCTCGGTGGCGAGGCCGCGGTCGAGAGCCTTGAAGCGGCTCTTGAGCTTGGTGAGGTCGTTGTTGGAGATGACGCTCTTGCCAAGCACGTCGATGGCGTCAAGCGTGTTGGAGAAGAGCTCGTACACAAGCTGCTGTGCGTGTGCCACGGCGTTTTCGGTGGGGCCTTGCTCGGGCGACCACTCGTTGGGGGCCTCGTAGGTACCGTCGGAGGCGAGCGTCAGGCGGTCCATCCAGAACTGCGACGCGGAGAGCATTGCGGGGAACACCTTCTTCAAGTACTCCTTGTCAAGCGTGTAGCGGTAGTGCTGCCAGAGGTGCGACACATACCACGCGTTGGCGATGACGTAGTTGTTCATGAAGGCGCTCACGCCGCCGAAGATGTTGTTCTCGGTGAAGCAAGTCCAGCCGCGGCTCTGCCCCTGCTGCTTAGCCCAGGTGGTCCACTCGTCGTGGTTCTCGGCCTCGTTCCAAATGTAGTTGAGGAAGGGGAGGTGCATCTCGCTGAGGTTGGTGGGCTCGGCGGGCCAGTAGTTCATCTGCACGTTGATGTTGGAGTGGATGTCGGCGTTCCAGGCGGGGTTGTCTATGTTGTTCCAGATACCCTGCAGGTTGGAGGGGAGGTCCACGCCGCGCGAGGAGGCAATCTCGAGGTAGCGTCCGTAGGCGAAGTACAGCTTCTCAAGCATGAGGGCGTTGCTGCCCTTGCCGCTGTTGTAGGTGTCGATGAGGGTGTTGGTGGGCACCGTGTTGGCCGTGCCGTCGAGGTCGAAGTCGAGGCGGTCGAAGTAGGTCTTGAAGTCGGCCACGTGCTCGGCGTAGAGCTCGCTCCACGTCTTCTTTGCGGCGTCGTTGAGGCGGCCGCTCACCGTGCCCGCGATGGCGGAGGTGTTGGAGATGTAGGTGGACGAGTAAGCGTCAAAGTCCGTCGCGCCGGCAAGCAGCAGCAGCACCTCGTCTGCGCCCTCCACCACGATGCCTTTGTCCGTGCGCGTCAGCGTGCCGCCGGTGTTCACCACCTTGAAGCGCGCGTTGTAGCTCACGAGGTCGAGCTTGCCGCTGAAGTAAGCCTCGCCGTCATCGGTGTAGGTGGGCGTTGCGCTCAGGCGGTTTGCGGGACTGAAGACGAAGCGGAGGCTTATCTTGCCGCCCTCGCTGGCCGTGTAGTGCGCCGCCACGACGCGTGCGGGGTTGGAGGCGATGTACTCGCGCGTGTAGGTGACGCTGCCGTCGGGCGAGGTGTAGGACACCTTGCCGGTGGCGGTGGTGAGGTCAAGCTGGCGGTAGTAGTTTTTGGCCGCCGTCTCGGTGGTCTGGCCGAAGCCCGTGGAGAGGTCGTTCACAAGCACGGAGCCGAAGTTTTCGTAAAGTCCGTAGCCCGTGCCGCCCGACGACGAGCGCGCGTTGGTGCCGCTCCAGAGGGTTTTCTCGTTAAACTGTATCTCGTCCTGCGCAAGGCCGCCGAAGAGGCTCGCGCCAAACTGTCCGTCACCGATGGGGAGGGAGTACTCCATCCAGTTGGAGTAGCCCTGGCCGCCGGAGTAGAGCTGGGCGGTGGTGGCGGGCTCGGTGTACCACAGCGTGAGGCTGTGCTCGGGCTTGTAGCCGCTGATGGCCTGTGTGGCGTACTCGGCGGTGAACTCCATCTCGTCGGTGCTGACGAAGGTCACGACGTTGTTCACGTCGTTGGTCTTCCAAAAGCCGAGCGTGTTGTTGTTGTCAGGCGTGCCCCAGAGGTTCACCACGTTCTGGTCGCCGCTGATGCTGTTGGCCACAATCTCCCAGCCCGTTCCGTTGGTGGTGTTGGGCGCGGTCTGCAGCTTGAAGCCGCCGCTCTGCTCGGAGTCGCCGGCACGCAGGGGGGTGGGGTTGTTGCCGCCCTCGGTGGTGCTGATGGCGGTGGAGCTGACAACGATATACTCGCCTTTCTTGTTCACCATCTGGAAGTTGTCCTGCGAGCCCACAAGCTTCCACTGCTGCGTCTCCGTCGCGGCGAGCGAGGGGGCGTAGAGGCGGATGGCCTTGTTGTCCGAGCTTGTCGTGCTTGTGCCCATGCAGGTGGTGTTGCTGGGACGGAGAAACTTGATGTAGTAGTAAGTCTCCGACGACCCGCTGGAGAAGGTGGGCAGGGTCTGCGCCTTCACCATCAGGCACGCAAGCAGCGAAAGGAACAATAACGTAATTCTTTTCATACTGTGTGTGTGGATAAGGTTATTTGGTTTGTGTCTTTGCTCTGTATCAGGGGGGGGGGATTCCTCTCAGGGCGGCGCTTTTCCGGGCCGCTGCCGCGTACGCCTTTCCCGTGTGCCCGCGCGTGTCCTTATAAAATACGCATAAACATACGCATGCATACGCGCCTGCGGGCGCAAATGCGCGGACGCGCCGGGACACTCCGCCATTTCTAACGGCAAAAGTAGCTTTTTCCCAAATTTCCACGCGGGTGTTTTCGCACTTTTGGTGACGGATTGCCGCAAAAGATGACACATTCGCCTTGCAAATATCAGCGAACGGCGCAAACTTGCGGTAAATATTGCGGTTTCCCCGAAAAAAAAACGCCGACGCGCTTGCAGGTATAATGGAAAGCCGTACCTTTGCACACGCAAACAAGGAACGGCGGACACGCCAAGCACTTGCGGGCAAACGTTACACACATCGCGGAGTGGAGCAGTTGGTAGCTCGCCAGGCTCATAACCTGGAGGTCGTTCGTTCGAGTCGAGCCTCCGCAACAACAACGATGAAAGAGGGGAAAGAGGGATGCGGCCTTGCGGTTGTTTCCCTCTTTTCTTGTGTTCGGCAAAGCACACTGCGGCGGGAGGCGCCTTACTTGTAGCCGGCACGCGGCGGAGCGCCCGGTGTCGGGCAGCGCACACGGTTGTGCAGCCATAAGGCGCTAAAAGCGCGCCCGCAGCGGAGGGCGGCACAGTGGCTCCACGCCCCGCCAGGGCCGCCTGTGACAGGTTTTACCGCCGCAGCGGCAAAATCAGGATGTAAGCAAAACGCCGCAAAAACTGACATTTTGATTTTTGGCGCGATTTTAGCGCATTTGCATTCCGCCGAAAAATGTATTATCTTTGTACTACAAGATAGGGACATCCCGCGAGGAATGTCCCTTTATTTTTGCCTATATTGATTATCAAGCACTT
>CAVGTC010000029.1:0-21369 GCA_963632255.1 Lachnospiraceae bacterium | reverse complement strand
CTTCAAAGTACCGCGGCATCTTGTCACCGAAGTGCGGCTTGGCTTCAAAAAGGGTGCACCGGGCCGCTACAGGCCGCCGACACCGTTAAACTTTCCTAAAAGTTGCCCCTCCGTTTTCGGTGGTTCGTTTTGACACATTGCTTGCTTTTCGGCGAAAAAACTGACAATGCGAATTTCGGGATGTCGGTAAAAGTGGGGCGTCACGTAGCCTCCATAATATGCAAAAAGCGGGGCGGGAAAGCAATGTCGTTTCCCGTCCCGCAGATGTTTCCGCCTCTTTGAAATGGTGGGAGTATGTTTCCCGTTTAGAAAGGCTTCACCTCTTCGCCGAGAATGTCACTCACGAGGAGGTTGGCAAGGCGGCTTGTGCCGATGCGGAAGTGCCCCTGCTTGATGTAGTCCTCGCCGAGCGTCTCGCGCACAATGGTGTAGAAAGCCACAGCGTCGTCAACGGTCTTGATGCCGCCTGCCGCCTTGAAGCCTATCGTGGTGCCCGTCAGCTCGCGGTACTCCTTGATTGTCTGGCACATTACATACGCCGCCTCTGGCGTGGCCGCCGGCTCAATCTTGCCCGTGGAAGTCTTTATGAAGTCCGCCCCGGCGTAAATGGCCAGTATGGAAGCCTTTTTTATGTTGGCCGCCGTTTGCAGTGCCCCTGTCTCAAGTATCACCTTGAGCGGGCAGCCGCCGGCCGCCGCCTTTATCTCCGTGATTTCGTCCGAGCACGTCTCGTAGTCGCCGCTGAGGAAAGCCCCCACGCTAAGCACGCAGTCCACCTCCGTAGCCCCGTCGTGTACGGCGAGAGCCGTCTCCGCCGTCTTTATTTCAAGGAAAGTCTGCGATGAGGGGAAACCGCCTGTCACACAGGCTATTTCCACGCCGTCAGCCTCAAGCGACTGACTGGCTATTTTGGCGAAGTTAGGGTAAACGCACACCGTCGCGAGGTGCGGCAGGTCGGGATGCTCGTCAGCAAACTTGTTGACTTTCTCCACAAAGCGCAGCACGCTCTCCTGGGAGTCAGTCACTTTCAGCGTGGTAAGCTCCACGGTGCCCAGAAGTGCGCGTTTCACCTCCGGCGTGTCATACTTTGCCTTGTTGTCGGCGATGAGCTTGTGTACAGCCTCCTGCACCAGTTCGTCGTGCAGGTGAAGGTCAAACTTGGCGAAAGCCTGCTCGTAGGGACTTTTGCCCGTCCCCCCGTCCTCGTGTGCGTGCGTGTGCCCGCAGTTGCAGTGATGATGTTCGGTCATATCTATTATGTTGTGTGTTAATATATTATCCTTTGTCAGTCCGTCTTGCCGGGAGTGTCAGGCGCATTGGAAAGCTTCGCGTTGGACTTGTGCCTTTCACTGTCCCGCGAGGTCTTTTTCGCAATGCTCTTCCGCAGGGCGGCGGTAAGGTCGGTGCCTGTCTGGTTGGCAAGGCACAGCAAAACCCAAAGCACGTCCGCCAGCTCCTCCCCCACGTTGTCTTTCTCACCCTCCTTGAACGACTGGTCGCCGTACCGCCGCGCCATCACCCGCGCCAGCTCGCCCACCTCCTCGGTGAGGCACGCCATGTTGGTGAGTTCGCTGAAATAGCGCACGCCGTAGGTCTTTATCCACTGGTCTACAAGCTCCTGCGCCTCTTTGAGGGTTATCCCCTCCTTTCCGTCCATCGTAAGCAGCATAGTGTGTTTCCGCCTTTCTGCGGCGGCGTAGTCATTCCTTGTTTTTGGTGTCCATGCAGATGGTTACGGGACCGTCGTTCAGCAGTTCCACCTGCATGTCCGCGCCAAACTCCCCCGTACCCACCGGTTTGCCTATCGCCCCGGAGAGCGTGTCGCAGAAGTGCCTGTAAAGCGGTATGGCGATGTCGTGTCCCGCCGCGCGTATGTAGGACGGGCGGTTGCCCTTCTTGTATGATGCCATCAACGTGAACTGGCTCACCACGAGTGCTTCTCCGCCCGTTTCGGTGAGGCTGCGGTTCATCACCCCGTACGCGTCGTCAAAGACGCGCAGAGCGGCTATTTTGCGGCAAAGCCACGCGCTGTCGTCCTCGGTGTCGTCCGGCTGTACGCCAAGCAGTATGAGAAAGCCTGCCCCTATGGCGGACTTGGTGCGCCCTCCTATACTGACGGAGGCGTGCGCCACGCGTTGTATCACGGCTCGCATTGGTATCGTTTTGGGTTGTCCGGTGTGTGCGCGGGCGGGGGGCTCCCCGTTTACCCGTGCAAGGAAAGGCCTTTCCCGCCTTTCGTATAGCCAAAGTTAGTTGTTTCCGCCCTCGCTGTGCAGGTTGTGGTAAAGTTTTTTCCCCCGCGCCGCGCCGAGCAGTTGCTGCAGCTCGGGCAGAGAGGCCTCCAAGGCGCGTTTTACGCTCTTGAAGTGGCGCAGTAGCAGCTCCTTGGTCTTCGGCCCCACACCCTGCACGCTGTCGAGGGCGGAGGCGGTCTGGCGCTTCGAGCGTTTGTCACGGTGGAAGGTGATGGCGAAGCGGTGTACCTCGTCCTGCATCTGCGTCAGCGTGCGGAAAAGCTGGCTGTCTGCTTTCATTCCCACCGTGGCGGGCGGGAAGCCGTACAGTAGCTCGCGCGTGCGGTGGCGGTCGTCTTTCGCCAGTCCCGCAATGGGTATGGAAAGCCCCAGCTCGTCCTCCACCACCTGCCTTATCACCTCCATCTGCCCCCGTCCGCCGTCGGCAATGACGAGGTCGGGGAGGGGAGAACCCTCGTCTCTCAGACGCGTGTAGCGCCGCCGCACCACCTCTTTCATGGAGGCGTAGTCGTCAGGCCCCGCCACGGTCTTTATGATGTACTTGCGGTAGTCTTTCTTGCAGGGTTTCAGCTTCTCAAACACCACGCAGGCAGCCACGGCGTCCTCGCCCTGTATGTTGGAGTTGTCGAAAAGCTCCACACGCAGCGGGAGGCGCGGCAGCGCGAGGTCTTTCTGTATTTCCTTCATAAGGCGCACCGACTTCTGCTCGGGATTGAGCTTTTCCGCCTGTTTGAGGCGGTCGAAGCGGTACTGCTTCACGTTGAGCTTGGAGAGGTCGAGCAGCTTGCGTTTGTCCCCTTTCTGCGGGATGGTCTGCTCCGCCATAGCCGATGGTATGTCCACCTCAAAGGGCACCACTATCTCTTTCGCGCGGCTGCCGTACCGCCCGCGCATCTCTATGACACCGAGTGTGAGAAGCTCGCGCTCGGTCTCGTCAAGCCGCTTCTTGTACTCGAAGGTGAAAGCCTGGTTGATGCAGCCGTGCACCACGTGCAGGTAGTTGACGTAGGCGACGCGCTCCTCACTCTCTATGTTGAAGACGTCCACCTCCCCGGCAAGTCCCGTCACCACCTGGCTCTTGGCGCGGAAAGACTCTATAAGGTCGTATTTGCGCTTGATTTCCTGCGCCTCCTCAAAACGCAGCTCCTCCGCCAGTGCCACCATATGCTCGCGCATGCGGCGGGCGAGGTCGGCGGTGTTGCCTTTCAAAATTTCCTTGCAAGCCTCTATGCACGCCATGTAGTCCTCGTGGCTCTGCCGCCCCACACACGGGCCCTTGCAGCGGTGTATGTGGAAGTCAAGGCAAACCTCGTACTTTCCCTGCATGACCCCCTCGCGCGTCATCGGCGTGTGGCACGGGCGCGGCTGGTAGAGGTCGCGGCAGAGGTCGAGGAGGGCGTGGAGCGTCGGCACATGGCTGTAAGGTCCGTAAAACACCGCGCCGCGCCGTGTGCGCTGCCTTGTCTTGAAAATGCGCGGCAAGTACTCGTTGGTGACGGCGATGGAGGGGTAGGTCTTGTCGTCTTTCAGCAGCACGTTGTAATGCGGCTTGTAACGTTTGATGAGATTGTTTTCCAAAAGCAGAGCGTCCTCTTCTGTCCCTACCACGATATAGCGTATGTCGCGTATCTTCGCTACCAAAAGGCGCGTTTTGTGCGTCTGCTGCTCTTTGTTGAAGTAGGAGCTTACGCGCCGCTTGAGGTTTTTGGCCTTGCCCACATATATCACCGTGCCCGTCTCGTCAAGGTACTGGTAGCACCCCGGCGTTTCGGGCAGGTTGAGTACGATGCCTTTCAGGTAGGTTTGAATGTCGCTTGGGTGGCGCATGGGCTGTTGTTTTTCGTTTGCGGGCGGACGGGAAGGCTCTTCTGACACTTCCTGCGGGCGGAAATCCGTCCCAGCGCCGCCAGCTCAGCCGGTTTTTTGTGCGGGTACGGCTTTGTGCCAGCTTACTCCTTTATAGTAAGAAGTGTGGTGATGTCGTGGTCTTTTCCGAGGTGCTTCCGTCCTTCCAGCCCTTCCATTTGCAGTTCGATAAGGAAGTTTATGTAAATGTGCTTCGGGTTGAACTGCTTTACGAGGTCGTAGGCCGACTGCATAGAGCCGCCCGTTGCAAGGAGGTCGTCGTGGATAAGTACGGTGTCGCCGGGCTCAATGGCATCGGCGTGTATCTCTATGGTGTCCCACCCGTACTCTTTCAGATAGGTCGCTTTCACCGTTTCTGCCGGGAGCTTTCCAGGTTTGCGGCACATCACGAAACCTGCGCCGAGGCGGTCGGCCAGCATCGCGCCCATTACGAAGCCGCGGCTCTCAATGCCCACCACCTTGTTGATGCCCTTGCCTTTGTAGATGGCGTAAAGCTCGTCTATCATTTCCTTGATGCAAGCGGGACTTTTGAAGAGCGTGCTTACGTCTTTGAAGTGAATTCCGGGCTTCGGGAAATCGGGGATTGTCCGTAGGTTGTCCAATAACAATTTCTTGTTCATAAGTACCTGATATTTATTTTCGTCAATTATGTTTGTTTCACGTGGAACGCCGCGTTCCTTGCGGTAGATTTTCGGAAGAAATGTGCCCCGTCTATCGTGTGTTCTTATAGTTTTGTTTGAAGTGTGTGGCTGATGTTTTGTTTTCCATGCTTTTATCTGCCAGAGAGAATGAGTAGCACGCTGATGTCGCTTGGGGATATCCCGGGAATACGGCTTGCCTGTGCCAGTGTTTCAGGGTTTATGGCGGTGAGTTTTTGCCGCGCTTCGGTGCTGAGTTGCGTAAGGCTTTTGTAGTCGAAATGCCCGCGTATTTTTATGTTTTCCAGCCGCAGCATTTTCCCCGCGAGGTTCCGTTCGCGTGCGATGTATCCGTGATATTTCATTTCTATCTCTGCCGCCTCTATTGCATCTTCCTTGTCGATGGAAACAGAGTCCGTCAGTTCGCGCAATTCGGGAATTTCCTCCATCAGCCTATGAAGATTAACCTGCGGTCGGTTGATGATGTCAAAGAGCTTACAGCCCATATGAAGCGGTGTTTCGCCGATGGCTTCAAGAAATCCGTTTATCCTTTGAGGCTTTACCGAAAAGTTTTTGCAAAAGCCGATGATGCGGTCGGCAACTTCCTTTTTATCGTGAAAGCGGCGGCTGCGCTCCGCTGTTGCCAATCCCAGCGTTTCCGCATAAGGCGTAAGTCGTGTGTCTGCGTTGTCTTGCCGCAGAAGGATGCGGTACTCGGCACGCGAGGTAAACATACGGTAAGGTTCGTCCACCCCCTTGGTGACGAGGTCGTCTATCAGCACGCCGATGTAAGCCTCGTCACGTCGCATGACGAAAGGCTCGCTGCCCGAGCATTTGAGGGCGGCGTTGATGCCCGCGACGAGTCCCTGCCCGGCCGCCTCCTCATAACCCGTGGTGCCGTTTACCTGCCCCGCGAGGAAAAGTCCGTCCACCGCTTTCGCCTCCAAAGAGTGCGTAAGCTGGGTTGGCTGAAAGAAATCGTACTCGATGGCGTACCCCGGGCGGTATATCACCACGTCCCGGAAACACGGAATCTTTTTCAGTGCCGCTATCTGCACAGCCATCGGCATGCTTGACGAGAAACCGTTAAGGTAAAGTTCGTTGGTTTCAAGTCCTTCGGGCTCCAGAAAGAGCGGGTGGTGCGTGCGGTCGGGAAAAGTCACGAGCTTCGTCTCAATGCTGGGGCAGTAGCGCGGCCCCGTGCTTTGTATCTGTCCGTTGTAAAGCGGCGAGTCCGGCAGTCCCTGCCGAAGCACCTCGTGTACAGCCTCGTTGGTCTCGCAAGTCCAGCACGGAAGCTGCGGCAGCGGGCGCGTGGAGCCGATGTGCGAAAAGCGGTGAAAGTCCGTCTCGCCCGGCTGCTCCTCCATATCCTCCAAATGCACAGACCGCTTGTCGATGCGCACCGGCGTGCCCGTCTTCATACGCTCGTGGCGCAGTCCGAGAGACTCTAAAGAGGCGGTGAGAAAACTTGCGGCGGGCTCGGCGCAGCGTCCTCCCCTCACTTTCGTCCTCCCCACGTGCATCAGTCCGTTGAGGAAAGTGCCTGCCGTGACAACCACAGCGCGTGCGCGGATTGTCGCGCCCCAAAGCGTGCGCACGCCGCACACCCTGCCTTTCTCGGTGAGAATCTCCACCGCTTCGTCCTGCCAGATGTGCAGGTTGTCCGTGCTGTCCAGTTGTTTCCGCCATTCGGCGATGAAGCGTGTGCGGTCGCATTGGGCGCGGGGACTCCACATGGCCGGCCCCTTTGAGCGGTTGAGCATCCTGAACTGGATGGCCGTCGCGTCCGTCACCTCGCCGGTGCGTCCGCCAAGCGCGTCCGCCTCGCGGACAATCTGCCCTTTCGCTATGCCGCCGATGGCGGGGTTGCAGCTCATCTGCGCCACCTTGTTCATATCCATCGTGACAAGGCAGGTTTTCGCCCCCATCCGCGCGCTGGCGCTGGCGGCCTCGCATCCCGCGTGACCCGCGCCAATCACCACCACGTCATAGCCGAACTCAGTCTCCATTTCAGTCTCTTTGCTGTGAGTTATCCTGTTTGACGGCGCAAATTTAGCTTTTCCCGCTTATTTTTCCGCAGGGACGAGCTTATGCGGGCTTTGCCGAAAAAGGCAAAAAGACTAACTTTGCCCGATTACCGCCCACCAAGAGCAACGGGCGGCGCATCGCACCCCGCTTCGTGCGGCCAAGGAAGCCACAGCTATGGAGATACTCTTTCACTACGTATGGCAGCACCGCCTGTGCGGCAACCGGCTCCGCCTGACTGACGGCACGCCGGTGGAGGTGGTTGACCCTGGCGTGCACAACCTTGGTACCGGCCCCGATTTCTTCAACGCGAAAATACGCTCCGGCGGCGTGCTGTGGGTGGGCAACGTCGAGATACACGAGCGGTCGTCCGACTGGCGGCGGCACGGACACGGCGGTGACGCGGCATATAATAATGTGGTGCTGCATGTAGTGGGGGAGGCGGACTGCGATGCTGTGACTGCTGACAGGAAAATCTTGCCGCAGACCGTTGTGGCGGTGCCCGATTGGTTGACAGCCAATTACCGAGAGCTTACGGCAGAGGACACCTATCCGCCTTGTTACCGCGTCATCCCCTCTATTGACAAACTCTCCGTGCGGTCGTGGCTCAGCCGCCTTTCCGTGGAGCGGCTGGAGGTGAAGATGGAACGTGTGGACGGATATCTCCGGCAGACGGCGGGTGACTGGGAACGCGCTTTCTTCGTGACCCTTTCACGCAATTTCGGTTTCGGCACCAACGCCGATGCCTTTGAGCGGTGGGCACTCTCCATTGATCCACAGACCGTGGGCAAACACCGAGACGACATACTGCAGGTGGAGGCGTTTTTCTTTGGACAGGCCGGACTGCTGGAGGACGGGCTTGTACCGGAAAGCAGGCAAGACGCGTACTACCGGCGGCTGCGTGCGGAGTACGCCTTCCTGCGTGCGAAGTTCGGACTTGTGCCGCTTGAGGCGCGGATGTGGAAGTTCGGGCGGCTGCGTCCGCAGAATTTCCCCTATGTGCGCCTTTCCCAACTGGCGCGGCTTTACCACGGGGGCGCGGTGTGCTTCTCCCGTCTTCTTGAGGCGCGGAATGCCGAAGCTATGCGCTCACTTTTTTCCGTCGGCGTGACGGACTATTGGCAGACACACTACGCCTTTGGCGAGGAAAGCGTGAAGGGGGAGAAAACCTTGCGGCGCGACTCTCTGAACCTGCTGATAATAAACACCGCGTCGCCGGTACTCTTCGCTTACGCCCGCCACACCGCTGACGAGTCGCTTGCCGAACGGGCTTTCAGCTTGCTGGAAGGTCTGCCCGCCGAGCGCAACTACATTACGCGCTGTTGGGAGCGTGCCGGGATTTCCGCAGCCTGCGCCGCTGATAGTCAGGCTCTTATACAGCTACGCTCCGTCTACTGCGACCGGCGCGACTGCCTGCGCTGCCGCTTCGGCGCGGAATACCTTAGGATGGGGCGGAAGCAGTAGCCTTTGGCGGCACGGAATGAAAAGAGAAAAGAATGGAATACATATACGAGTTGAACTTTAAGGTACGCGATTACGAGTGCGACCTTCAAGGGATAGTGAACAACGCCAACTACCAGCATTACACAGAGCACACGCGACACGAGTTTCTGTGTTCGCGCGGGGTGAGCTTCGCCGACTTGCACGAGCGCGGCATAGACGCCGTAGTGGCGCGTATGCAGCTCAGTTTCAAATGCCCTCTGCGCAGTGGTGATGAGTTTGTCTCCCGGCTTGCCCTCAGGAAAGACGGAATAAAGTATGTCTTTGTGCAGGACATCTACCGCCTGCCCGACGGCAAGCCCGTTTTCAAGTCCACTGTCGACATCGTCTGCCTTGTACACGGCCGCCTTTCTGCCTGCCCCGAGCTTGACGAAGTGTTCCACCTAAGCGAGTGACCGCTGCCTTACCCATCCAATTCTCGCAAGAAAAATGACATTCACGGAAGAGACGGCGGCACTCGCTCTTACACGTTACCCCGGACTGACGCAGAGCCAGGCGCTTGCCGTGCAGCGGTACTATGGTTCTGCACTCGCGGCGTTGGAAGACCCCTCGCCGGAGGAAGAACATTGGGCGCGGCTCCTCGCCGACAAGTCCGCGCGTGCGGCAGCTTACGATTTCGCCCAAAGGCAGGCGGAGTGGTGCGCCGAAATGGGGGTGCGCGTGCTGCCTCTCTCACACCCCGATTACCCCGCGTTGTTGCGCGACTGTCCCGACCCGCCCTCGGTCCTCTATTATCAAGGTACGGCACGGCTCACGCGGCGGCACTCGCTCAGCGTGGTGGGGACGCGCCGCATCACCGACTACGGGAAACGCCTTTGTGCCGACCTCGTGGCCGGACTTTCCGCCTTGTTGCCCGACACCCTCGTGGTGAGCGGTCTGGCTTATGGCGTGGACATACACGCCCACCGTGCCGCGCTTTCCGGTGGCTTGGAAACGGTGGCGGTGCTAGCGCACGGACTGGATCGTGTATACCCCGCCATGCACAAGGAGACGGCACGCGAAATGACGCAGCACGGCGGACTGCTTACAGAGTACACTGTCCGCACTGAGCCGGACAAAGGGAACTTCGTGCGGCGCAACCGCATTGTGGCGGGTGTCAGCTCGGCCACCCTTGTGGTGGAGAGCGCGGGACACGGCGGCGCGCTCATCACGGCGCGTCTTGCCAGCGGCTATGGCCGTGAGGTGATGGCTTGTCCCGGCCGCGCAGGTGACGAGTACTCGCAGGGGTGCAACGCGTTGATACGCGACAACAAAGCCTCGCTTGTGACAAGCGCGGAGGACATCCTCTCGCTTCTTGGGTGGGAGCGTGCCGCCGTCCCGTCCACCTCCGCTGAGCCGCAGCTATTTCCCGTGCGCACCCCTGAAGAGGAGCGCGTGCTTGACGCGCTGCATGGGTCGGACGGGCTGACCCGCGACCAGCTTTCCCTACGCACCGGATTCTCTGTAAGCCAGCTCGGCTCCCTGCTTTTTGACCTTGAAATGGACGGAGCGGTGACCAAGATAGCCGGAAACAGATACCGTATTTAAGGGACAAACACATTAATATGATGTGAGGTCGTCTGGAAGCCATTGCCGTCCCCGAAGCATTTGCCAATGTAAGGCGCGTTTTCGCCAAGCCAAGTGCGCAAAGTCGGGATATCGCGGGCGTGAAGTGGCGCGAAAGCCGTCCGTTTTGCAGAAAGGGGAACGTTAAAGCGGTATGTTTCAGAGTAAAAGCGTATTTTTGCAGCTTGGAACGAGACCGCTCCGCTATTTTTTATTTTACGAGGAAAGATTGAAAACTTTTGAAGAGTTGGGTGTGTCGGAGGAAATCCGCCGCGCCATCAGTGAGATGGGCTACGAGCAGCCTATGCCAGTACAGGAAGAGGTGATACCCTATCTGCTTGGGGTGGGCAATGATGTAATCGCCCTTGCCCAGACGGGTACCGGTAAGACTGCCGCTTACGGACTGCCCGTGCTGCAGAAAGTGGATCCCGCCGACAAGCACACGCAGGCCGTCATACTCAGTCCGACACGCGAGCTCTGCCTTCAGATAGCCGGTGACCTGAAAGACTATTCCCGCTACATAGACGGGCTGCATGTGCTGGCAGTCTACGGAGGCTCCAGCATAGAGAGCCAGATACGCTCCCTGCGCAAAGGGGCGCAGGTAATTGTGGCGACCCCCGGACGACTCATTGACTTGATGCACCGTGGCGTGGCGAAGCTGGACGCTGTGGAGAACGTTGTGCTTGACGAGGCGGACGAGATGCTCAATATGGGCTTTACGGAAAGCATTGACGAGATACTCGCCGGTGTGCCGCAGGAGCGCAACACGCTGCTCTTCTCCGCCACAATGGGACGTGAGATAGAGCGCATAGCAAAGAGTTACCTCCACGACTACAAGGAAATTGTCGTGGGTTCGCGTAACGAGGGCGCGGAAAACGTGAACCACATATATTATATGGTACACGCCCGCGACAAGTACCTCGCCCTCAAGCGCGTGGTGGACTATTTCCCCAACATCTACGGCATCATATTCTGTCGCACACGGCGTGAGACGCAGGAGGTGGCCGACCTCCTCATACGCGACGGCTACAACGCCGAGGCACTGCATGGCGACCTTTCGCAGGCGCAGCGCGACCTGACGATGCAGAAGTTCCGCCAGCACCACACGCAGCTGCTCGTGGCCACCGACGTGGCGGCGCGCGGTCTGGACGTGGAGGACCTTACGCACGTGATAAATTACGGTCTGCCCGACGACGTGGAGAACTACACCCACCGCTCCGGGCGCACCGGGCGTGCGGGCAAGCGCGGCACAAGCATCTCCATCATACATGTCAAGGAGAAAGGGCGCGTGCGCGTGATAGAAAAAGTAATTGGCAAGGAGTTTGAGGCAGGCACGCTGCCCGAGCCTCAGGAGATATGCACCAAGCAGCTCTACAAAGTGATGGACGAGCTTGAGCGCATAGAGGTTAACGACAACGAGATTGCCCCGTTCCTTCCCGAGATATACCGCAAGCTCGACTGGCTCACGAAGGAAGACCTTGTGAAGCGCATCGTGAGCCGTGAGTTCGGCCATTTCCTCCGCTACTACGCCAACGCCCCGCAGATTGAGCAACCCACCGGGCGTCGTGAGCGTGGCGAGAAAGGGGAGGGAAAGGGCGAGCGCGAGCGCAAGAGCCGCCGCTCCACAGACGGTTCCCACAAGGCGGAGGATGGCTACACGCGGCTTTTCATCAACCTTGGCAAGCGCGACAACTTCTTTGCCCGCGAGATAATCAACCTCGTCAACCGCTATGTGCGCGACTCCAAGATAGAGATTGGGCGCATTGACCTTACCACCAACTGCTCGTTCTTTGAGATTCCCACGGAGGACGTGCCCGAGGTGCTGGGCAAGATGAAGCGTGCCAAGGCCGGCGACCGCAAGGTTGTGGTTGACTATGCCGACCGCTCAGGGGCGGATGGTGCTCCGCGCCGTAAGGAGCGTCGCGGGAGCGGACGCACCTACGCTGAGGCTGCCGACCCGCGCCAGATGAAGCGCAGTTGGAAAAACGAGGCGAAGAAAGAACGCAAGGGTGGCGGGCGCAAACGACGTGACGACTCCGCCGACTTCGGGAAACCCTCGAAGAAGGACGACGACTGGCGCCAGTTTTTCCAGCATTAAGTAAAAGGAGGTGCGGGCGGTTCCCAGGGCGGAACAGCCCGCATCTCCTCTTTTTGGCACAAGGCTTGCAATGCCCCGGGTATAGCCCCCTGTGCGGGCTTGTGCATAGAAAGAAACAGTTATCGCTTCCCCTATGGCAAGAAAAATCCTTCCCCTTTTCCTCGTTCTGGCGCTGTCGCCGTCTTTGCTTCCGGCGCAGAGTCTGCTCTTCAAGATTGGCGGCGGCTTGTCTTCCCACTACGGCAAGGACAAGTCCATCGGTGCCTACAAGATAGGCGTGGGCTACGAATGGGAGTTCAACCAGAAATGGACGTTCACCCCCGTACTTGAGGTGTACGGGAAAGGCTGGAAAGACCGGGACACTCGCGTATTTGTCACTGATGACAGCGGAAACCGTGTCACCGACCCCGCCACGGGGGAGGAAAAAACCGGTGTGATGAGTCGTTCGGCCACGGCAAATTACATAGAGTTGCCCCTGCTTTTCTCCTATTATGTGCGGACGGGCGAGGGACGTTACATCGTCTTTTCCGCCGGACCCTATTTGGCTTACGGTCTCACGGGGCGGCAGAAGACGAAAGGGGATGCTGTGCAGACGGGTAGTGAGAAACTCTTTTACGAAAAAAACACTTTCCGCCAGTCCGGTGCCCATCGGTTTGACACCGGCGTGCAGACAATGGCGGGCTACCAGTTCCCCTCAAGCCTCATACTCGGCATCGAGGCGGACTGGGGTGTTACGAAGTTCAACACAGCGGGCAAGCGCAATGTCTCAGCCCTCATCTCGCTCAGCTACAAGCTGAGGTAGGGGCGCGGTGTGTGGGGGGCGTGCTGTCGTGGCTTCCGCCAAAATACCGAAAAATGGGTATTGCGGCGCGGAGGGCGCGGGCGTACCTTTGCATCGAGTTAAGTAGAATACTAGATTGTTATGTTCTTGTCCGAAACCGGGGTTGTGCAGAGCGCTGCGTGACCCCGTTTTCATTTTGTCCCAGTGCCAGAGTCCCGCGTGATGGGTGTCTCAGTACGCCGCGCTTTGCCAATTCTCCGCACCCCAAAGGACACGCAGTCGCGTCCGTCTGCTGCAAGTTAAGCGCGTTTTCTTGGAAGTATGTTGCGGGAAATAAGTAATTTTGCTTGTTTTTCAGAGAGAAGCCACCAACGTGGCGGATGCTCCGCCGCCCCTGCTTGAGACGTGTCAGTACTGGGTGAGCAGGGAAAGCCGTAAGGTACGGCAAACTATTCATAACCAAAGAAAAGAGAAGCAGACAACAGATATGGAAGAACAAACAAACACGGGCGCAGCCAACTATAGTGCCAGCAACATTCAGGTGCTGGAGGGCTTGGAGGCTGTGCGCAAGCGTCCCGCCATGTACATTGGCGACATCAGCGAAAAGGGACTGCACCATTTGGTGAACGAGACGGTGGACAACTCCATCGACGAGGCGCTTGCAGGCTACTGTACCCATATCGAAGTGACCATTTGCGAGGACAACTCCATCATTGTGCAGGACAACGGGCGCGGCATCCCCGTGGATATGCACCCGAAAGAGCACCGCTCCGCCCTTGAGGTGGTGATGACGGTGCTGCACGCCGGCGGAAAGTTTGACAAAGGTTCGTACAAGGTTTCCGGCGGTCTGCACGGCGTGGGCGTGAGCTGCGTCAATGCGCTCTCCACACGTATGGTTTCCAAGGTCTTCCGCGATGGCAAAATCTACCGGCAGGAGTACGCCAAGGGACACCCCGTTACCCCCGTTGAGGTGGTGGGCGAGACAGAGTTGCGCGGCACGCGCCAGCACTTCTGGCCCGACGGCGGCATTTTCACCACCACCACCTACAAGTACGACATCCTTGCCAACCGTATGCGCGAGCTGGCATACCTCAACGCAGGCATCACCATCACGCTCACCGACCTCCGCAAGGACGAGGAGGGCAACACACGCCAGGATGTCTTCCACTCCGACCTCGGTCTGCGCGAGTTTGTCCGCTACATCGACTCCTCCCGCACCCACCTCTTTGACGAGGTGATATACATCAGCACGGAGAAAAACGGGCTGCCCATTGAGGTGGCTATCATGTACAACACCTCGTACAGCGAAAACCTCCATTCGTACGTCAACAACATCAATACCATAGAGGGCGGCACGCACCTTGCCGGCTTCCGTATGGCCATCACCCGCGTGCTGAAGAAATACGCCGAGGAGACGGCTGCCAAGCAGTTGGAGAAAGCCAAAGTGGAGATATCCGGTGAGGATTTCCGCGAGGGACTCACCGCAGTCATTTCCGTGAAGGTGGCCGAGCCGCAGTTTGAGGGACAGACCAAGACCAAACTGGGCAACAGCGAGGTTACCGGCGCGGTCAACCAGGCCGTTGGCGAGGCACTCACCAACTTCCTTGAAGAGCACCCCAAGGAGGCCAAGCTCATTGTGGACAAGGTGATACTTGCCGCCACGGCACGTGTCGCCGCCCGCAAGGCTCGCGAGAGCGTACAGCGGAAGAGTCCGATGTCGGGCGGCGGTCTGCCCGGCAAACTTGCCGACTGCTCCAGCAAGGACCCCGCCATGTGCGAACTCTTCCTTGTCGAGGGTGACTCGGCAGGCGGCTCGGCCAAGCAGGGGCGCAGCCGCGCCACGCAGGCCATCCTGCCTTTGCGCGGTAAAATACTCAACGTAGAGAAAGCCATGTGGCACAAGGCTTTCGAGAGCGACGAGGTGAACAACATCATACAGGCACTCGGCATACGTTTCGGCGTGGGCGAGGACAGCAAGGAGGCAAACCTTGACAAGCTGCGCTACCACAAGGTGATAATTATGGCCGATGCCGATGTCGACGGTCAGCACATCGCCACGCTTGTCATGACGCTCTTCTACCGCTACATGCCGCAGATAATACAGGACGGCTACCTCTACATCGCTATGCCGCCGCTCTACCGTTGCAAGAAAGGAAAGGTGGAGGAGTACTGCTACACCGACCGCGACCGGCAGATATTTATGGACAAGTACGGTGACGGAAGTGAGGGCAGCATCACCACGCAGCGTTACAAAGGTCTCGGCGAGATGAATCCCGAGCAGCTTTGGGAAACCACGATGTGCCCCGAGACACGCCTGCTTAAGCGTGTCTCGTTGGAGAATGCGGCCGATGCCGACTATGTCTTCTCCATGCTGATGGGCGACGATGTGGGTCCGCGCCGTGAGTTCATTGAGAAGAACGCCATCTACGCCAACATTGATGCGTAAGGAGCTTCGCGGAATGTCCGCTGGACGGCATTCTGCGTCTTGAAAACAAAACAATTGGGGACGGGTGAACGCCGCGTGTGTTGCCCGTCCCCTTCCATTGCTCCACACGGGTGTACAGCCCAGGTCGTTGGGGGGGAGGGAAAACAACAGAAGGAGAACCGATAAGCACACGATAGACAATGAAGAAGAAACTTTTGCTGCCGCTTTTTGCCTTTGCGGCGGTGATTTCGTCCGCCGCGCTTATGTCCTGCGGCGGTGACGACGACAAGGAAAGCGTGAAGGCCACGGACGAACAGACAGCCTCTGCCGGCGGGGACGGACAAAGCAGCCAAGGGGACGAGCAAAACCCCGGCACCTCAGAGCAGGACCCGCAGACCGTGTCGGTGAACGGACACGACTTTGTGGACTTGGGGCTTCCCAGCGGTACGCTCTGGGCCACCTGCAATGTAGGCGCGGAAAGTCCTGTGGCGTACGGAGAGTATTTCGCTTGGGGCGAAACCACAGCGAAAACAGCGTTTTCGTGGGTAAACTACAAGTGGTGTGACGGTGACGAGGACAAAATCACCAAGTACGGCGACGACGGCAAGACGGAGCTTGACTCCGCTGACGACGCCGCGACCGCCGGTTGGGGCGCGCCGTGCCGTATGCCGACAATGGCCGAGTGCAAGGAGCTCTGTGAAAACTGCACCTGCGAGCGCGGGAAATACCGCGGCGTTTTCGGTTGTAAGGTGACCTCACGGAAAACCGGGAATTACATATTCTTCCCCGCCGCCGGCTTCTTTACGAAAACCGGAAAGTCCGGGGCTGACTCATATTGCTGGTACTGGTCGGCCACGCTGAACGGCGACCTTGTCCAGTCAGCCTATGCCCTCTATTCTGACTACCACACCACCGTAGCCGAAAATTTCTTCGGACGCATCTATGGGTTGCCCGTGCGTCCCGTCGCAAGCGTCAAGTGACGTGCGTGTGCCGCGCCAAGTGATGCCACGCCGGCGGGTACAGCGGTAGAGATGATAAGAGAGGGAGGCTGCGCCAAACAGGGGCGCAGCCTCCCTCTCTTTTTTCCGTCTGTGTGGAATAGAGGCTGTGTCACGTTACGCTCGCCTTGCCCGCCCGCCGCCTTTCGCTATCTTTGCCAAAGGAAAGGCACGCCCTGCCCGAAAGTCCGGCTGCGGCGCGTCTCCCGTGAGAAACCTTAAACGCTTGTTATGAAAAACATTCCTTGGCAGGAACGGCCGGCGGGCTGCTCCGACGTGATGTGGCGCTACACCGAGAATCCCGTGATAGGGCGCTATGACATCCCCACCTCCAACAGTATATTCAACAGTGCGGTAGTGCCTTTCGGCGACGGCTTCGCCGGCGTTTTCCGCTGCGACAACCGCCGCGTGCAGATGAATATCTTCGCCGGTTTCAGCGAGGACGGGCTGCGTTGGGAGATAAACCACGAGCCGATACACTTCGAGCCGGGCAACACGCAGATGATAGAAAGCGACTACAAGTACGACCCGCGCGTCACCTGGATAGACGACCGCTATTGGGTGACGTGGTGCAACGGTTACCACGGTCCCACCATCGGCATCGCCTATACCTACGACTTCAAGCGTTTCTACCAGTGCGAAAACGCCTTCCTCCCCTTCAACCGCAACGGTGTGCTCTTCCCTCAGAAGATAGGTGGCCGCTACGCCATGCTCTCCCGCCCGAGCGACAACGGGCACACCCCTTTCGGCGACATATACATCAGCTATTCCCCCGACATGAAATACTGGGGCGAGCACCGTTGCGTCATGACGGTGACGCCCTTTGAGCAGAGCGCGTGGCAGTGCACCAAGATAGGCGCGGGCAGCGTGCCCATCCTCACCGACGAGGGTTGGCTGCTCTTCTACCACGGTGTCATCACCACCTGCAACGGCTACCGCTACTCCATGGGTGCGGCCCTGCTCGACCGCGACGACCCCTCAAAGGTGCTTTTCCGCTCTATGGAGTACCTCCTCGCGCCCGCCGCGCCCTACGAGCTGCAGGGCGACGTGCCCAACGTGGTGTTCCCCTGCGCCGCCTTGCGCGAGGGTGACAAGGTGGCGGTGTACTATGGTGCGGCCGACACCGTGACGGGACTCGCTTTCGGGCGCATAAGCGAAATAATAGCCTTCCTCAAGCGCCAGTGACGGCAGAGCCGGCACGCCCGCCGCGCGGGGAGGACTAATCCCATTCCGCGCGGCGGGCGTCTTTCGTTTCCAGAAGAAAAGACACGCCATGAAAAAGACCTTCCTCCTCCTTTCCTTCCTTTTCCCCTGCCTGCTGTGGGGGCAGAAAGCGCCCGTCGACTGCGTCAATCCCTTTGTGGGCACAACCAACTTCGGCGCATGCAATCCCGGCGCGGTGTGTCCCGGCGGTATGATGAGCGTCTCGCCTTTCAATGTGATGGGCTCCGACCTCAACCGCTACGACAAGGACTCGCGCTGGTGGAGCACGCCGTACGACAACACCAACAGCTACTTCACCGGCTTCTCCCATGTCAACCTCAGCGGCGTGGGCTGCCCCGACCTCGGCAGTCTGCTGCTTATGCCCACGCTGGGCGATAGCCTTGTGGTGGACTACCGCGGCTACGGCTCGCCTTACACCGACGAGAAAGCCACCCCCGGCTACTATTCCAACCGCCTCACCCGCTACGGCATACTCACGGAGGTTACCGCCACGCCGCGCACCTCGATGGCGCGTTTCACCTTCCCCAAGGGGCGTGCCCACGTGCTGCTCAACCTTGGCGAGGGACTCACCAACGAGAGCGGCGCCGTCGTGCGCAAGGTGGCCGACAACGAGGTGGAGGGCTGCAAGGTACTGGGCACTTTCTGCTATGTTGCCACGCAGGCCGTCTTCCCGGTTTATTTCGTGATGAGGGTGGAGAAGAGCGGCGTAAACTCGGGCTACTGGAAGTTTCAGCGTCCCAAGAAAGGCGTGGAGGCCGAGTGGGATCCCGATGACAACAAGTACAAGCTCTACACGCGCTACCAAAAGGAGCTTGCGGGCGACGACATCGGCGCGTGGTTTGACTTTGACGCCTCCGAGGGCGAGCAGGTGGAGGTGCGCATGGGCGTGTCTTTCGTCAGTGTGGCCAACGCCCGCGAAAATCTCGAGCGCGAGCAGCGCGGCCGCCATTTCGACGAACTCCGCGCCGAGGCGCGCGGACGCTGGGAGAGCGACCTTTCCCGCGTCACCGTGGAGGGCGGCACCGACGGGCAGCGCGGTGTCTTCTACACCGCACTCTACCATATGCTCATCCACCCCAACGTGCTGCAGGATGCCAACGGGCAGTACCCCGCCATGGAGAGCGGGGAGGTGAAGACCGCCGCCAGCAACCGCTACACTGTCTTCTCTTTGTGGGACACCTACCGCAACGTACACCAGTTTCTCACCCTCGTCTACCCTGAAAGGCAGAGCGACATGCTGCGCACTATGCTCGACATGTACCGCGAGCACGGCTGGCTGCCCAAGTGGGAGCTTTACGGGCGCGAAACCTACACTATGGAAGGCGACCCCTCCATCCCCGTCATTGTCGACTCGTGGATGAAAGGTCTGCGCGGCTTTGACGCGGAGCTTGCCTACGAGGCCTGCCGCAAGGGCGCGGACACCCCGGGAAAGGACAACCTTATGCGACCCGACAACGACGACTACACCAGCCTCGGCTTCGTACCCCTCCGCGAGCAGTACGACAACTCCGTCAGCCACGCTCTCGAGTACTACATCGCCGACTACGCCCTCTCGCGCTTTGCCGAGGCGTTGGGAAAGAAAGACGACGCACGCCTCTTCCGCTCGCGCGCCGGGGGCTGGCGGCACTATTATAGCAAGGAGTACGGCACGCTGCGCCCCCTGCTGCCCGACGGCACGTTCCTCTCCCCGTTCAACCCCAAGCTCGGCGCAAACTTCGAGCCAAACCCCGGATTCCACGAGGGAAGCGCGTGGAACTACACCTTCTACGTGCCGCACGACGTCCCCGGGCTGGCGCGGCTGATGGGCGGGCGCAAGGCGTTTGTCGACAAGCTGCAAAAGGTTTTTGACGAGGGACTGTACGACCCTGCCAACGAGCCCGACATCGCCTATCCCTATCTCTTCTCTTATTTCAAGGGAGAGGAGTGGCGCACGCAGAAGCTCACCCGTGAGTTGCTCGCCAAGCACTACACCACGCGCCCCGACGGCATACCGGGCAACGAGGACACGGGCACGATGTCCGCCTGGGCCATGTTTTCCATGATGGGGTTTTACCCCAACTGTCCCGGCGACCCCACCTACATCCTCACCGCCCCCGTCTTCGATCGTGTCACCATAACCCTCCAGCCCGGCTACTACAAGCGCGGCAGCCTTGTCATCGAGGCTCCGGGAGCCACCGGCTCAAAGGCTTATGTGAAAAGCGTCACGCTGGGCGGCAAGAAGGTGGACGGCAGTGTCATCCGCCACGACGATCTTGTCAACGGCGGCGTGCTAAGGTTTGAGTTTGAGGGCGCGGGCGGGGCGCGCTGAGGCTTCTTTCCCCCTCCCTTGTGCCGCGCGTCCGGCACGCCGAAAGCGAAAAAGCGGGCTGTCCCGGTCGGGGTGGCCCGCTTTCGAGCTTTTTGCGGGGTATCCCCGCCACGAAATATGCCTCGCGCCGCTGCGTACACTGCGGAAATGGCTATATTAGCACACTGAAAAGGGTGGGGAGCGGCACGCGTTTGCCGCGTGCCCGCACGTTCCCCCTGACATCATACGAGGACCGTCCCGGAGCCGTCGCAGCGCAGTGCGCCGGCGGTGCGGTGACACCGCGCCGCGCACGGGGAAGTCCCATAAAGAGAAAATGCCATGGAAGAGATACGTCCTAACGACTATTGCGTGATTCTCGCGGGCGGCACGGGGCGCCGCCTTTGGCCTGCCAGCACGGAAGGGCTGCCAAAGCAGTTCATCGACTTTTTCGGCTCGGGACGCACGCTCCTGCAGCAAACTTATGACCGCTTTGCGGCTTTCATGCCCGCGGCGCACATCTTTGTCTCCACCTACGAGGGCTATGTGCCGCTTGTGAAAGAGCAACTGCCCAGTCTGCCCGCCGCCAACATACTGCCTGAGCCTGTGCAGCTCAACACCGCCCCCGCCGCCGTGTGGTGCAACTGGCACGCCCTTCTCGCCGACCCTTCGGCCAACCTCGTCGTCTCCCCCGCCGACCAGCTTGTGCAGGACACCGCGCGCTTTGAGGAGCAGGTGCGCCACGCGCTGCGTTTCGTCGACTCGCATGACCGCTTCCTCGCCCTCGGCGTGCGCCCCACCACGCCCAACACGGCATACGGCTACATACAGATGGGCAGTCCCGCCGGTGACGGCGAGGGACTGTACGAGGTGAAGTCGTTCAGCGAGAAGCCGGAGGCGGGGTACGCCCGCGCCTTTATGGAGAGCGGGGAGTTTTTGTGGAACACCGGCATCTTCCTCTGGAACGGGCGCACCATGGCGGCCATGCTTTCCGGTCTGTCCGGCCGCCCCTACCACGATGCCGAGGCCATGGCGCGGCAGATGGTGACCATAGAGGAGGAGGTGGACTATGTGCGCTCGTGTTTCCCAGGTGAGTTGCCGCGCTCCATTGACCTGTTGATACTTGAGCGTTGTCCAAATGTGGCGGTGAAGGAGTGCGATTTCGGCTGGGCGGACATAGGCTGCTGGACGGCGCTGCACGAGTCGTCGCGTAAGGACGCCGATGGCAATGCCGTCTCGGGAGGTGGCAAGGTGATGTTTTCGGGCGCGTCGCGCTGCATGGTGTCGCTGCCCGGTGGGACGAAGGCCGTCATCTGCGGGCTGGACAATTTCCTCGTGGCGCAAAACGGCGACCGTCTCATTGTGTGTCCCAACAACGACCCCGACCTTGTGCGGCGGCTCATCAACGAGGCGCGCTTCAAGGAGTGACCGTCTCCGTCTCCCGCCGCCGCACGCGGTGTGTCGGCAGGGTGCGGGAAAGGGCGTGGCGTGCGGTCGCGTGCCGGCTTTTCCTGTCTGCCCCCCTGTCTGCGGTCGGACTTGAAAAAGTGGAGAGAACGGCCGAAAATCATACCCGGAGCCGTTTTCGCCCGTTTTGGCGCATTTGCAAAACGCCCGAAAATGTATTATCTTTGTACTACAAGATAGGGACATCCCGCGAGGAATGTCCCTTTATTTTTGCCTATATTGATTTTCAGCCACTTACGTGTCAAAACGCCTGCACTTGG
>CAVGTC010000028.1:0-21477 GCA_963632255.1 Lachnospiraceae bacterium | reverse complement strand
TTTTCAGCCACTTTCGAGTCAAAACGCCTGCACTTGGGCCACGGAATACCGTGGTATCGGGTCACTGAAGTGCGGCTTGGCCTTCAAAGTACCGCGGCATCTTGTCACCGAAGTGCGGCTTGCTCCAAACACGCCCGCCGCCGGTGTCGAATACCGTTAAACTATCATAAAAATGAGTCGCACCGCGATTTACCGCTTTGTCAGTTTTCGTGCCGAAAAACTGACAAAATGATTTTCCGCATTAGCGGCAAAAGCACCGCAAACGCGCCCCGTGCGGCACGCCGTAAACGGCGCGCCCTCACTCCCCGCGGCGTTTCGGGCGCAGTGTGACGAGCGGGATAATCATCTCCTCCATCGATATGCCCCCGTGCTGGAAAGTGTCGCGGTAGTACTGCACGTAGTGGTTGTAGTTGTTGGGGTAGGCGAAGAAGCGCGTACCTGTGGCGAAGATGTAGGTGGTGGAGAGGTTTGGCGAGGGCAGCATAAGGCGGCGCGGCTGTCGCGCCTCGTACACCTCGCGGGCGTTGTAGGTGAGGTTTTTGCCCAGTTTGTAGCGCAGGTTGGTGTTGACGTTGCGGTCGCCCACCACCTTGGCGGGCTGGTCGACGCGTATGCTGCCGTGGTCCGTGGTGATGAGTATGTCGTAGTCGAGCGAGGCGAGGCGGCTGAAAAGCTCCTTTATGGGCGTGTGCATAAACCATGACAGCGTGATGCTGCGGTAGGCGCTCTCATTGCCGGCAAGCTCGCGCACCATGCGCGACTCCGTGCGGGCGTGGCTGAGTATGTCAATGAAGTTTATCACCAACACGTTGAGCGGCGTGGAGGAGAGGGCGGAAAACTGCGAGAGTATTTTGTCGGCCGCCACGGAGTCGTTGAGCTTGTGGTAGGTGAAGGGCTCGCGCCGACGGAAGCGCTCCATCTGCCGGCGTATCAGTGCCTCCTCGTTGAGGTTCTTGCCCTCGTCCTCTTCCTCGTCAACCCAGAGGTCGGGGTACATCTCCTTTATCTGCAGCGGCATGAGGCCGGAGAAGATGGCGTTGCGGGCGTACTGCGTGGCGGTGGGCAGTATGCTGAAGTAGAGCCGCTCGTCGATGTCGAAGTCGTCGGCGAGCTCCTGCGAAAGCATGCGCCACTGGTCGAAGCGGAAGTTGTCGAGCACAAGGAGGAAGACCTTGCGCCCCTTGGCGAGGCGGGGAAATACGCACCGCTTGAAGACATCGGGACTCATCAGCGGGCGCGTGTCGGGCGAGGCTATCCAGTCCTCGTAGTTGTTGCGCACAAACTTGGCGAAGGCGGCGTTGGCCTCCTCCTTCTGCATGCGCAGCATGTCCTTCATCGCGGCATCGCCCTCGGAGAGTTCGAGCTCCCAGTAGACGAGGCGGCGGTAGAGCTCGGCCCACTCCTCTGGCGTGAGGCTGCCGGAGAGCTGCGCGCCGATGCGGGCGAACTCCTGGCGGTAGCCCGTCTGCGTCACCTCTTGCACTATCTCGCGCTGGTGTATGTTTTTCTTCAGGGCGAGGAGAATCTGCTTGGGGTTGACGGGCTTGATGAGATAGTCGGCAATCTTGGAGCCTATGGCCTGGTCCATGATGTCCTCCTCCTCGTTTTTCGTCACCATGACGACGGGCACGTTGGGCGTGATGTCCTTGAGGCGCGCAAGCGTTTCAAGTCCGCTCAGGCCGGGCATGTTTTCGTCAAGCAGTATGAGGTCGAGGCCGCCCGCGCGGCACAGGTCGATGGCATCGGGGCCGTTGGTGGCGGTGGCCACCTCGTATCCCTTCTTCTCAAGGAAGAGGATGTGCGGGCGCAGCATCTCTATCTCGTCGTCCACCCAAAGCAGTCTGCCGTTCATGGAAAAGCGGTGTGAATGTGGCGCGGGGGCGGCTCTTGCACCGCGCGGTGGGGCGTGGCACAAGAGGGCGGCCGCCTTACTCGCCGAGTTTGTAGCCCCAGTCGCTGAGGGCGAAGCCCCAATTCTCCTCCACAAGGCGGCGGGTGCGCTCGGCGTACTGGTACTTGTTTTTCTTGTAGCCCTTTTTCGAGCCGGCGTACTGGGCGATGGCGGTCTTCGCCTCGTCCCAGCCGGGCAGGGAGAGCGTGCGGTATATCTTCTCCGTCATGCCGTAGGCGTCGGCCTCGAAGTCCTCGAAGCGCACCTCGATGAGGTTGCCCTCGGGGATGAGCCCCTTGTCGGCCTCGTACTTGTGGTAGAGTTTGGCGTAAACGCTGAGGATGTTTTCCTCAATCTGCGCGTCGCTGAACTCCTCGAGCTTGAGCGGCTGTATGGTGTTGGTGAAGAAGGAGCGCGTGCTCTCGAAAACGGTGTAGGGGTTGCGCATCAGGTAGACGAACTTGGCGTCGGGGAACATCTTCACCAGCTCTTTCACGCGTCCCGTGTGCGGCGGGTTCTTGGAGAGGAACTGCGTGCCGCCGGTGTTCCACAGCGATATCTTTATGAGCTTCGTGAAAGCCTCCTCCCACTCGCGCAGCTCGGTGTCGCTGATGCCCTCGAAGAGCATGTACTTGTCGCAGTACTCCTGCATGTACTTGGGGAAGAACCAGAAGTTGTAGTAGGTGTAGGGGCACATGTTGGCGAGTGCGAACTCCTCCTCCTGGGGCAGGTCGACTGCCAGCTCCATGTTGTCGGTGGGGCGCTTGTCGGGCATGAGCCAGGACATGCTTTTCTTGAAGAACGGCTGGCCGAACATCATGAGGTGGGGAAAGACCGTCTGGTAGGTGGTGTTGTAGCCGAAGTGCTTGTCGCAGGAGAGGACGTTGTGCACAAACGTGGTGCCCGAGCGCCAGTGCCCCAGTATGAAGACGGGGGCGTGCTGGAGGGGCTTGTCGGCGAGGAGCTTCCGGTAACGGCGCTCCTGCACGGGGGCAAGGGTGGAGAGGAGACGGCACACGCCTTTGGTGAGGCGGTACTTGCCGCGCCACGCGCTGTCCACCTCACGCCCGGCGGTGAGGGCCTTGAAGGTTTTCCAGTCTGCGCCCACAAGGGTGTTTATCGGGAGTTTGCTGAATTCGATGAGTCCCATATCGTGTCGTGTTGTTGTGTGTTATGCTGTGAGGATAGTGCGGCGGTGTGTCTTGCGTGCCGTGTCCTGTGTCCTGCGGGGGCGGCGTTTTTATTTGAGCGCGGCCTCCAGCTCCTCCATCTCGCGGCGGAAGGCCTTGTCGGCGCTGATGCGGTGTGCCACCTGGTTGCAGGCGTATATCACGGTTGCGTGGTCGCGCCCGCCGAAACGCTTGCCCACCGCGCCGTAGGTCATGCCCGTGTACTTGTGGCAGAGGTACATTGCCACCTGGCGTGCCAGGACGATGCCCTGCTTGCGGCTTTTTGAGGTGACGTCGCGCTGTTTGACGCCGTAGTGGGAGAGGACGGCGGCGGTGATTTCGTCCCCCGTGAGGTCTCGTTTCTCAAGGTTTACCGAGCGTGCCACGACACGCTGGGTGAGGGCGATGTCGATGTCGCAGTTGTCCACCACGGAGTAGGCCATGACAGAGTTGACGATGCCCTCCAGCTCACGCACGCTACTTTCGACGTTCTGTGCGATGTACTGTATCACCTCGGTGGGAAAGTGCAGTCCGTCGCGGCGCACCTTCGCCGTGAGTATGTCGCGGCGCAGGCGTGTGTCGGGCTTCTCCATCTCGGCCACCATGCCCCACTTGAAGCGCGTGAGCATCCTCTCCTCCATGCCTTTAAGCAGCACGGGCGGCTGGTCGCAGGTGATGATAATCTGCTTGCCGTTTTGCTGGAGGTGGTTGAAGATGTGGAAAAAGGCCTTTTGCGTCTTGTCCGTCGTGATTTCCTGTATGTCGTCAATTATCAGCACGTCTATCGACTGGTAGAACTTGAGGAAGTCGTTGGACGTGTTGTGCAGGACGGAGTCGGTGTACTGCGTCTTGAAGAGGTGGGCGCTGACGAAGAGCACGCGCTTCTGCGGGTCGAGGCGCAGTATGTCGAGGCCGATGGCGTTGACGAGGTGGGTTTTCCCCACGCCGCTCGGTCCGTAGAGGAAAAAGGGGTTGAATGAGCTCGCGCCGGGCTTGCGGGCGATGCTTTGCCCCACGCTGAGGGCGAGTTTGTTGCTTTCGCCCTTCACGAAATTGGCGAAAGTGTAGGCGGGGCGTAGCTGTGGGTCGAGCGGGGGCAGCTTTCCAACGCTCTGCGGCGTGGTGGCGGTTTTCGCGCCGCGCTGCGGGGTGTTGGCGGAGGACGGGGTGGTGTAGCCGTAGCCGGTGGCGGGCGCGGGGGCGGCCTGCGCGGCTTTTGGGAAGACGTACTTCAGTGTCCATTGCTCGCCGAAGTGGCTGCGCAGGGCTTTTGAGAAGACGGGGGCGAACTGGTCCTCCACACAGCGCACAAAGGCGGCGGTGGGCACGCCGAGGGTGAGCTCGCGATCCTCAAAGCTCACAAACTTTATCGGGGCGAACCATGTGTTGAAGAGGTTTTCGGGGATGTCTCCCTTGATGTCCTTCAGACATTCAAGCCATCTCTCTGACGCGGGCAAATCCATTGATAGGGGGCAAGTTCTCTTGTATGTTCGGTTCTGTGCCGCGCTTTCCGCCCTGCCGCCGCCGGTGTAATGGCCGCGGGGCGGCCGCGCCGGGTCTCTGCGCGGCGGGAAGCGCAACCGAACCACAAAGTTCGTTTTTTTCCGCCTTACGGCAAAACGCCCGCTACGCGTTTTTCCCCAAGGCAGTGCGGGCGGACGTGGCGGCTTACACGTAACCGGGCTGCGGTAGGCTGCGGGCAGTGCGGACGTGCGGCGGTGGTGTCAGTTGCGTCTAAAAGCCCTGCGGGGCGCGTGGCCCGCAAGGCTTCTTGTGTCGTTTCCCCCTCGTTTCCGCGGGTGGGGATTTTTGCGGAACGTATTTTATTTCACGACAACCTTTCGGCTGCCCTTGCCTGTGCACACGATGTATACGCCGGGTGCCGCCCCTTGCAGTGAGGAAAGGCGCGTGCCGCCCGCGGTGTAATAAGCGGGGGCGGCGGTCTCCGTGGCGGCGGGTACTGCGGTGATACCCGTGAGCGAGGGGTCGCGGAAGCTGAAGCTCACCACGCCGCCGGCGTCCTCCTTGATGTTGTAGAGCGGGCGGCCGAGTTTTCCGCCGGCGGTGAACACCGCCGTGGCGGGCTGCGTGTCGTCGGTCAGCGAAGTTACGCCCTGGGTGCCTGGGAAGAGGTCGCCCTTGTAGCCGGAGAGCAGCGCGGAGAGCTCGGCGGCGCTGGTGTAGGCGGTGCCCTCCTTCATGTTGTCGGCCGGGACAAACTGCATGCGCTGGTGGGCGGGGTCGTTGTTGACGCGGTTGGCTTTCCATGCCGCCTCGTCGTAGTCGATGTGGGTGACAAGCATGCCCTCGCCCATGGTGCGGGGCGTCCAGTCGGTTTTGCGGCGGTTTTCAAGCAGGTAGTATTCGTTAGGGTTCTCCGGGTTGCGGATGACGTAGGCGGCGGGTTTCCCCTCCGTGCCAAAGGTGTGCAGCTCGGCGTACTGCGGCTCGTCAAGCTCGACCACGTCAAGCCAGCCGAGGAAGGAGCGCTCGTAGGCGGTGTAGCCCGTGGGGCGGTAGCCGCTGTAGTAGTAGTTTCCGTAGTCCATCACGCTCCAGAAGCCCATAGTGCGCAGGGAGCTTTTCACGCTGGCGTCGCTGCCCGTGTAGTAGAAGTCAGGCAGACCAAGCGCGTGCCCGAACTCGTGGCAGAAGAGTCCGATGCCGTCCTTCTGCGTGTTGACCACCGTCTTGCCGTCCGAGGCGTAGTCTTGCAGAAGTTCGTTGCCAGCAAGGTAGGAACTGACCGTCACGGTGCCGTTGTTGGCGGTGAAAGTGCGCTTGGAGGAGAACTGCCCCCAGATGTAGTCGGTCTTGCCGTCCTCGAAAGACGATTGCTGCCCGGGGCCGGCAAACACCAGCGCGAGGAGCGGCACGCCGTTGGCATCGGCGTACGCGGAGAAGTCCACTTTCGCCGAGGCCTTGTCGAGCGCCTCCTGCACAAGGAGGTGGACGTTGGGGTCGATGCTGCCGTCCTCGCCGTCCTTGCCGTAGTAGGCGTAGCCGTTGTCGGCTCGCACCGTGGCCACCACCTCGAAGCGCGGCGAGAAGAGTCCGCCGCTCTGCGCGATGAAGTAGTCGCGAACGGAGCCGCGGGCGAGCGGCTCGTCCTTGTAGTGTTCCTCATTAAAGAAACGTGTCATTTTCTCCGCCGTCACCGTGTCGCGGAAGGCGCGGTCGGGGAAGTCTACCATCACCACGGGTATGACACACTCGCCGATGCTGCCCACCACGCCCGCGCCGCTTTTGCCGTAGCTGCCGAGTCCGTCGGCGGTGGATGCCGCTGCGCGTGCTGTGGCGGCAGCTGGGTAGCGCGCCTCCATGAGGGCGGCGGTGCGGCTGGCGGGGAGGGCTGAGGCGGCGGCGAAGGCTTTCTCGGCCGCGGTGCGACCTTGGGTGTCGTGCACCTGTACGGAGGAGGGCACGAGGCAGCCGTCCACGCAGGTGGCGTAGTAGTACGTGCCACCGGCACCCGGCAACACGGCAAGTCCGTCTGTCGTGTTGTAGAGGGTGTAGCGGCCGTTTGCCTCGCTGCTTACGGCGAGTTGCGTGCCGTCGGCTTGTGTGTGGCGTGCCGTGCGGCGTACCGGCGAGCCGGCGGAGGTGGAGAGAGCCGCCAGAGCGGCTATAGCGATGAGTAGCGGTTTTTTCATACGCAATACATATATAATAGGCGTGTAATGTGCCGGGGTGTGTGGGAATGCCCCGTTGTTTGGCGCGGACTTATCCGGTGGTGATTTCCTCCACGGTGATATTGGCCTCGCTGACGGCGGTGACGCGGACGCGTGCGCCAGGGTTGATGAACGCCCCGGATGACTTCACCTCGACGTGCTTGCCGGCTATCTCGGCGTTGCCCACGAGGGCGAGGCGCGTGAGGGCTGTCCCCTCGTCACCCGGACGAACGGAGAGCTGCTCGCCTGTGGCGTTGGTGGAGGAAATTGTGCTCTTCAGCGCCATTTTGTCAAAAGTCTTGCTGTGCGCCACCCACCACAGGGCGAGCGCGAGGGCGGCAAGGGCGGCCGCCACGGCGGCGAGGGCGGGCCAGAAGCCATAGTTGGTGTAGATGAGCACGGCGTCAATGGCGGCGCAAATGATGGAGGCGATGCCCGCGAAGCCGAAGCCGGGGATGAAGAATATCTCCAGAATGCCGAGAAGCAGCGCCATTACGGCGAGGATGATGATGACTGTCATAGGGCGTAAAGTGTTTGGTGGGATAGGGGGATGCTTGCGGACTTTGTACGTGTCTTTCTGTAGTCCTCTCGCTGCCTTTGTGCCGTCTGTGCCGTTCTTGCAGGGTCAGTAGGCGGGGCGGTACTTGTCCTCGTCCTTGTCGTCCATCATGGAGAGGTAGGAGGCGTAGCGCGAGGGCGCGAGGCGGTGGTCGTCAAGCGCCTGCAGTACGGCGCAGCCTGGTTCGTGGGTGTGCGTGCAGTCGGAGAAGCGGCAGCCGGCGGCGAGGCGGAAGATGTCGCGGAAGTAATGCGACACCTCCCCGGGTTCCATATTGAACGTGCCGAAGCCTTTCACGCCGGGGATGTCTATCAGCGCGCCGCCACCGGGAAGCTCGTAAAGTTCGCTGAAGGTGGTGGTGTGCATGCCTGTGCCGTGCGCCTCAGACACGTCCGCAGTACGCGCCCCCGCGCCAGGGACGAGGCGGTTGAGCAGCGTGCTCTTTCCCACGCCGGAGTTGCCCGCCAGCAGTGTGGTTTTGCCCCGAAGCAGGGCGGGCAGTCCCTCCGTGCCGTTGCCGGCGAGCGCAGAGATGGTGTGGAATGGGTATCCTATTCCCTCGTACACAAGGCGCAGGTATTCGGCCGTCTCGCGCCCGGCAGCGTCAAGGTCGTCTGCCTTGTTCAGCACGATGTGTACCGGCACGCGGTAGGCCTCTGCCGAGGCGAGGAAGCGGTCGATGAAGGTTGTGCTGGTTTCGGGACGCGCCACCGTCACCAAAAGCAGGGCGAGGTCGACATTGGCGGCGAGTATGTGGCTCTGCTTGGAGAGATTGGAAGCTTTGCGCACGATGTAGTTGCGCCTTTCGTCAATCTCGGTGATGTATGCCGTGCCGCCACTGGCGGCTGTGATAGTTACCCTGTCACCCACGGCGACGGGGTTGGTGGAACGTATGCCGCGCAGGCGGAAGTTACCTTTCACCTTGCACTCCACACGCCTGCCCGCGTCCGTCCGCACGATGTAGCTGCTGCCCGTGTTTTTCGTCACCAGCCCGTGCAGCAGCGGACTGCCGGCAGGTTCCGTGGCAGGTGTTTTCACACGGTCATTATTTCCTTGTTCTTGTCGGTGAGGAGGGTCTCCACTTCTTTCACCTTCTTGTCGTGTATCTTCTGGAGGTCGCTCTCGGCATCTTTCTCCATGTCCTCGGAGAGTCCGTCTTTCACGGCTTTCTTCAGCTTGTCAATGCCGTCGCGGCGGGCGTTGCGTATGGCCACCTTGGCCTCCTCGGCCTCCTTGGCGCACTGCTTGGTGAGCTGGCGTCGGCGCTCCTCGGTGAGGGGCGGGATGCCCAGGCGTATCACCTCGCCGTTGTTCTCGGGCATGATACCGACGGTGGAGTCGATGATGGCTTTCTCTATCACGCGGAACATCTGCTTGTCCCAGGGCTTGATGGCGATGGTGCGTGCGTCGGGGGTGGTGACTGCGGCCACGTTGTTGATGGGTACCATGGAGCCGTAGGAGTTGACGCGTATTTCGTCAAGTATGTGTACGTTGGCTTTCCCGGCGCGTATCTGCGACAGGGTCTCTTCAAGGTGGAGCACGCTCATTTCCATTTTCTCCTCGCAGTCGGCGAGGCATTTCTTCACGTCAAGCATTGGTGTGTGGGGTTGGTGTGTTGCTGAATTTGTCTTTCGTTTCCCCCGCGCGGGACTTCCCCCGCGCACGGAGTTTCGGTGTCTGTGACTTGTGCGGCTTGTGTGGCGGAAATCCGCAAAGGCGTTATCCGTCCGCACTTTGCAAAGATAAGCGGTTTTTCGCGCCCGCGTCCCGCCCGCGTGCGCAAAATACCTGTGCGGCGGACTTTGCGGCGGAGTTTGGCGCGGGCGGAGAGGGTGCGTGGGGTGGTGGAGGTTACAAAACGGCTTCGCGGTACGTGCGTATTTGCCATATGCGCTTGGCACGGCGCACGCGTAGCGTTAAAAGTGTGAGAAGCCCGTCATTTTTCCGCCTCATCCCCTTGCTTGTCTTGCGGCGGCGCGTACCTTTGCATCGTGTTTTTCATAGTATTAGATTTAAGGTTAACAAGGTTGGGATACAGCGGTATCCCATTTTTTTTGCCCTTTTGCTGAGCCGTCTCTCCCGCTGCCGCACAATAAAGCGGACGGTGGGCGCGTTAATACATTTATGCGCGTACGTACATTACTTGCCGTACTTCTTTCCGCCGCTTTCTGCGCGGCGCACGCCCAGCAGCGGCGTGTGCAGAACCGCCCGTTCATTGACGAGCGGCGTTTTCATTACGGCTTTTTCGCGGGCGTGCACGACCAGTCGCTGCGCTTACAGAACAACGGCTACATTGACCCGGCGACGGGAGCGCAGTGGGTGGCTGAGGCAGACCGCACCAACTTCGGCTTCTCGGTGGGTGTGCTTGGCGAGTGGAAACTCAGCAAGACTTTCGCCCTGCGTGCGCTCCCCTCGCTGCACTTCGGCTCGAAGCACGTGGCGTTGCGCAACCTCGCCGCCCTGGCTGAGGAGAGTGTGGAGATAAAGTCGTGCTATGTGGGCGTGCCGGTGGATATCAAAGTCTCCGCCCCTCGCTTCAACAACTACCGCCCGTATGTCATAGCGGGTGTGTCGCCGATGTACGACCTCACTACGGGAAAGCACGGAAAACTTCGGTTGAAGCCTTTCACGCTGATGGTGGAGGCGGGGCTTGGCTGCGACCTTTATATGCCTTTCTTCAAGTTTATCCCCGAGCTCAAGTTCTGCTTCGGGCTTGGCAACGTGTTTCAGAAGAACCGCAACGACCTCACTGACCTCACCAAGATGGTTTACACCCAAAGCATCGCCCGCGCCTCCGTGGGCATGGTGGTGCTGTCGTTTTATTTTGAATGACTTTGCGGGGCGCGGGCGGGAAGTTTTCAGTGTCTGGACAGCCAGCGGCGCACAGGCACGTCGTAGAACCTGTAAAGCAGCCACGCCAAAAGCACGCAGGATGGCACCAGCACAAGCGCCACGGGCCAGGCCTGCGAGAAAGTGATGTGGTTGTCCGGGTCGCGCCACAGCCATGCGTAGAAAAGGTAGTAGAAGGGGTAGTGCACGACATAGAGCGGGTAGGAGATGTCGCCAAGCACGCGGAACGTCTTACCTGTCGCTTTCCCAGGTGTTTTCATTGAGGCGGCAAGCCACACGATGGCTGGGAAGACGGCGATGATGCAGACGGAGTCGTACAGCCCGTTGAGCCACGGCATTTCCTCCGTGCCGGCGTAAGGCAGCGCAAACAACACCACAAGAGCGGCGGCGCAGAGCGGAAAGGCGAAGCGCACGCCCACGGGGCGAAAGACACGCGCGATGAGCATACCCGCAGAGTAGGAGAAGAGCATCCGCACAAGTCCGCCGCAAAGTCCGCTTCCGTTCTCGGCCATAGTCCAGCCCACGCCCATTTGTCCGTTGGTGACGGCGACATACACCACCCCCGCGCCGAGCAGGGCGGTGAGGGCGGAGAGGGTACGCGTGCCGACGCGGCGTATGAAGAGCGCGTAGAGTATGTTGCCGATGTATTCGAAGAAAAGCGACCACATCGGACCGTTAAGCGGGAACATCTCGCCGTTGCCGCGCACCTCGGTGTAACCGCCCGGTACGGCGGGAAGCATAAGGAGCGTAAGCAGTGCGGCCAGCACTACGGCGGCGTGAGCTATGTGCGTGCCGTCCCATTGCACGCAGCCTTGTATGCAGTAGGTAAGCACGCCCAAGACCACGCCCATCACCACCATGGGGTGCAGGCGGATGAGACGGCGGCGGAAGAATCCCCCCGTGTTTATCTCCCCGCTTTTCCAACGGTCGTCGTAGGCGTAGCCGATGACGAAACCTGAAAGTGCAAAGAAGAAATCAACGGCGAGGTAGCCGTGGTTGATGGTCTGTGTGGCGGGGCTTGTGGCGAATCCCTCGAAGATATGGTAGCTCACCACCATCAGGGCGGCCACGCCGCGCAGCGCGTCAAGTGCCAGGTAGTGCGGTTTCTCGCGGAGAAGGGTGGGTTGTTTCATTGCGGGGGTGTTGTTGTCGTTAATTCCTTTGCCTTGTCATTGCGCCTCCCCTCTATCTTGCAGGGCGTGCCAGAGCCAGTCGCACAGGGCAAGGAACACCACCGCCGTGACAAGTCCGGCGAAGACATCCACGAGGTAGTGCGCCTGTATGTACACCGTGGCGCAGCACAGCAGCACGTAGAAGGGCAGTGCGCACCAGAAGAGACTGTGGCGGTTGCGCCACAGCAGTACCAGCATCATGGTGCTCATCCCCACGTGCGAGGAGGGGAAAGCCGCGGTGGGGCGTTCGCCGGAAGCCTGCGTGGCCTCCACGAGGGTGCGGAAGAGTCCGTCCGCGCCGGGGGAGGACGCAAGCTCGGTGTGGTAGCGGAAGTAGTCGCCGAGGTGCGGGAAGTGTCCGCTTAGTATAAGGTCACTGCCCACGGCGTGAAAGTAGTACTGCGGACCGGCCACCGGGAGGAAAAGATAGATGGTGTAGTACAGCAGGAAAGCAGTCAGCACGGTGAATGCGGTGGGGGCGAAAAGCTCGCGGCGCGTGAAAAGGGGGGCGAGCACGGTGAGCGCGATGAGCGGGTAGTAGGAAAAATAACCCATGTGGAACAGCTCGCTCCACAGTTTCTCCGGCATATGGGCGGAGAAACTGACGGAGGGCTGGCAGCCGAAGAGCGCGGCGTCGGCGGAGGCGAAGACGTGGTCAAGATTGGGGAACAGCTGGCAGAACTCGTAGGTGTCCGGGTACCAGTAGCCCAGAAGTGTGAGTGGGAAGAGGTAGCGCAGAAACAGTGTGTGGCGTCCCGGATGACAGCGGTAGACGAGGTATATCAGTACCATCCCCGCGACGATGAGGCCGCGCTCGCCGAGTAGGTGCCACGGCTCGGTCATGCGTCCGTGTAAAAGCAGGATGAGCAGCGAGGTGAAGAGCGTATAGACAAGAGTCGCCGCCTCTACGGCCAGCGGACGGCTGTGTCCGTTGTCGGCGGAGCCGGCGGTGCAAACAGTGTTTGCCGCTTCGGTTTTTATTTCTTTTTCCATCTGTTGGGTTCTTCTTTGGTTCGGCGTAATGCGGTGCGGCTGTGCGTGGTTTTTTCAGAGCCACCCCTCTTTCCTGTACCACGCCACGGCCTCCTGCACGCCACGCGGCAGCGGCCACTGGGGGCGGTAGCCAAGGTCGTGGCACGCCGGACTGATGTCGCACCGCCAGTTGCGCTGGCACATTATGCGGTATTTGTCCATATTAAGCGTGGAGGCTTTCCCCGCCGTCTTCGCCGCCTTTCCGGAAACGTAGCACACGGCGTGCAGCAGCCACAGCGGTGCGGTGAAGTGCAGCACGCGCTTCACGCCGAGTTCCGCCTGCAGCAGGTCACTGAAAGTGCGGCTGGAGTACAGTCCGCCGTCGCTCAGGAAATAGCCCGCACCGCGCTTGCCGCGTGTGAGGGCGAGAAAAGCCGCCTGCACAAGGTCGCGCACATATATAAAGGTGAGCACCTGCGGGCGGAAGCCTGCCGCGAAGTCAATGTGCCGTGCTATGCTGCGTGCCATGATGAAGTAGTCGCGTTCGCGCGGACCGTACACCCCCGTGGGACGCAGTACGACGTAGTTGAGTCCTGGTATTTGGGCAAGGTAACTTTCCGCCAGCAGCTTCGAGTTGCCGTAAGCCGTGTTGGGGCGCGGGGTGTCGTCGTCGCAGATGGCTTGCCTGTCCTTTTCGTGTACGGGTCCCCACACGCTCAGCGAGCTGATAAAGACAAAGCGGCCGTCCTTGCGCAGCGCGCCGGTGGCCGTCAGTTGTTCGGCAAGGCGGCGCGTGCCCTCCGCGTTCACCGCGAAAAAATCCTCCACGCGGAGGCATTTCGTGGCTCCGGCGGCGTGTATCACCGCGTCAAACGCCCCGTGCTCGGTCGTGTGCGCCGCAAACTGCGCGTGTAGGGTGTCGTCATCGCCGAGGTCAAGCTCTATGAAGTGCGTGCGGCTGTCCCGCAGGTACTTGCGGCTGCTTGTGCGGCGCACAGCCGCCCAAGTGTCATAGCCCTGTTCAAGCGCGTGCTCCACAAGGAAGCTGCCTATGAAGCCGGATGCGCCGGTGATGAGTATCTTCATTGGTGTTGCAGTTTTCCAAGTTCGTCGTGAATGGTTTGCAGGTAGGCGCGTGCCGCGCGCAATCTCGCCGCCGAGGGCGTGGGTGTGTCGCGCGTCACCCGCTCGGGGCGTGCGGTGAGGTCTATCGCCGTCTCGCCCGTATTGTCTTTCCAGAGGATGCACTCCGGGTAGACATCGGCGGCGGAGGGATGCGTGTAGGAGTGGCTCATCGCGTCGCGCGAGAAGTGAAAGTCGTCGTGCGGCAGCCCCAACTGCCCCAACAGCGTGGCGGCAAGGTCGCTTTGGTTGAGTGTGCGGTCTACCACCTTGTGTCCTTTCACCGCGCCGCCCGTCCATATCATGGGTATGTGCGCCCGTCGCGGGTCGTTGTTGGGAAGTCCGGCGGGGTATTCTATGCCGTGGTCGGACAGAATGATAACGAGCGTGTTACGCCATTGCGGAGTTTTGCGCAGACGGGCGATGAAGTTGCCCACGCAGTTGTCAAGGTAAGCCATGGCGTTGGCTTTCTCGTCTCCTTTGATGCGGCTGTACGGCACTTTCCACGGCTCGTGGCTGGCGAGTGTGAGGAAGCCCAAGTGCCACGGGCGGCCGGCGGGGTATCTTGTCACCATGTCGTAGAGCCGCGCGAAAGCGATGTGGTCCGTCACGCCCCAGTTGTGCGTATGGCGGTCGGCGGCGGGGAAGGAGGTGTCGCCGTATGTGCGTTTATAGCCCGTGGCGATGAGGTAGCCGTTGAGGTTGGTGAAATTGATGTCACCCCCGTAGAGGAATTCCGTCCCGTAGCCCGCCCCTGCAAGCGTGCGGGCGATGGAGGGCAGCTTCGCGCAGAGCCGCTCTTTCTTCATCACACTTACGCCGGGAAAGGCGGGGTAGCCGCTCAGTGTGCTAAGCACGCCGCGGTCGGTGCGGAAGGAGTTGGCGTAGCATTGGGAGAAGAGAACGCCTTCCCGCGCAAGGCGGTTGAGGTTGGGCGTGATGCTAGGCGAGGCAAGTGAGTCCACGGCGTGGACAAACGTGCCGCAGCACCCTTCCATTATTATCAGTAGCACGTTGGGGCGCGGCGTGTTAAGCAGCTGTTCTGGCGCGACGCTCCGAGTGTCAAAGCCGAGGCTGTCAAAGACGGCTTTGCGCTCGTTCTCCTTGTAATAGTCGTACTCTTTGGAGTAGTCTCGGTTTTTCCCGGTTGAGGAAAACAGACTGAAAGCCGGGTTCACCGCCGCGTGGTTGCAGAAAGGCTTGTCGCTGTGGTAGGCCATGCCCACGTTGGCCGTGCTTTTGCCCACGCCACCCCGTATGGCGACGAAGAGTGTCCCGCCGAGCAGCAGCCAGCCCGCCGTGCGCCATACGCGGCGCGGGGCTCTTGGCAGACTCTGCGGCGCGGAGAGGCTGAAAGCGAAATAAAACAGCAGTGCGGTGAGTGCCACCGCACAGACCGCGCCTGCGGCGTAGGCAGGTGTCACGCTGGCAAGCGCGCCCTGCGGCTGGGCGAGGTACGTCCATACTGTCCCGTCCAGCTTCATTCCCCAAAAGCCGTAGAGGCACGTGTCGCCCACATACACCAGTGAAAGCAGCACGGCGGCAATGGCGGCGTATGTGCGGAAAACTGTCCGCAGGCGCGGCACGCCCACCCAAATGCTCGCTCCGAGCAGCAGCCACACGGGTGCCGAGACATATCCGGCGGTGGCGAGGTCGAGCGGCAGTCCGTGCCACAGCACGGCGGGCAGGTCGCCCCACGCGAAAGCGCCGCGCTTTTCCGTGCTCTGCGCGAGGATGAAGCAAGGCTTCGCCGCCATAAAGAGAAATACGGCGGCGAGGTAAAAGCCCGAAAGAACGGCAAGGCGGGGGAATTTCCTGTGTGAGGGCATTGCTGTAAGGTAAGTCACGGGGACGCGCGGCGTCAGAGCTGCTGCATGTCGTGCAGGCGCTTGTAGTAGCCGTCAAGCGCGATGAGTTCCTCGTGCGTGCCGCGCTCCACGATGCGCCCCTCGTAAAGCACGCATATCTCGTCGGCGTTTTTGATGGTGGAGAGGCGGTGGGCAATGGCGATGGTGGTGCGCGTCTTCATCAGACGCTCCAAGGCCTCCTGCACAAGACGCTCGCTCTCGGTGTCGAGCGCCGAGGTCGCTTCGTCAAGGATGAGGATGTCGGGGTTTTTCAGTATGGCGCGGGCTATGGAGACGCGCTGGCGCTGCCCGCCGGAGAGGCGGCAGCCGCGGTCGCCCACCTTGGTGTCGTAGCCGTTCTCGCTCTCCATGATGAAGTCGTGCGCGTTGGCCACCTTTGCGGCCTCTATCACCTGCTCGCGCGTGGCGTTCTCCACGCCGAATGCAATGTTGTTGTAGAAAGTGTCGTTGAAGAGTATCGCCTCCTGGTTCACGTTGCCTATAAGCGAGCGCAGGTCGGCTACGGCCATGTCTTTCACGTTCACGCCGTCCACGAGAATCTCGCCGCCGCCCACCTCGTGGTAACGCGGAAGCAGGTCCACCAGCGTGCTCTTTCCCGAGCCGCTCTGCCCCACAAGGGCGACGGTCTGCCCGCGCTTCACCTTGAGGTTCACCCCCTCAAGCACCTGTACGCGCCCGTTGTAGCTGAAAGACACGTCGCGGTATTCGATACAGTCGGTGAGCGAGGACACGTGCACGGGCTTCTCCGGCTCGAGTATGGGGTTTTCGGCTTTCAGTATCTTGTTGACGCGCTCAATGGAGGCCATACCCTTTGGGATGGAGTAGGAGGCGCGTGCAAAGTCTTTCAGGGGCTGGATGATGCTGTAAAGTATCACCATGTAAAAGATGAACGTCGGCGCGTCAATGGGGGAGTGGTCGGAGAATATCAGTGTGCCGCCGTACCACAGCACGAGGACGATGAGTCCTGTGCCGAGGAATTCGCTTACCGGGTGCGCCGAGCTTTGGCGTATGGCCACGCGGTTGCTTGCCGCGCGCAGCTCGTTGGAGGCGCGGTCGAAGCGCTCGCGCATCTTGCTCTCGGCGGTGAAGGCCTTGATGATGCGCATGCCGCCGAGGGTCTCCTCCAGCTGCGACATCGTCTCGCTCCAGGTGTTCTGCGCCTCGAGGCTGTTTTGTTTCAGCTTGCGCCCAAGCCGTCCCATTATCCAGCCCATGAGGGGCAGCACCACGATGGTGAAGATGGTAAGCTGCCAGGAGGTGTATATCAGTATGGAGAAGTAGCAAAGGATGAGGATGGGATTTTTCACCAGCATTTCCATAGAGCCGGTGATAGAGCTTTCTATCTCGCCCACGTCGCCGCTCATGCGGGCGATGATGTCGCCCTTTCGCTCGTCGGAGAAAAAGGAAAGCGGCAGGGAGAGCAGCTTGTGGTAGACGTGCATGCGTATGTCTCGCACTATGCCCGTGCGCAGCGGCACCATGATGCTGGCTGAGGCGAAGTAGGCGGAGGTTTTCAGAAGTGTGGCGAAGACGAGGAAAAGGCCAATGAAAAGCAGTGTGTTGGCGCGTCCGTGCGTGCTTATCAGCTCGGCGGTGTACCAGTACATGTTGTTTACGCCAATCTCTTTCAGGTTTGCCCCGGCGGTGTCCCACGCCATGTACTCGTAGTGGCGGTTGTCTATGCCGAAGAGCAGCTGCAGCATGGGTATCAGCGTGACGAAGGAGAACACGTTGAGCATTGCCGAGAGCAGGTTGAGTAGCAGGGAGCCGACCATGTACATCTTGTAGGGCCAGACAAACTGCCGCATGACGCTGAAAAACTCTTTCATTGGTGTAGTGTGCGGGGTGGTGTGTCGTGTTGGGTGGCGGCGAACGTGCTGTCATTCCGCTTTTTCCGCCCGCAAAAGTACGAAATTAATAGGCGGGGGAAAAGGAACGGTTAAGTTATGGTGAAAAAGCGCGGCAGTCCGGCGGGGCGGAAGTGTATTATCTTGCGGAAAGTGTGTCCCCCCGCTGACGCAAAGTGCAAGTTAGGGGATGCGCTTTGCCCGTCCGGTTTGCGGAAACGTTACTTTTGCGTGCGGATTTCCCCTGCTGCCCGCCCGCTTTGGGCGTGTGGCGGCGGGTGGTGTCCGTGCGAAATAACGAAGAGGCTACTATGAAAAAGAGACTTGTTGCGCTCACGGGCGCGGGGATGAGTGCGGAGAGCGGGTTCAGCACTTTCCGCGATGCGGGCGGACTTTGGGAGAAATATCCCGTGGAGCGGGTGGCTACCCCAGAGGGGTGGGCGGCTGACCCTGCGCTTGTGACGGACTTCTACAACGGTCTGCGCCGGCAGCTTGTCGCCGCGTCGCCCAACGAGGGTCACCGGCTGCTCGCCGCCCTTGAGCGCGACTATGACGTGACGGTGGTGACGCAGAACGTGGACGACCTGCACGAGCGGGCGGGCTCCTCGCGTGTGATACACCTGCACGGCGAGCTGATGAAAGTGTGCTCGTCGGCGCGTCCCGACGACCCGCGCTACATACGCACGCTCCCGCCCGACAGTTTGGAGGTGCGGCATGGCGAGAAGGCAGGCGACGGGTCGCTGCTGCGCCCGTGGATTGTGTGGTTTGGCGAGGCTGTGCCGCAGCTTGAGGCCGCCGCGCGTGAGGTGGCGCGGGCGGACATATTTGTCATCATCGGCACTTCGCTCAACGTGTACCCCGCCGCCGGGCTGGTGCACTATACGCGCCCCGGCGTACCGGTGTACCTCATCGACCCCAAGGAGGTGCGCGTGCCTTCGTCCCGTGATGTGCGGGTGATACAGGACGTGGCCTCGCGCGGTGTCGCCCGCCTTTCCGCGCTTCTTTCCGGGGAGCGGTGAGGGTGCGGCAGGACTCATTGGCGTGAAAGTGAAACACTGCGCTGCCCGTTGCGCTGAAAGTACGAAAATCGGGGCACTGAGTGCGTGCGCGGTGAATGCGTTTTTTGCGTGTAACGGAAAGCGAATGAGGAATTTTCCGCAATAATGTGTAATTTTGCCTTGCGCAAAAACTAATGCAAGGCGGCCGCGCGTGCCTCCTGCCCCGCACAGACGGATTTCTTCCGTCGCTTTGGGCGGAAGCCGGGGGCGGAACGCCGTTGTTTATGGGATGCCAGCCCACTGCGGGCGGGTATGTCCCGTGCCTGCCGGTGCGGCGGGCGCACTGTCTGCTTATGAAACTAACTATTTTCTCATAACAAACATCATTGTAAGATTATGCTTGCATACATTAAATCTAACTACAAGGTCGGCGACCCTGTGGAAATCACGTGCTCGGGGGGTACTGTCTCCGGCGAAATAGAATTTGTCAGCAACAAGTATATCGTGCTGCGCCAGCCCAACGGACAGATTGTGGGCATCGCGGGGTCGGACGTGCATACTTTCTCGGCGGCGTGCCCTGTCCCCCTCTCCCCGTCGGTAAAACCCGCCACCGTCGCGCCTGCCGAAACCGATGAAACCGAGGACACCGCCGCCCCCGGCGGGAAAGAAGATGACTTGGCTTATGCTACGGATGAGGAAGAGTTCGTCACCGGCGAGACGCACGTGCCGGAGCACCAACCCAAGGTGGTGGGGAAGATAAACCTCGCGCAGGTAGACCCCAAGTACGGCAAGCGAAGCTATTTCCGTTCGTCGCAGGACGACGGGGAGTCCGTCGTGACGGCGCATACCGCTGAGGGCGGCACGCGCAAGCCGTATGTCTCCGCACGCGGGCGCATCACATTCTACAGCTCCGAGAAGCGTTACGGCTTCATACACGACTATCTTGAGGACTCCGACATCTACTTCCACCAGTCGCAGGTGGTGGACAGTGCCCTCTACGACGAGCTTTACACGGGCACGAAAGTGGCTTACACGCTGGGGCAGAACAACCGGGGGCTCTGCGCCTACTGCCTCCACCTCCCCTGCCCGGCGGAGAGCCTGCTGCCCGTGGCGGAGGACTTCTACGACGCGCGCCGCTACCAGCAGGCGCAGTCGCTGCTGCAGCAGATTCTCGACGCCGACCCCGACAACGAAGCCGCCAAGACGCTGCTTGAGGACGTACGCTCCGCCGCCCCCGCTTCCCGCGCCGGCGAGGGCTCGCAGTATGTCCCCAGTCCGCTTTACTCGCAGGCAAAGAAACTCTACCTTGCCAAGCGTGCGGACGAGGCTGAGGAGGTCTACCTCCGCGCCATCGAGGCCGGGGAGCGCGTGGAGAGCTGCGTGAAGGACCTCGTCACCCTCTATGTCTCCAAGTACAAGCAGACCGAGGAGCCCGAGGCAAAGGCCGCATGCAAGAAAAAGGCGATGGACTTTCTTGAAAGCCACCGCGACAGCCTCTCTGACGGTCTCACCACAAAGCAGTTTCTTGCGCTCAACTACTACCTCTCGTTGCAAGAGTACGATAGTTTCCTTTCCGTTGTCGACGAGATAGTACAGGACCCCGCCATACAGCGCGTCAACAGCAAGCACGCCTTTTACATCTGGCAGAAGGCCATCGTGCTCAACAAGCTCGGACACCGCGATGAGGCGCTTGCGCTCATTGAGGAGGGGCTCGCCATTGTACCGGCGCACCACCAGCTGCGCCGCCTCCAGCAGTACATCCTCTACCCCGAGCAGCAGGGCGGCGGACTTGTGGTGTCCGCCTCGCCGGCAAAGGGGGACGACAGTTCCTCAGACACTTCCGCCGACGGCGCGAAGGACGATGATGCCGCAAAGGACGGAGACACCTCCGCCGACAAGGGCGGCAACTGGTGGCAGCAGTCGCTTGACACCGGCTGGTGACCCCGGCACGCCGGGACGTGTCTTGGCGCAGGATATGGTATAAGGCAACCCCGTGGCGGACGCCCGCCGCGGGGTTGCCGCTTTTTACGCCCGCGCACGCGGCGTTTCCTTCCCGTCCGGCACTTGGCGTTTGCTTACGCAAATAACCGGCACTGGACCTGTGCGCGGGCGTATAGCAAGTGAAATTGCCGCAACAACTCTCCCAACCAATCTCCTCTTCTCCGTGAAAGTAAACGACAACGTGAAGGGCAGCTTTTACGGCTGCGTGGCGGCCGTGAGCTACGGTCTCAACCCCGTGTGCGCCCTCACCCTCTACCGTGAGGGACTCACGCCCGCCTCCGTGCTGTTTTACCGCTTCGCCATCGGCGCCGCGCTGCTTGCGCTGATGATGGTGGCGCAGCGGCGCGATTTTTCCGTCACGCGGCGCGAGGCCGGCGTGCTGGTGCTGCTTGGCGTGCTTTTCGCCGTTTCCTCACTCTCCTATTTCCTTGGGTTCAACTATATGAGTGGTGGTGTCGCGGCCACCCTTGTCTTTTCATACCCCGTCTTCACGGCCATGCTGATGGCGCTTTTCTTCGGCGAACGCCTGGCCTGGCCGTCGTGGCTCGCCGTCGCGCTGACCATGGGCGGCATAGCGCTGCTGTACAAGGGTGACGGAAAGCCCATCGCGGCGGCGGGCGTCGCGCTGATAATGGTTTCGGCACTTTCCTACGCCCTCTACATCGTGGTGGTTAACCGCAGCCGCGTGGTGATGTCAAGCGTGAAGCTCACCTTCTACGCCATGGCAGTGTGCCTGCTGTGTGTGGCTCTCTTCGCATCTTTCGCCCCCGGCGCGGGGGTGCAGCCGCTCACCACGCCGACGCAGTGGGCGGTGGCCTTCGCCCTTGGACTTGTGCCCACGGTGGTGTCGCTTGTCTTTATGGCAATGGCTATAAAGAAGATTGGCTCCACGCCCACGGCGGTGATGGGGGCGCTCGAGCCGGTGACGGCTGTGCTGCTCGGCGCGCTGCTCTTCGGCGACAGGGTGACGCCGCGTGTGGCGGCGGGTGTGGCGGCCATACTTGTGGCCGTGCTGCTCATCATCCTTGGCGGGCAGGTGCGGGCGGCGGCGGCGCGTTTCCGCGTGCTGAGGCGCGGGCGGCTTGTGATAAAGCGGTGGAGGTGGAAATAGCGTCCGCCGTGCCATCCTTTCCGCAGGATAACCGCGTGTTTTCGTGTGTCGGGGCGGGTGGAAATGCCTGCCGCGTGTTTTCCCGAATTTTACGAAATGGGGCCGAAAACTTTACAAGTGTCAATTTGTGACGTAGTTTGACACATTTGCATTCCGCCGAAAAATGTTGTATATTTGTACTACAAGATAGGGACATCCCGCGAGGAATGTCCCTTTATTTTTGCCTATATTGATTATCAAGCACTT